>NZ_PGTB01000130.1 GCF_002786325.1 Pseudooceanicola lipolyticus | reverse complement strand
GACGACAGCCTGGCCGCCGCCCGGCACAAGCCACGCGCATTGGAGGACGCCTGCCGCGACGCGGCAAAGGCCATGGCGGGGCGGCGCGGCTAGACGCCGGCCCTGCCGCGGCTCAGGCCAGGTCGAACGGGTCGTCGATCACGATCTTGCCCGACAGAATATCGGCAATCGCCGCATCGGCGGCACGGGTCATCGCGCGATTCATCAGATCGCTCTCGGCATAGGCAACGGCGTTTTCGGCAAAGCCCAGTTCGTGCTCGCCCGGTGCAATGCCGGTGCCTTGTTCAAAGATCATCTCGACCACCGCGCCGACCTCCTTGACCGCGGCGGTCAGCGCGTTGTCGGGATGCAGGTAGGAAACATCGGCATCCGCCGAAATGAACAGCTTGTCAGCATCCGCGACCGCCTGGAACACCCCGATCGAGGTGCCGCCGGCGGCGGTAAAGATCACATCCACACCCTGCGACATCTGCAGATTGGCCAACTCGACGCCCTTGACCGGGTCATTCCAGGCCGCCGGTGTACTTCCCGTCATGTGGGCGATCACCTCGGCCTGCGGATCGGTGGCCATCACCCCCTGCTCGAAGGCGATCACATAGCGCTGCATCAGGGTCGAGGACATGCCGCCGACAAAGCCGACCTTGCCGCTTTCCGAGGCCAGCGCCGCGATGACGCCCATGACATAGGCAACCTCGCCAATCGCAAAGCTGTAGGAGCTGACATTGGGCTGATCGACCACCGCGTCGATAATGGCAAAGCTGGTGTCCGGCGCCGCCGGCGCCTCCCGGTTCAGCGAATCGGCATATGCCTGCCCGATCACCACGATCGGCTCGACGTCACTGCCACTAAAGCGGCGAAGGATGAGATCCCGCTGTGCTTCCGAGGTGATTTCAAAACTGGAATAGGTCTGCCCGGTGGCAGCGGCCCAGCGTTCGGCACCGTGATAGGCGCTTTCGTTCAGGCTTTTGTCGAGTTTGCCACCCAGATCGAAGATCAACGCCGGGTCGCTGTCGATTGGGGTGGGTGTGGGCATTGTCCCCCCGATCACTTCGATGGCCGCCGCAACCGCCTTTTTGCCCGATACACCGTCGAGCGTCAGGCTGTTGCCGCCGCCGAATTTCACCACCACATCGCCGCCGGTCTTGACCAGCCGGTAGTCGCCATCGCTGACGCGGATCGTGTCGACCCCCTTCTGGAAATCGGTGATGGTGTCGTGGTTCTTGGCGGTGGTGGTTTCGAAGATGAAGATATCGGCGCCACCACCGCCGGTCATCATGTCGTTGCCCGCGCCGCCATTCAGCTTGTCTTTGCCGGCATCGCCGAACAGCGTGTCACTGCCGGCATCACCGTTCAGCGTGTCGTTGCCACCGCCGCCACGCAACACGTCGCCGCCTTTGCCGCCGTTCAGCACGTCCTTGCCGCCCTGTCCCCACAAGCGGTCGTTGCCGGCATCGCCAAACAGCTTGTCGGCGCCGCCCTGGCCCCACAGCTTGTCGCTGGCTGCCCCGCCCGCCAGCCTGTCGGCGCCCTTGTTGCCGGACAGGGCATCGCGGCCGCCGCCGCCGAACAGGCGGTCATTGCCGTTGCCGCCAAAAATCGTATCGGCCCCGGCCTGGCCCCAGACCTTGTCGGCGCCGCCGCCGGCGCGAAAGATGTCGTCTCCGGCCAGAAGCTTCACCACATCGGCGGCATTGGTTCCGTTCAGATCATCGGGCCCGGCGGTGGGCACCTCCGCCGGGGGATCGCTGCCCTCCAGTGTGATGTAAAATCCGTCCCCGGCCAGTGCGGTCAAAATCGCGTCGCGCTCTGCCGCAGTGGTGGCCAAGACCCCGTCAACCACCCCGACCTGCAACGCGATGAAGATTTCGCCGAACGCGATCGGCGCCGACACCGCGCCAAGCGCCTCGATCTCTTCCATGGCGCCGGGCCCACGCGGGACCAGCTTGAACCCCGTCAGATCCTCCGGAAAAGACTGTCCCTTCAAGCCAATCAGAAAAATCGACATCCCTTACCCCCACTCAATCGCGAACTAAAAAATCTTTGCAGGGGCGATTCAACGCGCTGAAAAAATTCTTTTCAATAGAAAACAAGCGTTTTCAGCCAGGGCTGCTGCGCCAAAACGCAAACGGGCGGCCCAAGGGCCGCCCGCTGTCATTCCAAAACCTGCCCGGCTCAGTTGCCGGTGGCGTTGGTCACGTCGATGCTGACGCCCGGGCCCATGGTCGAGCTGACCGAGACCTTTTTCATATAGGTCCCCTTGGCGCCGGCCGGCTTGGCCTTGGACACCGCGTCGATAAAGGCGCGGATGTTCTCGACCAGCTTGGCTTCGTCGAACGAGGCCTTGCCGACACCGGCATGCACCACGCCGGCCTTTTCGACCTTGAACTGCACTTCGCCGCCCTTCGCGGCCTTGACCGCATCGGCCACGTCCATCGTCACCGTGCCCACCTTGGGGTTCGGCATCAGGTTGCGCGGGCCGAGGATTTTGCCCAGGCGGCCGACAATCGGCATCATGTCCGGGGTGGCGATGCAGCGGTCGAAATTGATCGTGCCGCCCTGGATGGTTTCCATCAGGTCCTCGGCACCGACAATGTCGGCCCCGGCGGCCTGCGCCTCTTCGGCCTTGGGGCCGCGGGCGAAGACGGCAACGCGCACGTCCTTGCCGGTGCCGTTGGGCAGGCCGACAACGCCGCGCACCATCTGGTCGGCATGGCGCGGGTCGACACCCAGGTTCACCGCCAGTTCCACGGTTTCATCGAACTTGGCCGAGGCATTGGCCTTGACCAGTGCAACGGCGTCCTCGACGCTCAGGTTTTCCTTGCCGGCGAAAGCTTCGCGCGCGGCGCGGGTCCGTTTTCCAAGCTTTGCCATCTTATTTCACCTCGATGCCCATGGAGCGGGCAGAGCCCAGGATGATCTGCATCGCCGCTTCGATATCGTTGGCGTTCAGATCTTTCATCTTCGCCTCGGCGATCTCGCGCACCTGCGCTGCGGTCACCGTGCCCACGGTCTCGCGCGAGGGCATCTTGGCGCCCGATTTCAGCTTGGCCGCCTTCTTCAGGTAATAGGACGCCGGCGGCGTCTTGATGTCCATGGTGAAGGACTTGTCCTGATAGTAGGTGATCACGGTCGGGCACGGAGCGCCGGGCTCCATGTCTGCGGTCTTGGCGTTGAACGCCTTGCAGAATTCCATGATGTTGATGCCGCGCTGACCCAGCGCCGGGCCCACCGGCGGCGACGGGTTCGCCTGACCTGCGGGCACTTGCAGCTTCATGCTGCCCACGAGTTTCTTGGCCATTGGCCTTCTCCTTTTCCAACACCGTCAGGGCGCGCCCCTCCGGATTTTTGCTGTGTGGTCCGGTCCGGATGCCGCGGCACCCTCGCCTCCCACAGGGGATGTCGCCACGCGGGCGACAGGCGCGCCCGATACACCCGACCGCGCCTTGGCGCAACCCTTATCTGTCGTGCATCCCCTTGCCGGCAAGGATCTTCGGGGTCGCCTTGGCGATCCGCGAATGGCGGGTGGCGGCCTGCTTGGCGCCGGCAAAATGCAGCACCCAGCCGCGCTGCCGCCCCGGCGTCAGCGCCGCGAAAGCCTCGGCCAGAACGGGGTCGGCCGCCATCGCCGCGACCAGTTCCTCGGGATAATCGAAATCGTCCTTCGGCAGATCCACCTTGCGGCCCAGCCGCTCGTTCTCGACCGCCTGGCGGATATAGGTGCGGATCAGTGCCTCGGCCGACGCGATCTCGGCCATCCCGGCGAATTTCATGAACCGGGCCGAACGCGAATTGGGGCCGGGCAATTCCAGCCGCCCGGCATCATCCCGTATCAGCACACCCTTGAAGAAGGACAGCGCCGCCGCGTCATTCAGCCCGGCGATCATCGCCACATTGCCGCCATGCGCGGTATAGCAGGGCGACCGCCATTTCAGCGTTTCGCTCAGGCCCTCGGACAGCAGGATGGCGCGCAGCGCCACCATCTCGTCGCGCCAGGGCCGGTCTTTGGCAAGATAGCGTTCAATGCGGGGATCGGACTGTGCCATCCCCGCAGCCCGCCATCACCCCTGCTTGGAGACTTGGGTGAATTCCAGCTCGACCGGGGTCTCGCGGCCGAAGATCGACACGGTGACCTTGAGGCGTTCGTTATCCTCGTCCACCTCTTCGACCATGCCGTCGAAATCTTCGAACGGCCCGTCGTTCACCTTGACCTTCTCGCCGACCTCGAAATGGATCAGCGTGCGCGGCGTTTCCTCGCCTTCCTGCACCCGGTTCAGGATCTGATTGACCTCGGCATCGCGCATCGGCATCGGCCGGCCCTGCGGCCCAAGGAACCCGGTGACCCGGTTGATCGAGTTGATCAGGTGATAGCCCTGGTCGGACATCTCCATATGCACCAGCACATAGCCGGGCATAAAGCGGCGCTCGGTCGTGACCTTCTTGCCGCGGCGCACCTCGATCACCTCTTCGGTGGGCACCAGAACCTCGTCGATTTCCTCGTCAAGCCCCTGTTCGGCCGCCGCGGTGCGGATCTGTTCTGCGATCTTCTTTTCGAAATTCGAAAGAACACTGACCGAGTACCACCGTTTCGCCATTGCCTGTGCCGTCCTTGTTGTGTCGGCCGGCCTTTGGCCCGCCGTGATCTGCTAAACTTGCCGGGGCGCGCCCCTGCCCGTAACGAAAAGCGGCGCGCGACGCGAATCGCCGCACGCCAGGGTCTTGGGCAAGGCGTGACCTACCCCTCCCCGCGCGATTGATCAACCCGATTGATCATGAGTTCCGGGCGGCAGACAGGTGCTGCCGCAGGCCCGGGCCTAGCCGAAAATGCCCAGAATGCCCTGCAGGCCGGTGCGGATCAGCAGATCGACCAATGCGAAGAACACCGCCGTCAGCGCCGCCATGATGAACACCATCACCGTGGTCAGCAGCACCTCGCGCCGGGTCGGCCACACCACCTTGGCAATCTCGGCGCGGACCTGGTTGACGAACTGGATCGGATTGGTGGTCATGGCGCGCGCTCGTTCCTACTGCGGTTCTGCAAGCGCACATAGCCGCCGGGGGGGCGGATTTCAAGGCTGCATCGCCTGCGCGCGACGCCACGCTCCCGGCGCCTGGCCGGTTTCCCGCCGCATCGCGTGATTCAGCGCCTCGGACGAGCCATAGCCATAGCGCCGGGCCACTGCGTCGATTCGGTCTCCCTGCATGATGTCCTGGCGCGCCAGCGCCATGCGCCAGCGCCTGAGATAGGCGGCCGGCGTCGCGCCGACCTTCTGACCGAACAGCTGGGTAAAGCGGCTGACCGACAGCCCGGCGACATCGGCCAGATCGGCGCTGGTCCAGGCCCGCCCCGGCGCCTCGTGCATCGACACGATCGCCCGCGCCAGCCGCCGGTCGGACAGCCCGCCCAGCACCCCGGCATGGGTCACCCCGATCTCCATCAGCCGGCGCAACATCTTCACGATCAGCACCTCGCCCATCCGGTTCAGCACCGAGGCCACGCCACAGCGCCGCGCCGCATGTTCGGCGCAGATCAATTGCACCAGCGCCGCCAGATCCGCATCACCCTCCAGGTTCTGCTCGGTCTGTGCAGGTAGCGCGGAAAGCAGCGGGTTGTCAGACCCGCCCCAGTCCACCGCCGCGGAAAAGATCACCTGCACGTCGGGTGCGGGCCGAAACGGCGCCGAGGGATGCGGCGCCAAGACCAGTTGATGCGGCTGCGAAGCGCCGGCCTGTTGCAGCACGAACAGATGCGCCGCCTCGGCCGGTGACGGCCGCACCTCCAGCGCAAAGCGGTTCATCAGTGTCGACAGGCGGTCATATCGGGCCATATCGGCGTTTCGATCAGTTTTTTGCGAATATTCTGGCCAAATTGTGCGATAAGGAAAGCGTTCTTGCAAGTAGAGGAACGACAAAATGCTTATTCCCCGACAGAAGACCCCCGATCTGAAGCTTGAAACGCTGAACCACGGCACCTTCGATCTGGCCAGCGAATCCTCGGAACGCGGCACCGTAATCTGCTTTTACCGCGGCCTGCACTGCCCGATCTGCGCCAATTACCTGAAGGAATTCGAGAAACTCGTGCCCGCCTTTGCCGAACGCGGGGTCACCAGCATCGCGATCAGTTCGGATGGCAAAGAGCGCACGGTCGACATGGCCGAACGCGTCGGCGCCAAGGAGCTTCGTTTTGGCTATGGGCTCGACCTTGCCAAAGCGCGCGAATGGGGGCTCTACATCTCGACCGGGCGCGGCAAGACGTCGATCGGCATCGAAGAGCCCAAGCTGTTTTCGGAACCCGGACTGTTCCTGATCACCCCCGAACAGTCGCTCTATTACGGGTCGGTGCAGACCATGCCCTTCGTGCGACCGCATTTTTCCGAGCTGGTTGCGGCGCTGGATTTCGCGATTGATCGGAACTATCCGGCGCGCGGGGAATATACCGGCGCCGTCTGACCCGGCGCTGTCCCGCATCCAGATCGGGGCGTGGCCGGGTCTGCGGGGATCCGCCCCGGCGCGCCTTGATCCGGGCGCTGACACCCGCGAAAGGGGCCGGCCCGTGCAACCGGGCCGGACCTTGAGGTTTTCGGCGGCTTAGGGGCGCAACATGATCTTGCCGCTACGGCCGGGCACCAGCGCCGCCTTCATCGCGTCGGGACTCTGCGACAACGCAAAGTCGCCCCCCGTTTCCAACGGCAGATCGCCCCGCACCGCAAGGCCGACCAGTTCCGTGATCAGGCGGCGGCGGGTGTCGGGCGCCATTTCCTTGCTGACCCGCGACCCCCAGAACCCCTTGACCGTGACGTGTTTCATGATCAGCTCACCCGAGGACAGCGCCAGCGGCGCACCGGTTGCGGTGCCAAAGACCACCAATTCGCCATCAATGCCGAGCAGTTCCACCAGCTTGGCCGCCATCTCGCCACCGACCGAATCGATGGCCGAAACCGCGCCCGCCGCGCCGATCAGGTCGCGGGCCTTCGCCGTCCAATCCGGATCTTCGGTCGAAAGCACGTTGGTCATCCCCGCCGTCCGCAGTTCATCGGCGGCGGCGTCGCGGCGCACCAGATTCAGCAGGTGAATGCCGCGCGCCTTTGCAAGGCCGGACATGATCTTGCCGACCGCTCCATTCGCCGCGGTCTGGATCAGCCACTGGCCTTCGGTGACCTTCAGCGTCTCAAGCAGCGAGATCGCGCTGAACGGCATGGCGATAAGCTGGGCGCCGGCGCTGTCGGGGATCGCGTCGGGCAAAGGCAGCAGGGCGGCGGCGGGGGCGGTAAAGTATTCCGCCCAGGTGCCATGCACGCCGGCCGCCACCACGCGTTGGCCAAGCAATTCGGGATCGGCGCCCTCGCCAAGCGCCTCGACGATGCCGAGCGCTTCCGAGCCGCCGATGGCGCCGGGCAGTTCGGGCTTGTAGCCATAGTTGCCGCGGATCGTCCACAGATCGTGGTTGTGAATCGGCGAAAGCACCATGCGGATCAGCACCTCGCCCGCGGCGGGTTCGGGCCGGTCGATTTCGCGCGGCGTGATAACTTCGGCGGGCTCGCCGAAAGTGTCGTGAATGGCAGCGAACATGCTGGTATTTCCTTTTCAGTCTGTCGTGATGTTTTCGGTGGGGGTGAGCTGCGCCGCCGTTTCGGCCCGCGCCATGCGCAGCGGCGCGTTGTTCTGCGCCAGCTTGGCCAGGATCGCGGCTCCGAGCCACCTGGCGTAGAGCATCCGCGCCGTCGCGTCTGGATCGTCAAAGCGGTTCAGGCTGCCGTCAGCGGCCCCTTCGCGCAGCAGGAACGCGATGCGTTCGACAAGCGCATCGACGCCACTGTCGAGGATTTCGCGCATCGGCCCGGAGAGGTCGGCGATTTCAGCGCCTAGCTTGACCACAAGGCATTCGCTGGCAATCCCGGCGTGATCCGCCTGTGCCATCCATGCATCCCAGAATCGGGAGAGCCTGTCGCCCGCGGTTCCGGGGCTGGCCATCAGGCTTTCGAACCGCGCGAGATAGCCGGCGATGTAGTCGTCCAGCAGCGCCGCGCCGAACGCCTCCTTGGAGTCGAAGTAGTAGTAGAATGACCCCTTGGGAACGCCGCTTTCTGCAAGGATGCGCGCCAGGCCGACGCCCGAAAACCCATAGCGCAGCAAAAGGCCGCGCCCCGCCTCGATAATGCGCTTCCTGGTGAGATCCGATTTGCTTGCCTCTGTCATAGGCCGCCAGATAACCAATAATAGACCGGTCGTCTATGATCCTCTCGCAGTCGTGATCAAGGTTCTGTCCGCCCACTGCCTGGCATCGTGCAGCCGTCCTTGCGGAAAGCCGCCGCGCAGCGGACCGCGCACCGGGCATCGCGGCTTGCACACCCGGTTATTCGCCGTGGCGAAACAAGAAACTGACCCGAGAACAATCGCAGGAATCCGCCCGTGGTGGCGCACTGCGGCCGCAAGACTTCACCAAATTTTGGAAGGATTGGCAGGGGCAGCAGGGTTCGAACCCGCGACCTACGGTTTTGGAGACCGTCGCTCTACCAGCTGAGCTATACCCCTAGGGCCGCGCCTCATCTAAGACAGCGCGGGCGACGGGGCAAGAGGGAATTGCGCCTACCCTGCCCTTGCCTGCCGAACGAATTCGCGCTGTAAGGCACGCCACCACTGCAAAGGGACGCCGCCACAGATGAGCCTGAGACGCAAGATCGCCGACAGCCCGCGCGTGAACCGCGCGGTCGCCGGGCTGTTTTCGGGCTGGGTGCGCCTGGCCTATGCCACCTCGCGCTGGGAGCGTGACGGGTTCGAGGCGATGGACGAGGTGCTGCGCAGCGGCGAGCCGGTGATCTTCTGCGTCTGGCACCAGCGGCTGGTGATGGCGCCCTATATGTTCGACCAGTCGCTGGGGCGATTCTGTTCGCTGACCACCTCGGCCCGCGCGGGGCGGCTGGTGGGACAGGTGCTGGCGCGGTTCGGCTTTGCCACCGTGCCGATGTCCAGTCACAAGCGCCACGTCGCCCTGTCGCGCGAGGTGCTGCGCCGGATCGGCGACGGCTATACCATCGGCATCGCCGTGGACGGCCCGCGCGGCCCGGCACGGCAGGCCTCGACCGTGCCGCTGGTCTGGGCGCGGTCCTCGGGCAAGCGCATCTTCGTGCTGTCCTGGTCGGCCCGCCGGGTGCTGCGCTTTCCCAGCTGGGACCGGTTCATGCTGCCGCTGCCGTTTTCGCGCGGCACCCTGGTCTGCCGCGCCTGGCAAGACACCGTGCCGCGCAAGGCCGATGACACCGAAACCGAAGCGCTGCGGCAAAGTCTGCAAGCCGCGCTGGACGCGGTCACCGATGCCAGCGACGCCGCCGCCGGCCGCGCGCCGGACCGCCTGGTGCCCTAGCGGGTCGGCACCGGCGTCTCGCCGCGATAATCGTAAAAGCCGCGCTGGGTCTTGCGACCCAGCCAACCGGCCTCGACATATTTGGTCAGCAGCGGACAGGGCCGGTACTTGGTGTCGGCCAGCCCGTCATGCAGCACGTTCATGATCGCCAGGCAGGTGTCCAGCCCGATGAAATCGGCCAGTTCCAGCGGCCCCATCGGATGGTTCGCCCCCAGCTTGAGGCTTTCGTCGATCGATTTGACCGACCCAACGCCCTCATACAGCGTATAGACCGCCTCGTTGATCATCGGCATCAGGATGCGGTTGACGATGAAGGCGGGAAAATCCTCGGCCGAGGCGGCGGTTTTGCCCAGTTTTTCCACCACCTCGTGCAGCGCCTTGTAGGTCGGCTCGTCGGTGGCGATGCCGCGGATCAATTCGACCAGTTGCATCACCGGCACCGGGTTCATGAAGTGGAAGCCCATGAATTTTTCCGGCCGGTCGGTGCGGCTGGCCAGCCGGGTGATCGAGATAGACGAGGTGTTCGAAGTCAGAATCGTGTCGGGTTTCAGATGCGGCTGCAAATCCTCGAAGATCGCCTGCTTGATGCTTTCCCGTTCGGTCGCCGCCTCGATCACCAGATCGGTCTGTCCCAGATCGGCCAGGGACAGGGTACAGCTGATCCGGCCCATCGCCGCCGCCACCTCGTCCTCATCGATCTTGCCACGCGAGGCCTGCCGCGCCAGGTTGCCCTCGATAAGTTTGACCGCCTTGTCCAAAGCCTCCTGGCTGACATCGGTCATCAGCACATCATACCCTGCCAGTGCAAACACATGGGCAATGCCATTCCCCATCTGGCCCGCACCCACCACACCGACTTTCTGAATCGTCATGCCCATCGCCCTTCTTATTCGCTGCGCCACCCTACCGGCCCCGGCAGGCCGGGGACAAGAGGCGGCAGTGGCGCCAAATTGCGCTAAATCCTCGCATTAGCCTGCTGGCAAGGGCTATGGCCCAAGATCGCTCCCGGGTGAAGACACATTGGTGGGTGATATGAGCTTTGAGAACCCTGGCGCCGGGACGCTGGAGATTCCGCCGTGCCGGTATGGCACATCGAAACTGCTCTGCCGCGGGCCGCGGCGGGTGCCGGAAAAACCCTATTTCGCCTTTCTCGGCGATGGCGAGACCTTCGGCAAATTCGTCGCCCGGCCCTTTGCCAGCCTGATCGAGTTGGCCACCGGACAGCCCTGCCTGAACCTGGGCGGCAGCAATGCCGGGATCGACGCCTACCTGGACGATCCGACGCTGCTGGAAATTGCGGCGGGCGCCGAAATATCGGTGGTGCAGGCGATGGGTCCGCAGAACCTGACCAACCGCTACTACCGGGTGCATCCACGCCGCAATGACCGGTTCCTGGCCCCCGCAGCGCCGCTGCGGGCGCTGTTCCCGGAACTGGATTTCACCGAGTACAACTTCAACCGCCACCTGCTGGCCGGGATGCGGAAGATTTCACCGCACCGCTGCGGCGATGTGGAGCGCCACCTGAAACGTTGCTGGTGCGACCGGATGCAGCAACTCCAGGCCCGGCTGGGCCGGCCTCCGCTGCTGTTATGGCTGCGCTATGACGGGGCGAATCCGGCGCTGCTGGATCGGGAAATGATCAATGCCCTGACGCCCGGCCTGGCCGGCGTGGTCGAGGTGCCGGTGCGCCCGGCGGGCCGCGCCGGCGAGATGCTGGCGATGCATTACGGGCCGCTACAGGCACCGGCGGCGGCGCGGATGATCGGGCCCTCGGCGCATCAGGCCATCGCCGAAGCACTGCTGCGCAAAATGCAAACCCCGCCCCGGAGCCTGTCCGGGACGGGGTTGGATTAACTCGAACAGGCCCGCAGGCTTATTCGATGATCTTCGACACCACGCCGGCGCCGACGGTGCGGCCACCTTCGCGGATGGCGAAGCGCAGGCCGTTT
>NZ_PGTB01000012.1 GCF_002786325.1 Pseudooceanicola lipolyticus | reverse complement strand
GCGCGCGCCGGGGCGGCCGGCAAACAGGCCCAGCATGTGCCGGGTGACCTGGTGCAGCTTGCCGCCCTGCGCCAGATGCGCCTCGATATAGGGCAGCATCGCCTGCACCGCGCGCTCCGGCGGGCATACTGCGCCGGTGCCGAAGATCTCCGCATCCGCGGCGCCCAGGATCGCCGCCGGGTCGTGATAGGCCGCGCGCCCGATCATCACCCCGTCCAGCCCGGCCTCCAGCAGGGTCTTTGCCTGCGCCAGCGTGGTGATGCCGCCATTGATCGAGATATGCAGGTCGGGAAACCGCGCCTTCATCCGCAGCACCAGGTCGTAATCCAGCGGCGGGATATCGCGGTTTTCCTTCGGGCTCAGCCCCTGCAGCCAGGCCTTGCGCGCATGGATGATCACCCGGCGACACCCGGCCTCGGCAATCTGCTCCAGGAACTGCGGCAGCACCACCTCCGGATCCTGGTCATCGACACCGATGCGGCACTTGACGGTGATCTCGGCGGCCACCGCCGCGCGCATCGCCGCCACGCAATCGGCCACCAGCGCCGGCTTTTCCATCAGCACCGCGCCGAAACAGCCCGACTGCACCCGATCGGACGGGCAGCCGCAATTGAGGTTGATCTCGCCATAGCCCGCCGCCGCGCCCAGCCGCGCCGCCTCGGCCAGTTCCGCCGGGTCCGACCCGCCCAGTTGCAGCGCCAGCGGCTGCTCCTCGGGGCTGTAGTCCAGCAGATGCACCGCCCCGCCCCGCACCAGCGCCGGCGCGGTCACCATCTCGGTATAGAGCAGCGCCTGCCGGCTCAGCTGCCGGTGCAGATACCGGCAATGGCGGTCGGTCCAGTCCATCATGGGCGCAACGGACAGGCGGGAAGCTCTTGATATGTCTTGTTTTTTATATTTTTCAGCCACTTACTGGCACCTACAGTTCGTCTCATTTCCGCTCATTATGGACCAAACCCGTCGATTTTGGCACTAGATTTGGTCCCGTGGACCAAATACAATTTCGTGGACCAAATGGGGAGACCATCATGGGCTCGATCACCACACGCAAACGCAAGGATGGAAGTCACAGCTACAGGGCACGTGTACGAGTGATGCGCGAGGGCACCGTCTATCACGAGACGAAGACTTTTGACAGACGCCCAGCTGCGGCCGCATGGATAAAGAAACGCGAGAAAGAGCTAGCAAAACCTGGTGCGCTGGAAGAGTTGAACGCATCCGACCCACCGCTGTCCAAAGCGATCGAGCGCTATACTGAAGAAGCCGTGAAGGAAATCGGTCGCACGAAAGCGCAAGTCCTCAGGACCATAGCGACCTACCCGATCGCCGATCTGCCCTGTTCCACCATCAAGTCGAAGGATATCATCGAGTTCCTTCAGTCACTGCCCGGACAACCGCAAACAGTCGGGAACTACGCGAGCCATCTCGCCTCCATTTTCGCGATAGCTCGACCGATGTGGGACTTCCGACTGGATGACCGGGAGATGAGAGACGCGATCACCGTCGCGCGCCGTATGGGGATCATCTCCCGTTCTGCGCAACGGAACCGCAGACCCACTCTCGATGAACTCGACCGGCTGCTGGCCCATTTCATTGATCGGCGCCAGAGAACACCCCAGGCGATGCCCATGCACAAGGTGATCGTGTTCGCTCTCTTCTCTACGCGCCGACAGGCAGAGATCACCCGCCTCACCTGGGATGACTTCCAGAAGGAGCACAAACGCATTTTGGTCCGTGACATGAAGCATCCCGGCGAAAAGCTCGGCAACGATACCTGGGTCGATCTGCCCAAGGAGGCCATTCGGATCATCGACAGCATGCCCGAACGGAAAGCTGAGATCTTCCCATGCTCTCCGGACGCGATCACGGCCAACTTCACCCGCGCTTGCAAACTGCTCGGGATCGAGGATCTGCACTTCCACGATCTGCGCCACGAAGGCATTTCACGCCTGTTCGAGATGGGTTGGAATATTCCCCATGTCGCCGCAGTCAGTGGGCACAGGTCATGGGTCAGCCTGAAACGATATACGCACATCCGGGAAACGGGCGACAAATATGTAAAGTGGCCTAGCCTACAACTTGCAATCGACAAAGCCTGAGGCCTGCCCACCTTGCCGAAAGTTCACCAGCCAAGACCATAGAGATCGGCTCAAATTGGCCAAACTCCAAGCGGTATGCCTTCAAACTATCAGTGCGTCGTTGGTTGCGGGAGAGCGCAATAGGCGATTTCTGCGGAATCTATCCGGGAATGCAAAATCTCTAAGCTTGCTGCAAATTTTTTTTGATCATGGGTTCGGCGCCTTTCGGTCTAATTTGCGTGCCTTGGAGAACCCGCGATCAGTCGCAATGAACCGTTCGAGCATTGGCACAATGAGCCGAGCAGGATCAATTGCTCCCTGTCCGCTCTCACTCCCGAGGATCTCGCCATAGGCGACAAGGTCGCGGTGGAGCGCTGCGGGCAATTCAACGGTCAATTTGACCGGCTTGTCGTCGGGCAATGGTCCGAGCTTGAGCTTTGTCATGTCAGCCTCCATAGGGTTCGAGGATGAGATCGCGGGTCACGATCACGCGGACTGGGAACCCTGGCCGAATGGTCAGGGTCGGCTGGACCTGCAGCTGGCGCTGTACGATTTGCTGGCCTGCGTCGTTGATTGTGTCTACGGCCCCGTCCCGGATCGCCTGAACCAGACGATCCTCGTCGTCGGTAGCAAGCTCGGCGCCCACGGCAAGAAGCGTTGACAGGCCGGCGGCTTTCATCAGATCCCACCAATGGTAGTCGACGCCATCCTCGAGACCGGCATAGCCAGCCGCATCTGCGCCAGGCTGTCTTTCGAGAATGATGGAGCGGCCGTTGGGCAGGATCAGTCTGTTCCAGACCAAGAGCACACGGCGCTGACCGAATGTGACACCATTGTCGTATTCGCCAACAATGCGTGTGCCTTGCGGAATGAGGAGAAGGCTTCCTGTTGGGCTGTCGTAGACATTCTGAGTCACCTGGGCGGTAATCAGTCCGGGCAGGTCAGAACGAATCCCTGTGATCAGGGCGGCGGGGATCACAGCTCCCGCCTGAAGAATGTAAGGGGATGCCGGCGGCATGATCCGATCCGGTGCTACAGTGCGACGATCAACCTGGGCGTTCAGGAAGGCGTGTTGCCGATCTTCGCTGACCGCAGAACCTGGCCCCGGCGCGATGACAGCCGGGCTTGCTCCAACAGAGGGCGTTGCTTGCGTACCAGGCCGTGTTTGGAAAAACAATGCGCTCGTTCTGGCGGTTTCCATCTCGGCGAGCCGTCTTTGTTCCTCGGGATCGGCTGCCGGGCTCTGGATTGTCGGCGACACGACCGGACGCCCTCGTTCTTGCGCATCCAGGATCGGACCACCGAGATCGCCAGGTAAGGGTGGGCCGAGCCGCGGGACGGCGTCATAGCTGCCAGGTAGATCGCGCAATCCATCCGCCGGCTGTCGGCGATCGGTGGTGATCAGCTCTTCGGGCTGCACCTGACGATCTGTGCTTTGAAGGGCGTAGATGAGTGCGCCTCCGACGGCCAGCCCCGCAAGCACGCCGAGCCCGGTCATGACCTTTCGGGAGATGCGGGTGACGCGCGGCGGATCGGCCCGCAAGCGCATCGTTTCGATATTGGCTTCAAGGACGCTGTTTTCGGTCATGGGGGTGCCTTTCCGGAAGCCCGATGCGGTTGCGCCCTCGCCTGCTGTTCTTCGAAGCGAACGATCCGGATCACTTGTTGGGCATTGCCCCGTCCAAGGCGCAGTTCGGCTGCACCGAAGAGCCGGTCGACGATCAGGATGTTGCGGTAAATGCGGCTATTAACAATCTCAGGCTCGCCATCCGATCCGAGAACGAACAGCGGCGGCATCTCACCCTGAACGATACCGCGCGGGAACACGATATAGACGCGACGTCCATCGTCGAAGACCGAGACCGGGCGCCAGGGCGGACTGTCGCCGCGCACCTGCAGCCCGTAGCGATGATTGCGGGCATTCGAGGGCGGAATCGTCGGCGTCGCCGCAGCGACCTGTTGTGTGCGGGCGGTGCGGGGATAGGCCCAGGACACAGATGGCATCCAGATGTCCTCGGCGGCGCGCAGTTCTATGAGATAGGTTCGCCTGTCCGTCGAGATCACAAGGTTGGTCGTGATGTCGGGGCGTGTTGGCTTGACGAGGACGAGAACCCTGCGGTTGTTCCCGGAGCCGCTTTCGGTATCTCCGATAATCCAGCGGGCAGTATCGCCAGCTGCTATCGGCCCGGCGCCGGTCAGGGCTTCGCCCGGCTCGAGCGCGATCGAGGTGATCTGCCCCGGAGAGGCATAGACTTGGTAGAGCGCCCCCTCCGACCAGGGATAGATCTGGATGGAGTTGTAGTAGCCTTCTCGACGCGGTTCGACCCGGGCGGCTGCATTCGCATTTTCGACGCGCGCCGTTGGGGTGCCAGCCGCTGCACCGCCATGGCTCGGCGTCCAGCGCGGCGGCGTGTGTAGCGGGCGAGGCCTGTCATCGGTCACGGCGGTGCGCACCGCAGGCATGGGCGGTACGTCGTCATCATAGGAAAACTGTGGCGGACGGTTTGCGGCACATCCTGAGAGTACAGTGGCAGTAAGGAGGAAACCGGTTGTCAGGTACGGGATTCGGGTCATTGGCTCATCTCCCGCGACCAGTTGATTGCATTGATGTAGATGCCGAGAGGATTGGCGCGCAGGCGCTGCGCGTCGCGCGGTGGCTGAATCGCGATGGTGAGGATAGCCGTCCAGCGCTCGGTCTGTGCGAGTTGGCCATTGTCATAGTGCTGCTCGGTCCAGGCAACACGAAAACTGTCCGGGGAGGCGCGGATGACGCTGGAGACCTCGACCGACACCTGTTCTTCGCCAACGCGCGTAAAGGGGTCATTGGCACGTGCGTAGTCATTGAGCGCCACGGCCCCGCGATCGGTGGTGAATTCATATGCGCGAAGCCAGCTCTGGCGCACGACGACAGGATCGGTTGAAAGTCCCCGCACCTCTTCGATAAAGCGAGCGAGATGGAAAGCGATCTGTGGATCGGTCGGGCGATAGTCGGCCGAAGCCGGCTCGACCGCCCGCGCTTCGCCATACGTGTCGATCTCGACAATCCAGGGAACAACTGTACCGCGCGCCGATTGCCAGACCAGCGATGCCGCAAATCCTGCGGAAAGGATCAGGCTGCCAAAAGCCATGATACGCCAGTTGCGGGCCTGCACGCGTGCCGAGCCTATTCGCTCGTCCCAGACCTGAGCGGCTTTCTGATACGGAGTCTCGGGTTCGGGGAGCTTGCCATAATGTGTCGTGGATCGTTTGAAGAGGCTCATGAGCGGTCACTTTCCGAAAGATTGATGGAGGCACCGGAACCGTGGCTGTCACCCGAGCGCAGAGCATGGCCCACTGAAGTGACGCCGTGGCTCATCGCTTGATTGCGACGCATGGATTTGGCCCAGGCAGGCGCTCCAACGGCGGCGACGGATGTGCCTTGAGCGGCTCCGCTGCTAACGGTCCCCATTGACGACGCACCACCTGTTGCGGCGAAGCCGGATTGGGCGCCATCGGAGAAACTCGACTTGATACTGTCCGAGGCGCGTGACGCCATCCGCCGTAGCGGGGAGACGGCGGTGCTGCCACCGGCCCGCGCGACGCCGCCCAAACCGGCGGCAATCCCCGCTGCGCCGGACCGTCCCATGGATCCCAGGGAATAGGCCGAAGACGCAGCACCCGCAGTTGCTGCAACGCCGCGTGTGGCGGCCGCACCGGTCGAGAGAACACCTCCGGCGCCACGGGCGGCAAGCATGGCGCCACCGCCCGTGGCCAGAGCTGCGCCGCCAACCGCCAGTCCGGTCCCGACGGCGGCGCCAGCCCCGAGTTGCGGCCCGCCCGACACCAGGCCGGTAGCAATACCCGGCCCGAAGATTCCGAGTCCCAGAAGGGAAAGGGCTGCCAGGACAATTGCCATCGCCTCATCCACGGTCGGAGTCATACCCCCAAAACCGGTCGTGAACCGGCTGAACAATGTCGAACCGATGCCGATGATGACGGCCAGCACCAATACCTTGATCCCGGAGGACACGACATTGCCCAGCACGCGCTCGGCCATGAAGGCGGTCTTGCCGAAGAGTCCGAACGGGATGAGTACGAAGCCTGCGAGGGTCGTCAGCTTGAACTCGATCAAGGTGATGAAGAGCTGGATCGAGAGGAGAAAGAAGGCGAGCAGAACCAGAGCCCAGGCAAAGAGCAGGCAGGCGATCTGGATGAAGTTCTCGAAGAAGGAGACGAAACCCATCAGATCGGAGATGCTCTCGAGAAGCGGCCGTCCGGCATCGAGACCTGTTTGCGCAACGCGCCCTGGCCGCAGAAGGTCCGTGGCGGAGAAGCTCGTTCCCGACCCCATCAGGCCGAGTCCGGCGAAACTGTCGAAGACGATCTGCGCCAGGCTGTTCCAGTTAGAGATCAGATAAGCGAAGACCCCGACAAAGAGCGTCTTCTTCACGAGCCGGGCGAGAATGTCGTCATCGGCGCCCCAGGCCCAGAAGAGTGCGGCGAGCGTTACGTCGATCACGATCAGCGTGGTGGCGATGAAGGCAACTTCGCCACCAAGCAGTCCAAAACCGGAATCGATATAGGAGGTGAAGACCCCAAGGAAATTGTCAATAACGCCGGTGCCACCCATCGATCAACGCTCCTCGGTCCTGCGGGGGGCTGCCGTGTCGGGGGTGCGTCCAAGAAACCGGTCGCGGGTTTCGCTCCAGACCTGAAGACAGACCGGGTCATTGGCGGCCGCTTCCCCCATTTGTTGGCATCGGCGCTGGCCCGCGCGCAGTGAATCGACGGGGGGGTGGGGAACCGAAGCGGGCCTGGCCTGGCTCGGCTCTCCCTCCTGCCGGGTCATCTCGATCACCGTCGCCGTGACGGCGAAGGCAATGAAGACGATGGCCGCGATGCGGGTCAGCACCCTGGATTCCATCTGCCCCTCCTGCGTCGGACCTAGTTGTGGAACATCTGCGCCGTACCGGGCTGGTAGCCCGAGCCGGGGGTGAGGAAGCGCTCGCGTTGAACACGCCCCTGCTCGGCCGTAGCGGAACGCTCAGCTTCGACTAGGGCTTCGGCACGGCCATTGGCGGCAATGACGGCGGTGAGATCGGCAATCTGTTGAGCTTGCAGTGCCAGGAGTTGATTCCCCGCCTGCGTGGCCTGAAGCGCACCGACCGCGGTCTGGCTTTCGCCGACAAGCGCAGAAAGCTGTGCGCGCTGCGCATCGATATTGCCAACGACGCCGGCCTGTACCCGCATCGCATCCTGAAGACCGCCGACCGTATAGCCCCAACGAGCGCGGGCATCGGCAACAAGCTGGGCGTCGGTCGCGGTCTGCGGGATGTTGGCATAGTCCTGCTGGAACAGCTGGTCGATCTGCTGAACGTCGAAGGCAATGTTCTGTGCCTGCGCCAGAAGCTGGCGGGTGCGATCGACATTCCTTTGCAGATCGCTCAGTGCTGAGAACGGCAGGCTCGTGAGGTTGCGAGCCTGATTGATCAGCATCTGCGCTTCGTTCTGTAGCGAGGCGATCTGGTTGTTGATCTGTTCCAGGGCACGTGCTGCCGTCAGCAGGTTTTCCGCATGGTTGGTCGGATCGTAGACGATCCGCCCGAACCCTCCGAACAACGCGTGGGCCGGCGTCGTGAATACCGGCGCCATCGCCAAAGGTACTGCCAGCGCCAGAGCAACAGCCGAGGTACGAAGAAGGCCGAAGCGGTGATGAGATTGGCGGGTCATGTCGTGGTCTCCTGTTTTGGTTGAAGCTTTGGTGGATCGTGGGGGAGCTCCGCGTCTGTCGTGCCGTGGGTCGGGGCGAGCGTGAGATTGGTCAGGTCCGGAAGAAGATCGGCGGCCCAATCGGCACCGCGGATACGAAGCCAAGCCGCCAGAAAACCGTCACGGCCCTGTTCGGCGAGAACCTCGCCGATCAATGCCTGGTCGGATTTGGACGAGGCCGCGCAAAGCGCGAGCCCGACTTCGGACAGGCCGAGCTCGAACAGCCGGTTGCCGCGACGGGACTGGCAGTAATAGTCCTGCTTGGGCATGGCGCGGGCCAGGATCTCGATCTGGCGATCATTGAGCCCAAAACGCCGATAGATCGCGGTGATCTGCGGCTCGATCGCGCGTTCATTGGGCAGAAGGAGCCGGGTCGGGCAGCTCTCGATAATCGCGGGCGCAATGCCGGAATTATCGATATCGGATAGCGATTGCGTGGCGAAGATGACGGAGGCGTTTTTCTTCCGAAGCGTCTTCAACCACTCACGCAACTGCCCGGCAAAGCCCTTGTCGTCCAACGCCAGCCAGCCCTCGTCAATGATGAGAAGGGTCGGACGGCCATCGAGCTGGTCCCCGATCCGGTGGAACAGATAGGAAAGCACGGCTGGCGCCGCACCTGTTCCGACCAGACCCTCGATCTCGAAGGCCTGGACAGAGGCGGCTCCCAGATCTTCGACTTCCGCATCGAGCAGCCGTCCATAGGCGCCGCCCACGCAATATGGCCGAAGCGCCTGTTTGAGATCGTTCGACTGCAAAAGCACGGAAAGGCCGGTGATGGTCCGCTCGGTAACAGGGGCAGACGCCAGAGATGTGAGCGCGGTCCAGAGATGCTCTTTCATAGCGGGTGTGATGGGCACGCCTTCGCGATCGAGGATGGTGGCGATCCAGTCAGCGGCCCAGGATCGCTCCGAGGGTTCGACGATCCGGGCAAGAGGCTGTAGCGAAACCGTGGGCTCGGCAGCGTCGGTGAGCTCACCGCCGAGATCGTGCCAATCGCCCTTCATGGCAAGTGCTGCAGCGCGGATCGAGCCGCCATAGTCGAATGCGAAGACCTGCGCGCGGTCATAGCGCCGGAACTGCAGCGCCATGGCGGCGAGCAGTACGGATTTACCGGCGCCGGTGGGACCGACGACCAGCATATGTCCCACATCGCCGACATGAAGAGACAGCCGGAACGGGGTCGAGCCCTCGGTCTTGCCGAGGAGCAGTGGGGGAGCTGCGAAATGCTCGTCCCGTTCCGGCCCCGCCCACACGGCGCTAAGGGGGATCATGTGGGCGAGATTGAGTGTTGAGACCGGTGGCTGGCGCACATTTGCGTAGACATGGCCGGGCAGTGACCCGAGCCAGGCATCCAGCGCGTTCACGGTTTCGATCATGGCGGTGAAGTCACGGCCCTGGATGGCTTTTTCCAGCAAACGGAGTTTTTCGTCGGCGAGGCGCGGATCTTCATCCCAAACGGTAAGCGTTGCGGTGACATAAGCTTCGCCTGCAACATCGGCGCCGAGTTCCTGCAGTGCGAGATCGGCATCGGCGGCCTTGTTCGAGGCATCGCTGTCCATGAGCACCGATTGCTCGTTGGTCATCACCTCCTTGATGATCGCGGCGATGCTCTTGCGTTTGGCGAACCATTGGCGGCGGATCCGGGTGACCATGCGTGTTGCATCGGTCTTGTCCATCAGGATCGCACGGGTCGACCAGCGATAGGGAAAGGCCAGCCGGTTCAGATCGTCGAGGATGCCGGGCGTGGTCGCAGTCGGAAAACCAGTGATGGTCAAAACGCGCAGATGCGCCTGCCCCAGTCGGGGTTCCAGGCCCCCGATAACCGGCTGATCGGCCAGCAGGGCGTCGAGATGCATCGGTACTTCCGGCACCCGCACCCGCTGGCGATTGGTGGAGATGGTCGAATGCAGGTAGGTCAACGTCTCGCCATCATCGAGCCAGCGACATTCGGGCATGAAGCCGTCGAGAAGCGCCAATACGCGATCGGCGCGGTCGATGAAGCTTCGCAGGATTTCCCGGGCATCGACGCCGGAGTTTTCACGCCCCTCGTAGAGCCAGGTCTCGGCGCGCGCACTGTCCTCGGCTGGCGGAAGGTAGAGCAAGGTCAGGAAGTAGCCGGAGATGAAATGCACGCCCTCCTCCTCGAAGCCGGCCTTGCGCTCGGCATCAAGCAAGGCGGAGGCCGGATCCGGGAATCTGCTCTCGGGATAGGTGGCGGCCTCCATGCGTTGCGCTTCGACGAAAATGGCCCAACCGGAGCCGAGCCGGCGGAAAGCATTGTTGAGACGACCGGCCACCGCGACCAGTTCGGCCGCGACGGCACTGTCGAGGTCCGGCCCGCGAAACCGCGCCGTGCGCTGGAAACTGCCGTCCTTGTTCAGGACCACACCCTCGGCAACCAGCGCGGCCCAGGGCAGGTAATCGGCAAGCTGGGCGCTGCCCCGACGATACTCGGCGAGGTTCATCATCTTGATACTCTCCTCAGACCTGAAGATGTCCGGGCAGCCGCAGATGTCGGCGTCCGACCTCCACGAAAAGCGGATCGCGACGGGCGGCCCAGACCGCGAACACGTGGCCGAGAATGCCGATCACGATCCCGGCGACCCAGAGCTGAAGACCGAGACCGATGGCCCCGGCGAGAGTGCCGTTGAGGATGGCGAATGCCCGCGGCGCACCACCGAGTAGGATTGGTTCGGTCAAAGCGCGGTGCACCGGGACGGAATAACCCGGCACGCCTGAGAGCTGCTCCAGCATCAGATCAGCGCCCCACCACCGAAGCTGAAGAAGCTCAGGAAGAAGGAACTGGCCGCAAAGGCGATGGAGATGCCGAACACGATCTGGATGAGGCGACGAAAGCCACCCGAAGTATCGCCGAAGGCCAGTGCGAGCCCAGTGACGATGATGATGATCACCGCCACGATCTTGGCGACGGGCCCCTCGATGGATTGAAGGATCGCCTGCAATGGCGCTTCCCAAGGCATCGAGGAACCCGAGGCATGGGCGGGCTGTGCGAACAGAAGGCTCACCCAGGCAACGGTTGCGACGGTTGCGACGTTCTGGCGGACGCGCAAGGCTTGGCGGATCATGAAGCATCTCCTGTTTCGTGAGTGGGGATCGATGGAAATTCGGTGGTCGAGACCAGGTAGTCGCCGTCCGGGCCGAGCCCTTTGACGCGGGCGAGCTCGGTCAAACGGCGCGCGGACCCACGGCCGGAAAGAACGGCAACGAGATCGATAGTTTCTGCGATCAGGGCGCGGGGGACGGTGATCACCACCTCCTGGATGAGTTGCTCCATCCGACGGAGCGCCCCAAGCGCGGAGCCTGCATGGATGGTGCCGATCCCGCCGGGATGGCCTGTTCCCCAAGCCTTCAGGAGATCGAGGGCCTCGGCGCCACGGACCTCTCCAACCGGGATCCGGTCGGGACGCAGGCGCAGCGAGGAGCGCACGAGATCGGAAAGCGACGCCACGCCGTCCTTGGTCCGCATCGCAACCAGGTTCGGCGCCGCGCATTGCAACTCGCGGGTGTCTTCGATGATGACAACGCGGTCCTGGGTTTCCGCGACCTCTGCAAGCAGCGCATTGGTTAGCGTGGTTTTGCCGGTGGAGGTGCCGCCGGCCACGAGAATATTGGCGCGCGTGGCAACGCCCAGGCGTAGCGCTTCCGCCTGGAGGCGGGTCATGATTCCCGCATCGACATAGTCGTCCAGCATGAAGACCGCGACAGCCGGTTTGCGAATGGCGAAGGCCGGGGCCGTGACTACGGGGGGCAGCAGTCCCTCGAATCGCTCTCCCGTCTCGGGCAGTTCAGCGGAGACGCGCGGGGATGAGACATGGACCTCAGCACCGACATGATGTGCCACGAGCCGAACGATACGTTCCCCGTCGGCCGGGGGCAGCGTTTCGCCGGTATCGGAGAGGCCTTCGGACAGGCGGTCGATCCAGAGCCGCCCATCGGGGTTGAGCATCACCTCGACGGTCATGGGATCTTCCAGAAACCGCGCGATCGCGGGCCCGAGCGCGGTGCGGAGCATCCGCGCGCCTCTCCGGATTGCCTCTGGTTGTTGGCTGGTCTGAACCATGTCGTCCCCGTTCCTGTTTTGGGCGCCTCCAACGGACGGCCCTGGATCGGGGTCGATTAAGAAAGCCGGATCCGGCCTTGGCTCAACAGCAACTTAAGAGGCGTAGTAACCTGGCGTAGGGCTGGATAGACACAGGCGGGGAGGAACCTCTCCCCTCCCCGGTTTCAGCCTCGATTGTTACCCGCAAGATCACGCGCCATGCTGAGCAAGCGGCGTAGGGCTGGGTTGTCATTGTGGGGCAACCAGACAGCACTATAGGTCAAGGTTTCCCCTTCGATTGGGAGGTATATGACGCCGGGAAATTGGGTTGCAGTACTTGCTTCTCTGGTAACCGCCAGCCCACGCCCCATAGCCACGAGTGCATGAAGGTTGTCTCGGCCGACAGCATGTGTCTGAATTCTTGGAGCACGACTGACACTTGCAAGACGCCGAACAAGATAATCACGCATCTCTTGCCCCGGCGCTACTTCACTTACCAAGAATGTCTCGTCCGCAATTTCGTCCCAAGTAGACATTCGACCAGCAGCAAGTTCATGGTGCTCGGGGCAAACCAAGAAGACCCGTTCTTTCCACAGCTCCTCGTTATCACAATCTGGCCAGCTCTTACTTTCGGAGACAAAGGCGATATCAAGCCTTAGACTACGTATCGCACCGAAGTGATCGGTTGGATTTCCATTCACCAACTCAATTTCAATCTCGGGGAAACTCCTTCCAAAGCTCACAATGAGATTGTTCAAAAAGCCAGACGCAAGGGATGAAAATATGCCGATTGTCAATCGGCCCTTTTCTCCCCGCCCAGCCGCGCAAATATCCGTAATCGTCTCTTCAACATTACCCAGAATATTTCGAGCGGCTTTAAGGAAGGTTTCTCCCGCAAAAGTGAGGGTTACACCCGCGCTATGGCGATGAAAAAGAGAAGCACCAACTTGATCCTCCAAGTCGCGAACTCTACGACTTACAGCGGACTCCTGAATTTCAAGCTCCCTCGCGGCTTGCCGAAAGCTCCCGTTCTCGGCGCTAACAACAAAATAGTGAAGGTGATGCAACCCGAATCTACGTGGGAGTTTACTCATTTGACTAACTTTTCTGAGGTCCATGCAAACATTCGACACCACAGCCACTAATATAATCGTGCAACTAACTTAATGGCTGAAATTGCTGCAAAATCTCACGCCTTAATAAGTAGCCGGGAGAGAAATGCAGGCTCCACTTTACACCTATGACATACGTAATAGATTTGAGGTCGCAGGAACGTTGATGCTTATCTAGACACGCACCCCCCCCGCGACTTGGCAGGATCATCTTTCTATAGGCGAAATCCTACTGGGCGGAATTTTCATTTGGTCCCGCGCGCTGCATAATCGACACCGGAACATCAGAGCCAATGAACTGGAAATCCTGAATTTCCAATACCATGTCTGCGATTTATTTCACCGTAGACTGCCAAGACCTTTTCGCTTTGTGATATCTTTTTTCTAGAAGTGAAGCGTAAGCTATCCTACAGCGTCAACTATTTCCAATGCTTTGGCTTCCAAGTTGTTGCAGGAGCAAAAATCCGCTGCCTGACGCTCATGGGTTCGATGAACCTAGAAGTCCTCGCAAAGGCAGTGACAGAGACCTGCGTCCTGCATGCCATGATGAAGCAAGCAAGCCATGCAGTCGTTGCAACGATTTCACGATACTCAATACTTGCACGTGGCAGTGCTGCTCTTCCGGGCGGACTCTCCCTCTCCCACAGGACTTCAAGGGGCTGGGCTTTCTTCTGCTAGCTCGTCGACAAAGCTATTTGCCTTTTGGAGCCTCCGCCCGAGTGTCTCGACGAACCCATCGAACCGTTCGCGACCCTTGGCCTGAACGGCGCTCTGATCTTCTTCCGGCAAAGGGGGCG
The DNA here is from genome assembly GCF_002786325.1 of Pseudooceanicola lipolyticus. GTDB lineage: Bacteria > Pseudomonadota > Alphaproteobacteria > Rhodobacterales > Rhodobacteraceae > Pseudooceanicola_C > Pseudooceanicola_C lipolyticus. Next base: position 51,112 of record NZ_PGTB01000012.1, on the reverse strand, counting down.
TGATCGTAAGCCAGAAGCGCACAAAGAGCGCAAGGGTTTCGACGGTGATGTGCTGGTCGCGTTCCAGGCGAGCGACTTGCCGCGAGAGACGATCCAACCTGCGGGTCAGCGCCGCCTCCTGCATGTCGGCGTGATCAGGTGAGAGGAAACTTTCGACGGCCGCCTCGACCACTGCAGAGCGCGTAAGGCGTTTGCGATCAGCCAAATCGCGAATACGACCGATCATTTCTACAGGTAGGGAGAGGTTCATTCTGTCTCGCATTTTCTCTGCCTCAAAATTCCATGCCGTCATCCAAATCCAGAGTTACTTGCCGAGCCACCTGCCCCATGCTTTGCCGCAAAGCCTGTCGCTGGCGCACGATGTCTTCGGGCTCGTCATCCAGCATTCCCTCGAATTCCCTAGCAGGTTCTTTGGAGGCTTTGCGGGCGATCGAAACATGCTGCGGAAGCTCTGGCTCGCGCCGCAAACCGGCATTCGCTTCGTCCTCCCCAATTCCTGTAGTTTCGGCCAGCAAGGTTGCATCCGGCTGCAAAGGATCGAGGTTCGACCATTCATCAACCTTTGCCGCTTTCTCCTTCTTCGCGGATTCAGGCGGGGGGAATATGCGATCAAGAAAGCGCTGATCGGTATAGTACCGAGCCTTTTTCGCGCGGATCGGAGGAGAGCCAGCCACCATGACGATCTCGTCATCTGGGGGAAGTTGCATGATTTCACCGGGAGTCAGGAGTTGGCGCGCCGTTTCGGATCGGGATACCATCAGGTGGCCAAGCCAAGGCGCCAGTCGATGGCCCGCATAGTTGCGCATCGCGCGCATCTCCGTCGCGGTGCCCAGCGCATCGGACACACGTTTTGCGGTGCGTTCGTCATTGGTGGCAAAGCTCACCCGAACATGGCAGTTGTCCAGGATCGAGTTATTCTGACCATAGGACTTCTCGATTTGATTGAGAGACTGGGCGATCAGGAAACTCTTGATGCCGTAGCCAGCCATGAACGCTAGCGCGCTCTCGAAGAAGTCGAGGCGACCGAGCGCGGGGAATTCGTCGAGCATCATCAGAACTCGGTGCTTGCGGTGCTTTGCGTGGAGGTCTTCAGTCAACCGGCGACCGATCTGATTCAAGACCAGGCGGATGAGCGGTTTGGTACGGGAAATATCCGACGGTGGTACAACGAGATAAAGTGTGGCGGGTGTTGGATCGGCGATAAGATCAGCGATCCGCCAGTCGCATCGCCGGGTGACATGGGCGACAACCGGATCGCGATAGAGGCCCAAGAACGACATGGCTGTAGAGAGCACGCCGGACCTTTCGTTATCGGACTTGTTCAAAAGCTCCCGGGCGGTCGAAGCGATAACCGGATGCGGACCGTCTTCACCGAGGTGCCGGGTCGTCATCATCGCTTTCAGCGTAGCCTCGATCGGTCGGCGCGGATCGGACAGAAAAGAAGCTACACCGGCAAGCGTCTTGTCATTTTCCGCATAAAGGACATGGAGGATCGTCCCCACCAAAAGGGAGTGGGACGTTTTTTCCCAATGATTGCGCTTTTCAAGCGAACCTTCGGGATCGACGAGCACGTCCGCAACATTCTGGACGTCGCGCACCTCCCATTCACCACGACGGACTTCAAGGAGGGGATTATAGGAGCTTGATGTGGCGTTGGTGGGGTCAAAGCGCAGGACACGCCCATGTTGTCCGCGAAACCCGGCGGTCAGTTCCCAGTTCTCGCCCTTGATATCGTGGACGATGGCTGAGCCAGGCCAGGTCAAGAGGGATGGAACGACCAGACCGACACCCTTGCCCGAGCGGGTCGGCGCAAAACAAAGTACATGCTCCGGCCCGTCATGGCGCAGGTAATCCTTGTCCAGTTTGCCAAGCACCACTCCGTCGGGGCCGAGAAGTCCGGTCGCCTCGACCTCCTTGCCCTCGGCCCATCTTGCGGAACCATAGGTATCGACATCGGCCGCTTCGCGTGCGCGCAGCACCGACAGCGTGATGGCGACGGCGATGGAAAGGAAACCACCCGAGGCGGCGATGGCGCCACCTTCCCAGAATACGCTGCGTGCATAGGCATCGTAGAAATACCACCACCAGAAAACCGCAGGCGGCGGGTAGACCGGCGTGCCAAACAAGTCGAACCACGGGCTTCCCAGTTGGGCCTGAAACCCCAACCGCCAGGCAACCCATTGGGTCGCGCCCCAGGTCGTGGTGAGCACGATCAGGAAAACGACCAGAATTTGGCCCCAGAGGATCCTTGTTGCTGTCATGGCGCCCATGGTCAGCACGCAGTCTGCGCATTCAAGGCCGGGTTTGCGCATGTCGCAGGTCCGGCGGCCGTAGAGTACGAATAGGAAAATGCTGCAATCGTACCTTACTGATAAATTGCCGTTGCACTACAACATAGGCAATCAGAGCTCTGACCCAACCACCCTCTTACGATACGCCGACGGAGCTTCACCCATTCGGGAGCGAAAGCGGCGCGAGAAATAGGAAGGGTCGGAGTATCCAAGCCGGTAACCCACCTCGGCCAGTGGCAGGCGGGTGAAAGCGATCAGCCGGCACGCTTCGGTCATCGTTGCGGTCTCGAGATGTGCCGTCAGGCTGCGCCCGGTCGCCATCCGAACGATACGGTTAAGATGACCGGTCGTGACGTGAAGAGCCGCCGCATAATCCCGCCCGGCCCAACCGTCGGTCAGATGCTTGGCGATGAGCGCGTCAAGCCGTTGAATCTGCCGTCCGGCCTGCGGATCCTCGAATGCGGCATCGGCGAGGTCGTCTTCGGCCAGCGTTGCGAGAAGAACATGGGCGAGCGCGACCAACCTCTGTGCACGAAATGTGCCAGTAGAAGTATATGTTGCAGCAAGTGCCGCGATGAGTTGCGCAACGTCCGCCGTTACGACTCCCCGCTGAGGGGTCGCCAGCCAGGATGTTAATGCAGCGGCCTTCGGGCCCAGCCGGGAAACGACCGGTGAGGGGAACGAAAGAACAGTCCCCTCGGTACCGCGGGTGAATTCAAACCCATGTACGATTTGTGGCGGGACGTAAAGATACCGGCCACTAGCCAGCCTCTCTTCGGCGCCGTCCAGCACTACATGTGCGGAACCATGCTCAATGAAGAAGACTTGCGACATCTGGCTGTGCCGGTGCGGTGCAATGACCCAATCATGCAGGCCGGCGCGATCCAGAACACGTTCGCAATGCACGACGTCAGGGAAAACCGTCGTCTCGCCGAAGAGATTGAAGAGCGGGATCGAATGCGCGTCGGTCATGCCTGAATAGTACCAGTCAATGACGATACAGTCCATTCGTTGGCGGCGTATGCCGAGCTACGGTTCAGCAAAGATACGGGAGGAAACGGCATTGATCACCATGGACACACAGGTCGCCATCATCGGCGGTGGACCTTCAGGGTTGCTGCTGTCCCAGTTGCTCAACCGTGCGGGGATCGGAACCGTTATACTGGAACGGTCGAGCCGTGCGCATGTTCTGGCGCGGATTCGTGCCGGGATCCTTGAGTGGGGCACGGTTGAGTTGCTGCACGAAGCCGGTGTCGGGGCGCGAATGGATGCAGAAGGCATCCCACACGACGGGTGCTATCTGTCTGATGACTCGACGATGATCCATATCGACTTTAAGGAGCTCACCGGCAAGCGCGTTATGGTCTATGGCCAGACCGAGGTGACAACCGATCTCTATGCGGCGCAGGACGCGATGGGCACGACGATCCTGCACGACGTGTCCGAAGTGGAAATCCACGACCTCGACCAGGCGAAATCCCATATCGAGTTTACCCATGAGGGCACACGCAAGCGCCTCAATTGTTTTTACGTGGCAGGATGCGACGGCTTCCACGGCGTTTCCCGCAGGACTATTCCCGATGAAATACGCCGTGAGTTTGAGCGGGTCTATCCTTTTGGTTGGCTCGGTATCTTGTCGGAAACTCCGCCAGTGAATGATGAGCTTATCTATTCCAATTCCAGTCACGGTTTTGCGCTGGCGTCGATGCGCAACGAAAATCTCGTGCGCTACTATGTGCAGGTGCCGCTCAGCGATACGGTTGAGGATTGGTCGGATCAGCGCTTCTGGGACGAGTTTTCGCGTCGCATTCCGTCAGAAGCCGCCAGGCGCCTTGTAACCGGGCCGTCCATTGAGAAAAGTATCGCTCCGCTGCGCAGCTTCGTTTCTGAACCGCTGCGTTGGGGGAATCTGTTCTTGGTGGGCGATGCCGCCCATATTGTGCCGCCGACTGGCGCGAAGGGCCTGAACCTTGCCGCCTCGGACGTATACTACCTCTATACCACGCTGATTGACGCGCTGAATGGAAAGAGCACGACCGGTATCGACGAATACTCTGCCCGAGCGCTGGCCCGGATCTGGAAAGCCATGCGTTTCAGCTGGCAGATGACGACGATGCTGCACCGTTTCGACGGCGAAGATGCCTTTGCCGAACAGATGCGGAAAGCCACGCTGAGCCATCTGGCGCACTCTGAAACCGCGCGGCGGGACCTGGCGGAAAACTATATCGGGCTGCCCTTCTAGGGGCGGCCGATCCGCGTGATCCTCTGCGAAATCTCGATGGCGACGGCAAGCGCGCGTGCTGTCGTCATCAGCATTTGCGGCAGCACCATCCATTCAAGGGTCCATGCCGCCCCCGAGCGTTCCTGTTCATGGATCATCGCAAGGTGCATGGCCGAAACCTGCACCGCGTTGAACCGCGCGAGCGTCAGGAGAAGTTCGGCCGCGACAGGGTTCTGCTTATGCGGCATGGCAGAGGAGCCACCGCCGCCAGACATCGCGATCTCGTCTATGCCCTGCTGCGCCATCAGCACAACGTCCTGCCCTAACTTGCCGAGCGTGCCGGTGACGAGCGACAGGAAGGACGCATAATCCGCCACCCCGTCCCGTATCGCGTGCCACGCCCTGGCGGTGGGGGCAAGGCCGAGCGCCGCCGCGACATCGGCGACGACCTGATCGGCCTTCGGCCCCAGCGCCTTGCGGTCGCCCGCGGCACCGCCTATCTGCACCTTCTCGACACGCTTGCGCACGACCGCGAGCCGTTCAAGGTGATCGCCCAAAGGGAGCCGCCACGTCGCCACCCGGTCACGCACGGTGATCGGCTCCGCCGCCTGCATCCGCGTGCGCCCCATCAGCGGGGCATCGCCGAATCGGGTGTTGAGCCCGTCGAGACAGCCGGCAAGAACCTCGAGACGCGCGGCGAGGAGGTCCGACGCCTCTTGCAGGGTCAAAGCCAGAGCCGTGTCCATGACGTCCTGAGAAGTCGTGCCCTTGTGCACCGCCTCCGATCCCGCGACCGCCTTCAGCTGCTTGACGAGGCGCGGGATGGGCACGCCGTCCTGCGCCATTCCGGTGGCGATGTCCGCAAGGTCGATCCGCACCGTCTCGATCGCGCGTGTGGCCGCCTCGGCCGCCGCCGCATCGAACAGGCCCGCGCGCCCGCAGGCCCGCGACCACACCGCCTCGAACGCGAGCATATGGGCCATCTGCCGCTCGGGAGCGAGGATCGCCGCCATCTCCGCGTCGCCGAAGTGGCCCGAGAGCCAGGGATGGTCGAAGACGGAAACGCTCATCGTAGGTGCCCTTTCCTCATGGCAAAAAGGGGCAGTCTTTGCCGCCCCTTCCGTTCTCGTGCCGAGCCGGTCAGAGATCGAGAAACACCGTTTCACCTTGTCCCTGCAACCGGATATCGAACCGGTACTTCCTCTCTCCGATCTTCTTGGCGATCAGCGTGTCGACCCGCGGGCGTTGTTCGATGCGGCCGAGGAGCGGATCCTCGGAGTTGTCCTCATCGTCGAAATAGACCCGTGTATTGAGGCCGATGTTGATCCCGCGCGCGACGATCCAGAGCGAGATATGTGGCGCGGATTCCGCCCCGCCGCGTCCCTTGTAGGACCCTGGCTTGACCGTGCGCAAAGTGAACTCGCCCGTTTCGGCATCAGCCGCGAAACGGCAATGACCGGTGAAGTTCGGGTCGGCGCCCTCCTGGCCGGGGAAAAGACCACTCGCGTCGCATTGCCAGCTTTCGATCAGCGCATCCCGCATCGCCCAGCCGGTACCGTCGAAAACCGAGCCGACGATCTCGATGACCTCGCCGGTTACGTCGCCAGCAATCGGCGAGGTGCCGATCTCCAACTGGTAGTACCCGGCGTTGCCCGCATAGGTCGGCATCAGCCCGATATGGACATAGGGCCCTGCGGTCTGGGACGCGGTTTCGATCAGCGTGTCGAGTTTCTGGACCATGATTACATGCCCTCCAACTTGTTCTCGAACATGGTCTGGCGGCGACCGCGCAGGACAATGTCGAATTTGTAGGCGAGAAAATCGAGCGGGCGCGACTTCGAGAAGTCGAGCGGCGCGACCAGCCGGTCGAGCTGGCTGCGGTCCTTGATCGTCGCGGCAATCGGACAATGGCCGATCAGCGGGTCGCCCTCGAAATACATCTGGGTGATCAGGCGCTGACCGAAGCTGTGACCATAGACCGAGATGTGGATATGCATCGGTCGCCAGTCGTTACCCCGGTTTGGCCAAGGATAGGCCCCGGGCCGGACCGTCAGGAATTCATAATAGCCGGTCTCATCGGTGATGGTGCGGCCACAGCCGCCGAAATTGGGGTCGAGCGGGGCGAAATAGGTGTCCTTCTTGTGGCGGTAGCGCCCGCCGGCATTAGCCTGCCAGATCTCGATCAGCGTCTGAGGCACCGGGCGGCCCATCTCGTCGAGGACACGGCCGTGCATCAGGATGCGTTCGCCAACGGCAGGAGCCGCGCCTTTGGTCCAGTTCAAGATCAGGTTGTTATCAAGCGCACCGAGTTGACCGTGGCCGAACGTTGGGCCAGTCTCTTCCGACGGAGAGCTTTCCATCGACAGAAGCGGCAGGTTGGGCGAGCGTGCGACGCTCGTCTTGTAACCCGGATCGTAGGGGGCCGGGTGGATCGCGCGGTTGCGCGGGATCAGCGGTCCAAGGTCAGTCATTCCTCGCTCTCCTCCATTTCCGCATAGGTCTGCTTGGCAAGTTTCAAGGCATGGTTCGCCCTCGGCACGCCGGAATAGATCGCCACATGCTGCAACGCCTCCGCGATATCGGCTTTCGTTGCGCCGGTGCGCGTGGTGGCACGGATATGCATCGGGATCTCCTCGAAATTGCCGGTCGCCGCCAGAAGCGCGACGGTCAGCATCGACCTTTCCCGCCGGGTCAGGCGGTCTGAAGCCCAGACCGTGCCCCAGGCGCTTTCGGTGATGAGCGTCTGGAACGGCAGGTCGAATTCGGTCTTGGCAGCCTCGGCCCGGTCCACATGGGCATTGCCCAGGACTTCGCGTCGTACTGCCATCCCGCGATCGAATGTTTCGCTCATCCGGTGATCCTCTCCACGAATTTTATCAGCGCATCGGCAAAAGCCTCCGGCGCCTCGACGGCCGGCAGGTGGCCGGTCGTCTCGAACATCAAAAAGTCGGCGCGCGGCAGGGCCTGAGCAAGATTGGCGACCACCTCGGGCGGGGTCGCCAGGTCGTGCTGGCCGCCGAGGACCAGCGCGGGGTGCGCGATCTCACCCAGCCGGTCCGTGATGTCAGCGCCCGCGATGGCGGCGCAGGTGGCGATATAGCCCTCGGCATCCGTCCGCGCGAGCATTTGACGCCAAAGCGCCGCCTCGGGCCGGTCCAGCATCGCCTGCCCGAACCAGCGTCGCAGGATATTGTCCGCCATCGCCGCCATGCCATTCACGCGCACCGCCTCGATGCGCTCCAGCCAGCCTTCCGCCGCGCCCAGCTTCGATGCGGTGTTCGACAGGACAAGACCGATGACCCGGCCCGGCGTCATCAGCGCGATATGCTGCGCGATCAGCCCGCCGATGGAACAGCCGACAATCACCGCGCGCGCAATTCCGACGTGATCCATAGCCGCGATCACATCTTCAGCCAGGTCAGAAATCCTGTAGCCTTGGGATCCGGTCCCGGACAAGCCATGCCCACGCTTGTCCATGCGCAGCGCGCGCAAACTCGCCGGCAGGCGCGACGTGACCGCGTCCCACATCCGCAGATCGGTGCCGAGCGAATTGATAAAAACCAGTGCCGTGCCATCCCCTCCGGAAAGGTTCAGATGCATCGTGCCCCAGTCGCGTTCCAGAGCCTGCATGGGGATCCTCCTGTCGCCAAAGTGGCATAATCCCCCTATTAACAAAAATACGAATTCATGCAAAAAGCATAACCAAATGAATATACCAAACGGCATGAAGCTGCGTCATCTCGAGGCGTTTCTCGCGGTCTCGCAAAACGGGAACATTTCCGCAGCCGCACGGGCACGGAACGTGTCCCAGCCCGCACTGTCGAAAACGATTACGGAGCTTGAGGCACTGCTCGGCACGACCCTCTTCGACCGTGCCGGTCGCCGCGCCATCCTGACACCGGCGGGTGAAGGGTTCCGCGCCCATGCGCTCGCGGCGGTGCAGAGCCTTGAGGCGGGGGTGCGCAACCTTTCCGGCCGGTCGGCGGCGGATCTCGTCAAGGTCGGCGTGCTGCCGACCGTGGCAGGCGGGTTCTTCCCTTCGGTCGCGCTCGCCCTAGCGCAAAACCGCCCCGAAGTGCGCATCGGCATCATCACCGGCCCCAACCGCTATCTGATCGAGATGCTGCGCGGCGGAAAGATCGACCTGATGGTTGGACGGATGCCCTCGGCCCGGGACATGCCGGGTCTCGCCTTCGAGTATCTCTATGACGAGTCCATCCTGTTGGTCGCCCGCGCGGGCCACCCTGCCCTGTCGCTGCGGTCGCGCGAGGCGCTTTCGGCCTTCCCGCTGATCCTGCCTAATCCCGGTGCGATCATCCGCGATAGCGTCGACCGCTATCTGTCCGCGATGGGCCTTTCGGGCGTCGTCCCCGCCTTCGAGACAGTGGCGCTGCCCGTCGCACTTGCGCTTCTGGAACAGTCCGACATGCTCTGGTTCATCTCTCGCGGGGTGGTCGAACGCGAACTGCGCGCCGGCACGCTCGCCTCGCTGCCGCTGAAATCGGACTACATGGCCGGCGCGGTGGGGCTGACGCGGAAATTTACCTTCGGCGAAAACAGCCCGGCCGATCTTCTGGCAAGGCTGCTGCACCGGCAGGCGGAGGAAGACCCAACGAACTGACCGCCTCAGACCGCTTCCAGCGCGATGGCGATGCCCTGGCCGACACCGATACACATGGTCGAGAGCGACCTCTCGCCCGGCTCCAGCCCGAGCATCGCGGTGCCGGTGATGCGCGCGCCAGACATGCCGAGGGGATGGCCAAGCGCGATGGCGCCGCCGTTCGGGTTCACCCGCGGATCGTCGTCGGCGATGCCGAGGTCACGAAGCGTCGCCAGCCCTTGCGAGGCGAAGGCCTCATTCAGCTCGATCACCGCAAAGTCGTCAGGCGCAAGCCCGAGCCGCGCCATCAGCTTCTTCGACGCGGGCGCCGGGCCGAACCCCATGATGCGGGGGGCCACACCAGCCGTCGCGCCGCCGAGCACCTTGGCGATGGGCGTCAGGCCGTGCTTCAGTGCCGCCGTCTTGGTCGCAAGGATGAGAGCCGCCGCCCCGTCGTTCACGCCGGAGGAATTGCCCGCCGTCACGGTGCCGTCCGCCTTCACGAAGGTTTTCAGTTTCTCAAGATCCGCCATTGTCGTCGCGGGTCGCGGATGTTCGTCTTCGGCCACGATCACCGGCGCGCCCCTGCGCTGCGGGATCTGGACCGGCACGATCTCCTGCGCGAGCCGGCCGCTTACCATCGCGGCACCCGCCTTCTGTTGCGAGCGGATTGCAAAGGCATCCTGATCGGCGCGGCTGATCCCGAAATCCTCGGCGACGTTCTCGGCCGTCTCGGGCATGGAATCGACGCCGTATTGCGCCTTCATCAGCGGATTGACTAAGCGCCAGCCGATGGTGGTGTCATGCACCTCGTTCGCACGGGAAAAGGCGGTGGTGGCCTTCGGCATGACGAAGGGTGCACGCGACATCGACTCGACCCCGCCCGCAACGATCAGTTCCGCCTCGGCCGCCTTGATCGCACGGGCGGCGGTGATGACCGCATCCATCCCCGAACCGCAGAGCCGGTTCATCGTGGTGCCCGGTACCGTCTCCGGGTAGCCCGCGAGCAGGAGCGACATCCGCGCGACGTTGCGGTTGTCCTCGCCAGCCTGATTGGCGCAACCGAAGATCACCTCGTCGATCGCCGCAAGGTCCATCCCGGGGTTTCGCTCCGCCAGCGCCCGCAGCGGGATCGCGCCCAGATCGTCGGTCCGGATCGCCGAGAGCGCGCCGCCATAACGGCCGATCGGGGTACGGATGTAGTCGCAGATGAAAACCTCGGTCATCAAATCCCCTCCGGCACGATGAGATCGCCGACCGGCCCGTCGATATGCAGCAGCGCGCCGGTCACCGCCTGTAGCTCTTCCATGGAAATCACGGGCAGCTTTTCGCGCAGCACGAATCTGCTGCCCTCGATGTCCACCACCGCAAGCGAGGTATAGACTCGGGTAACGCAGCCGACGCCGGTCAGCGGGAAGGTGCAGGTCTCGACCAGTTTCGGCCCGCCCTCCTTGGTGACGTGGTCGGTCACGACCGCGACGCGTTTCGCGCCGTGGACAAGGTCCATCGCGCCGCCGACCGCCGGGACACCTTTGGACCCCACGCGCCAGTTGGCAAGGTCGCCGTTCTGCGCGACCTGATAGGCGCCGAGGACAGCCAGATCCAGATGCCCGCCGCGCACCATGGCGAAGCTGTCGGCATGGTGGAAGAAGGCCGCGCCCGGCTTCAGCGTGATCGCTTTCTTGCCCGCGTTGATGAGGTCCCAGTCCTCTTCGCCCTTGGCCGGTGCCTCGCCGAAGCCAAGGACGCCGTTCTCGGTATGATAGGTCACCTCGCGACCCTCGGGCTGGAAGGTGGCGATCATCTCGGGGAAACCGATGCCGAGGTTCACATAGGACCCGTCTTCGATATCCTGCGCTGCGCGCCATGCGATCTGCGCGTTCGACAGCTTGTCTTCCATCACATTGAAACCGGACATCAGTAGACCACCCCCCTGCGAACGAGCACTTCTTCCTGCTGCGGGTCCGGCACCGCGACGACCACGTCGACGAAGATACCGGGGGTGACGACCTGTTCGGCGTCGATGGAGCCTGGCGCGCCGAGATCGGCGACCTGAGCGATGGTTCTCGCCGCCGCCATCGCCATCAACGGATTGAAGTTCCGCCCCGCCAGCCGATAGGTCAGGTTGCCCGCTTGGTCGCCGTTCTGGCCCTTGATGAGCGCATAGTCGGCCTTCAGCCAGCGCTCGCACACATACATCTTGCCGTCGAATTCCTCGACCGGCTTGCCTGCTGCCAGCTCGGTTCCATAGCTCGACGGTGTGTAAAAGGCGGGAATGCCCGCTCCGGCCGCGCGGATCCGCTCGGCCAGCGTGCCTTGCGGGACGAGTTCCAGCGCGATTTCGTCTGCCAGGTATTTCTCGTTGAACGCCTCGGCATTCGACGAGCGCGGGAACGAGCAGATCATCTTGGCAACCATGCCCGCCTTGATCATCGCGGCGATGCCGATTGCCCCGTTGCCGGCGTTGTTGTTGATGACCGTCAGGCTCTTCGGACTGCCGGTGGCACGGTACCGGTCGATCAGTGCGTGAATCAGTTCGATCGGCGCGCCGGATCCCCCGAAACCGCCGATCATGACCTGTGCCCCGTCCGGGATCTCCGCGACTGCCTCGGCCAGGGATGCTGCAACCTTGCTCATATGCTCCTCCGCTTGATGTCCCTGCCATAGCGCCGGATCGGAGGCTGGAGCGAGTCATTTGTTCATATGTTGATCTTTGTTCAAAATATGTAGAAACAAGTGCGCATGTTGAACAAATCCACCGATTACGTCGCCTCTCTGGTGAAGGGCCTGAAGGTCATCGAGGCTTTCAGTTCCGAAACGCCGCGGCTGTCAATCACCGAGGCCGCCGAAAACAGCGGGCTGGACCGTGCCACCGCGCGGCGCGTCCTCCTGACCCTGCACCGGGAGGGCTATGCCGACTACGACGGCAAGTTCTTTACCCTCACGCCGCGCGTCCTGCGGCTCGGGGTCGCCGCGATTGCCTCGCTGCCCCTGCCCCAGATCGTGCAACCCTGGCTCGACCAACTGTCCGAGCAGATCGGACAGAGCTGTTCCGTGGCACTTCTGGATGAGACCGAGATCGTCTACATCGCCCGGGCCGCGCAAAAGCGGGTGATGTCGATCGGACTGATGCCCGGGTCCCGGCTTCCCGCCTGCACCACCTCGATGGGACGCGTGCTTCTCGCCGCGCTGCCGCGCGAGCGGGCGTTCGCGCTCGTTGAGGCATCGGATCTTTCGCCGCGCACGAGCCATTCCCTCGCCGATCCCGACGAAATCATGGATCAAATCGACGGTGCCCGGGCGCAGGGCTACGCGATCATCGACCAGGAGGTCGAGATCGGTTTACGCTCCATAGCCGTGCCGCTCTTCGATGCGCGGGGCCGGGTTATCGCCGCGCTGAACACCGGTATGGCCGCGACGCAGGAAAATGCCGGGCAACTGGCCGAGATCTATCTGCCGAAACTCTTGAAGGTACAGGCCGGTTTGCGGCGTCTGCTCTGAGGGGCTTCTGTCAGGCGGTCAAACCCTGAAAAGCCGCCTTGAGCGCACGCGGGTCGCCCTGCCGCATCAGATCCTCGGGCGGCGTGAAGCCCGCCGCCAGCATCTGCCGGGCCAGCATGTGTTCGCCAGTACTGTTTATGGTTTCGACCGCGATCAAACGCCCGCCGCGCAGATGATAGATCGACTTCAGACGCCCTTCCGCCGTAACGCTCGTGACCTCGGCATCCGCGCCCGCCGAAAGGCCCGCGATCTGCAACTTCATGGCGCCGATATCCGACCAGAACCACGGGACGGCGGAATATTCAGTCGGCATCCCAGCCAGTGTCTTCGCGAGCGTTCGCGCCTGATCGGTTGCGTTCTGGACGGACTCCAGCCGCAGCCTCGATCCCCCCATCGGAAACGAGGCACAATCGCCCAGCGCGTAGATATCCGGATCAGAGGTCGCAAGGTATGCGTCCGCCACAATGCCATTGTCGATGGTCAGGCCCGCCTCTTCGGCCAAACCGACCACCGGAAGCGCACCGACACCGACGATGACAAGATCAGCAGGCAGCGTCCTATCTTCGAGCCGGACAGCATCGACCTGCCCCGCCGTCCCTTCGATCCCTTCAATCTTCGCCACCGTCAGAACCTCGACACCCGTTTCGATCAAGGTGCCCTCGACGACCGAAGCCAATGTGGCGCTGGCCGCACGGCCGAGGAGACGTGGCGCGAGTTCGACGACACTGACCGCAAGTCCGCGCGCCGAGAGCATTGCCGCGGCTTCGAGCCCAATGAACCCGCCACCGATCACCACGACGCGCGCGGCATCCGGCAGAGCAGTCCGCAGGGCACGTGCATCCTCTGCGGTACGCAAGGTGAATACCCCGTTCAGGTCGTGGCCCGGCACGGCCAGCTTGCGCGCCACTGTGCCGGTCGCGAAGACAAGCTTGTCGTAAGCGCAGGTTTCCCCGCCAGACAGGCGCACCGTCTGGCCGGGCCGATCCACCATTTCGACCGACACACCAAGCCCCAGGTTGATGTCTTGATCCGCGAAGACTTGCGGCGCACGCAGAGGCTGCAGCGCGACATCGGGGGCCTTCATGAAGGATTTGGATAGCGGTGGCTTGTGGTAGGGATGGTCCGGATCCGCCGAGATTAGGTTGATCGGCGCCGTATAGCCTTCCTCGCGCAGGGATATGGCCAGTTGTGTGCCACCATGCCCCGCGCCGATGATGACGATCCCCGCCATCACTCAGTGCCCGACGACTTCGAAGACGACACCTTCGAGAGCCGACGTCACTTCGATCTGACAGGTTAGACGGCTGGTTTCGCCCATCGCATCCGAGGTGAATTCCAACGTGTCCCGCTCGGCATCCTCCATCGTGGGCAGGGCGTCGCCGTGTTCGACGACCCGGCAATGGCAGGTCGCGCAAACGCACGAGCCGCCGCATTCTGCCACGATTCCGCCCACGCCTGCCGAAGTGGCGGCGACCATCACGCTCTGGCCCGGCTCGGCCTCAATTTCCCTGCGGTTGCCCGACGGCTCGATGAATATCAGTTTGACCATTATTGTTCCTCAGTTGAATTGGCGTCCGCCATCGACAATCAGGGTCTGTCCGGTCACGAAACCAGCCAGCGGCGATGCAAGATAGAGTGCGCCGCCAACCATGTCCTCGGCCCCCGCCGCACGTTTGAGCGCTCCGCGCGTGACCCCGTAGGAAGCCGCGTCGTCCATCAGCCCGAGGCTTGCTTCGGTCAGGGTGAAGCCCGGCGCCAGCACGTTGACCCGGATGTTGTCATCGCCCAGCTCGCGGGCCATGGCCCGCGACATGGCGATCACCGCGCCTTTCGAAGCGACGTAGTGAAGCCATTGCGGCGAGCCGGAAAAAACAGTCGCCGACGAGACATTGACGATGGCCCCGCCACCACCCTTGCGCATGACGGGGGTAAGGGCACGGCTGACCTGCCAGACGCCCTTGACGTTGACCGCCATCACCTTGTCCCAGATCGCCTCGTCGATGTCTTCGAGCGACCGGCGTTCCAGCCCCGCATAGATCGCAGCATTGTTCACCAGCACATCCGCGCCGCCCAGCGTGGTTTCGGCGGTGCGAGCCAGCGCGATGCAGCTTTCGCGGTCCGTGACATCCACGCTCGTGGCATGGGCCTTGCCGCCTGCTGCCTCAATCAAGGCCACGGTTTCGGCGCACCCTTCGGCGTTGATGTCGGCGACCAGCACCTCCGCCCCGGCCTTGGCGAAGCCTTCGGCAAAGGCCCGGCCCAAACCGCCCGCTGCGCCGGTGATGACGGCTCGCTTGCCTTGCAGATCGAGATCAGACATTGGCGCTCTCCTTGAGATAGGCCGGGGCTTCGAACGTGGCACGCCCAGCTGCCAGATAGGCTCGGGCCATGATCCGCCCGGTATCAGTCAGAAATTGCGGCAGCACGAAATCCTCCAGCATGTCGAGCGTCTCGGCGGCGGGCGTTCCGAACCAGCCGCAGATGGTCTCAACCCCATGCGGAGAAAAGCGCCAGCCCTTGTCGGCATCTTTGACCAGCGCATCCTCGGGCGAGCTGGCCTCTTTCAGAGTGTCGTGCTGGTCGATGATCGCCAGCACCGCGTCGATATCGACGCCCTCGGGGCGATGACGGCGCAGGATGTCTCCGGCGATCTCGACGCCATAGATCTCGTGTTCGCGCACCAGCTCCTTGCGCGTCGGGTTCGGCCCGATCGCATCCGCCATGAGCGCGGGGTCGATCCGCTTCCAACCCACGTCATGCAGCAGGATCGCAGGCAAAACGATGCTTTCCACCACCCCCGGATGTTCCACCAGCAGCGCCTTCGCGATGCCGTATGAGATCAGCGTATGCACATCGTTCGAGCGCACATCGAGAAAGCCGCGAGCCTCCTCCCAAAGCGGCAGATCGCGGGGCATGAGCGTCGAGGGCGTCATATCGGCACCTCGTAGCTGAGATACATGGTCTTGTATTCGAGGTAGCTTTCGACCCCGTAGCGGCCCTTCTCACGCCCCAGCCCGCTCTCCTTCATACCGCCGAAGGGAACATAATGCGAAGAGCGGTGAATATCATTGAGCCAGACCGAGCCTGCCTCAAGCCCTTCGCATAGCGTCAAGCCCTTCGCCAAATCGCGGCAGAAGACGAAGCCGGCAAGCCCGTAGCGGCTTCGGTTGGCCAGGTCCAGCGCTTCCTGCGCGCTGTCCACCGGCGCGATGCCGAGCACCGGGCCAAAGGTTTCTTCGCGCATGATCAGCATGTCCTGCGTTGCGTCGGCGATCAACGTTGGCGGGAAATAGAAACCATCGTCAAAGCCGGGGCCGGTCTGCCGCGTTCCCCCCAGAAGGATGCGCGCACCTTTCTCACGGGCGTCATCGGATTGCAGCGCACTGTTGGAATAGATCTTCTCGTTTACCAGCGGGCCGAGATCGCCCTCGCCCCCGACCGGCTGCAGGGTCAGCTTGCCCGCTTTCTCCGCAAGACGCCTAAGCACCTCCTCGTAGACCGGTCGCTCAACGAACACGCGGTTTACGCGGTAACAGAACTGACCGGAATTCGCGAAGCCGTGGCGCGCGATAGCTGTGGTTGCCTTGTCGAGATCCGCATCCGCGCAGACGATGGCTGCGCTTTGCCCCCCAAGTTCCAGTGTCACCCGCTTCATCGTTCCTGTGGCTGCTGCGGCGATGGCCTTGCCCGCCGCCGTGCCACCCGTGAAGGCGATCTTTCGGGGGATGGGGTGTTCGATCATCGCCGTGCCGATCTCGCGGCCTTTGCCGGTCACGACATTGAACACGCCCGCCGGAAGACCGGCGCTATGGAAAATCTCCGCCAGCATCAGCGTCGATATCGGCGTGTCTTCTGCAGGCTTGGCAACCACGGTACAGCCCGCAATCAGAGCAGCCCCGAGTTTGAACATCAAAAGGGTGATGGGATAGTTGAAGGGAGTGATCGCGATTACCACCCCGACCGGCTCACGCGTCACCACCGTCCGCTCGCCCGGCGCCGCCCCGAGCGACATGCTGGCCGACAGGCGCAGTCCCTCTTCGGCATAGACATCGAGCAGGTCGGCAGAGCGGGTGATCTCAGCGATGCAGGCGGGCAAGGGCCGGCCCAGTTCAGCGTGAAGCGCGTTCCCAACGGTCTCGGCGTGATCTCGCATTGCCTGGGCGCAGGTCTTCTGGATCGCCACGCGGTCGGCCATCGGGCGTCGCTTCCACTCCGCCATTGCGCGTTCCGCGGCGCGAATGGCCAGATCGGCATCGGAAGCGTTGCCATGCGGGACCGTATCGATCACCTGCCCCGTGGCTGGCGCGATGACATTCAATCGCTCTCCGCTCGTGGCCGCGCGCCACGCCCCATCAATGAACATTTCCATGGTTTGCCCTCAGATCACATGCAGCATGAGCGCCTTGCGCGTTTCAGCCAGGGTTTCCGTCGCCATGCGCACCCCGGCCTCGGTCTCTAGCTGCGTCTTCTGTTTCTCCAACCGGTCGGCGTAACCATGTGGCGTCGTCTTGAACCAGTCGCAGGCGACCGAGACCCCTGTCACGGAAAAGCGCCACAGTTTGTCAGCGTCACGGACGATCCGGTCATTGAGATGGCGCGGGTCAGGCCGGGTATCGTGCCCGTCGATGATCTCGCAAACCTGGGCGATGACCGCCGCCTCCCAGCCGGTGTCTTCCAGCACCTCGGTTGCCATCCGAACCCCTTCGGCTTCGTGCAGATAGCGTACATCTGACTGGAGCATGTTGGGGCCGGAAAAACCCTTTTCGATGATGTCTTCCATATCGATCGCATACCAGCCGATGTCGTGGAGCAGGATCGCGAGCGAACAGACATCGCGATCCGCCTCGGGATATTCGGCAAGCAGCTTTTGCGCCCAGGCGAAAGAAAGAGGGATATGAACGTCGTTTTTTCGGGCTCGCATATAGCGTTCTGCCGCTCGCCAAACGGCATCGTACCGGCTCAGGTCGGTGGGTTTATCGAGCATCGGAACCTCGGTGTCAGTTCGGGTTCGGGGGCCAGCGAAGTTAATAGTTCTCCTGGCCCCCGAAATCGTTCAGTCCAAAAGCGTCACTTTGCCGGTGTTGCCATCGACCCGAAGCTTCTGCCCGGTCTTGATCACGGACGACCCGTTGCCTGTCCCGGTCACGGCCGGAAGCCCGTATTCGCGGCAGACGATGGCCGCATGGCTCATCATCCCGCCGATATCGGTGACCGTAGCCTTGATCTTGCCGAAGACCGGCGCCCAGCTTGGAGCCGTAACCGGCGTCACGAGGATTTCGCCCTCCTGGATTTCATCAAGCTGATCGGGGCTGCGCACCACGCGGGCGATGCCCTCGACCGCACCAGGGCTGGCCGCCATGCCCTTCAACCCGTCTTCGGCATCGCCACCACCGACCCAGTTCTGGATCGATTCCGACGTGATGCCCCAAAGCATGATGGTGAAGGGTTCGGTGATGACCTCCGGCGGGTTGTTCAGCGCCGGCTGCGGCGGCTGGGTCGAGAGCGCATCGATGATGCCACGGCGGCGTTCGATTTCCTGCGGCCAATAACTCGGCCCGATCCATTCGCCGCCCGTGGCCCAGGCATTGCCATAGTCGAACAGAACATCGCGCACTTCCTGACGGCTCAGATAGAACATGCCGTCCTCGGTCGGCCAGAAGCCCTCTTCCATCAGGAGTTTGCTCAACGCACGCATCTTTTTCCAGAACACGCACATCGACCAGTGTTCGATGTAGAAATTGTGGTTCTCCACATAGGGGAAGACGACGCGGGCAAGTCCAAGCTTCTCGGCAAAAACGCCGCGAGCTTCCTCGTCCATCATCGCCTCGTATTCGCCGGTGATCCGGTCGCGTTCAGCCACCAGCTTTTCGGTCGGCCGCTCGATGGTCTCGCCGGCCTCGGCGCGGATGATGTAGTCGCGCAGATAGCCCATGGGGATATCGAGATGTTCGATCCAGTACTTGTCGGTCGAATAGAACCCGTTGCCGGAAGTAAAGTTGAACCACGGGTCTTTCGCGGCCTCCCAGGCATCGAGCCAGAGCTGACCTTTGGCGGCTTTGGCCACCGCCGCAAGAGCCTCGTCGACCGTGCCAGACTTCAGTGCATCGGCAACGCCCAGTTCGATGGCCAGACGCGCGAGCTTCTTCAGCTCGTCGTCGGGACGGAACAGATCGCTATCGACCCCCTGCACCATCTTGGCGATGGCCTGATCGGGAATGGTCGGGAACTGGCCCTTCATGAAGCCGAAGAAGTCGAGATAGGCGGCATAGCCGAGATTGAGGAACTCGAAATGGTACTGCCAGGTCTTGTAGAGCAGCTGGATGGCGGCATCGTAGCTGGCCATCATATCGAGATGCGGATCGGCACCGCGCCCTTCGGTGATCCAGTCGATATGCACCGTCTCGGGCAGCTTCTCGAAATTCAGCGCTTCCATGTCGGCGATGTTCGCCTTGACCTTCTTGTGCCAATTCTCGAGCAGGCTGTCCCAGTTCTGGAAATAGTGGCCCGCACGTTCGAGGAACTGCGGAATACGGCCCTCGATCAGTTCGGGCGCCACCGCGATCGGCGACATGTAACAATAGCCGTTGTGAATGCGGTAATCGACACCGTTTGCCGGCGGCACAAGATAGTGGCGGGTATTATACTGCCCGAGGCAGCGAACCGCATACTCCACCGTCACCGCATCGAAGGGTTTGAACGGGTTCGGCCAGTGCTGGCTGTCGCAGAACCAGAATTTCGCGTCTTCCTTTTCGCGCAGGTTGGGCTGGAACGTCAGATAATACGGATACAGTTCTTCCCAACCCTCAGCGCCTTGCGGAGCCTTGACGTCATAGGCGCTGGGAAACAGCGGGGTTTGTTGGTCCATTCAGGTTACTCCTCCCTAGAATACCGAGTGTTTTTGTTGGTGCTGTATTGGGCCCGGCGATCAACTGCCGGAGCCAATTGGGTTGTTCAAAGCACCGACGATACCCATCATGCCGGTGGCATAGCTTGCTTTCGGTTTTTCGGCGGGTTTGCGCGACCAGACAGTTTCGGGCCGCGCCTGCAAGGCCAGAAGGTTCTCGCCTTCCGGCAGATCGGCGTCGATAGCCCATTCCACATCCTGCGGGCAGCCTTTGATGCGCTCCAGATCCTTGGCAAGCTTGGCCACCGCGATGATCTCGGCATCGGACAGGCATTGCGCGGTGCGGCGCGGGCCCTCAATCTCGCGCTCAACAGTGGTGCGGGCGGCGGGATCGGGCAAGAGTTCGAGATGCTTGTCAGAGATCTTGCGATCCACGATTTCCATCAGCACCTTTTCGACCGAGTAATTGTCCGGCGTCACGATCCCGGACACCACCATTTCGCCCAACCCATAGGATGCGTCGATCACGATCCGCGTACGATCGCCATTGACCGGATCAAGCGTCATTGCCACACCGGCGGCGCGGGCGTTCACCATCTTCTGCACGGCAACGCTCATCAGCACCTCGATCTGACCGAGCTCGTGTTTGTGCCGATAAGCCATGGCCCGGGCGGTGAACAGAGAAGCCCAGCAATCGCGGACCTTCTCGACCACGGCATCGGCGCCGGTGACCCAGAGGTAAGTGTCCTGCTGTCCGGCGAAACTCGCATCCGGCAAGTCCTCGGCGGTGGCTGACGAACGTACCGCGACCGGCATATCCTCCCCCAATGTGGCATATTCAGACCGGATCGCGGCTTCGACCGCGGGAGGCAGCGGATGCGAACGGAAGCGGATCTGGATCGCCTGTGCGGCGCGTTCCTGATCGGTGACATCGTCGAAATCGAGCCGGGCCAGTTGGGCTTCGATTTCAGCGCGCAATCCGGTCTCGTTCAACATCGCCTCATAGGCCTCCGTCGTGACCGCGTAACCCGGCGGCACCGCCACCCCCGCTTGGGTCATATCGCCCAGCGAGGCGCATTTGCCGCCCACACGCCCATGATCCGCTGCCGTGATCCGGTCGAAAGGCAGGATGAACTTCATATCTGTCATGCTCACGCTCCCCATTGGACATCGACCCGTGCCGGCACTCGGAACGAGATGTTGTGGAGGAAGGTGATCTCCTGCCCTTCCTTGAGGCGCATCTCCGGGAAGCGCCTTGTCAGCTCACGCAGCATGATGCCGAACTCGAGCTTTGCGAGTTGGGAGCCGATGCAAAAGTGAATACCGAAACCGAAACTGAGGTGAGTACGTGCGTTCTTGCGTGTCACATCGAACTGGCACCCGTTCTCGAACACAGCCTCGTCGCGGTTGGCCGAGCCCATGATCAGCAGGATGTCGGAGCCTTTCGGCACGGCCACACCACCGATTTCGGTGTCCTTTTTCGCCCTACGACGCCAGGCGACGATAGAGGGCGAATAGCGCAGCACCTCTTCAGTCGCAGAGGGGATCAGGGATGGATCAGCACAGATCGCATCCCATTGATCGCGATTGTTCATCAGGGAAATTACGGCGTTTGCCATCAGGGTCGTAGTCGTCTCGTGCCCAGCAAAGAGCACGGAATACATCACGCCAGCGATTTCCTCGTCAGTAATCTCAGCGCCCTCGGCCTGAAGCCGAACCAGGTCCGATGGAAGGTCGTCACCCGGCACTTCCTTGCGCGCTGCGACCAAGGCCCGGCAATAGGCCCAGTATTCAACCATCTTGTGCGCATGCGGGATTTGTTCCTCGTCGGTGAGGTTGCCCCATGTCAGGAGTGCGCGGCTCACCGCCCAGTCCTTAACCTTCGGCACATCCGCATCGGGGATGCCCATCAAGGTAAAGAGCACCAGCGCAGGCACCTCATAGGCGACTTCGCGGAAGAAATCGCAGCCACCCTGCGGCGCGACCTTGTTCAGTTGGCGGTCGATGATCGCCTCGATCTTCGGCTCGATCGACTTGAACCGGCGCGGACCGAAACAACCCTGCACGATCTTGCGAATACGTGTGTGATCGGGGGGCACGCGGGCCGAAAGCCCGGAATAAGCAGTAAAGCCGCCCTCTTTCATGATGCGCTTGCCCTCTTCGCACATCGGGCGCATCGGCGCCTGGGCATTTTCCGAGGAAAAAGTCTCCCAGTCGTCGAACACCGCTTTCACGTCCGCATGACGGGTCACGACAAAGTAGCCGGTGGGTTCGTGGAAAAAGACGGGCTGCTCTTCGCGCAGCTGTTCCCATGTGTCGAATGGGGCGTTCAGATCGAACGGATCGAATCCGTCGTCTCTGCGGGCGATTTCCGCAACGCTCATCGCAAGTCCTCCCATGATGTGCGCTATGATGTGCTTTCAACGTGCAGAATAGCAGTCGAGCTTTGGTTTTTCTTTGGTTATCTCGTTGGCGCTCAATTTACTGAAATTCATACATTTTCCAAAGACCTGAAGGTAGGATGGGCGGAGATTCTCGCACAGTCTCGAACGTCTCCGCCGCATTTCGGAAACCCGCCTTTCTAAAAGCCGGAGGCATGGACAACGCCGAATCGATGCCCGGCCGGATGGTTCAAGGACAGCTGCCACGCTTGGAGTGTACCGATGGCACGACCTACCAATTCTTGGGGAACATCGTGGTCAGATAGGACTTCAGGGCAGCACATTTGCTGCGAGTGGAACCAGGACTGAGCAACGGGATGCTGATAGAGGCGACTAATGATGTCGAGCACGGCAGAACGCAGCACCTACCTGCTATTTTACCAATGAATGAAATATCTTAGTCAGTTCCGCGCTGCGTGGACGATCATCGAACCGCGAAAGTGACTCGGAGTAGAGCGCATATTGTCGCTCAATGGCTTCGCGGCGTCCCTGCGCCGCGAAAGCCAACATTGCCTCCTCATGCGCAAATTCTGCGAGTGGATCAACCTTCAGCGCTTTCTGGCAATGGCTTAAGGCTGCCGAGTATTCAGCTCGTTCACGGTATATGCGTGCTGCGTCGCGCTGGACCTTGAGATACATGTCGCGCAGCCAGTAACGGCGCGTCCAACACCAGTCGCGTTCCTGATCGTCGACATATTCTGACGGAATGTCTTCGAAGAGATCGCCGGTATAGAGGCGGTCCGCTGCCCGCAAGCAAACCAGAGCTTCATCGAAATCCCGCGCCTTTAGATGGCTTTGCGATTGCCGACACAGCTGTTCGAACGCCGAAATATCCAGCCAGCTTCGATCCGGAGGTGAAAGCACATAGCTGGTACCGTCGCGAAGCACGTAGCTCGTACTCTTGTTCCCCTCAGGCCCCTGCAACGCCTGGCGAAGCCCGCGAACCGTATGATACAGTCGGTTACGCGCTGCCTCGGCACTTTCTGCTTCGGGCCAAAGAAGGTCGGCAAGATCGTCCGTGCGTGCGCCTTTGCCCCCCTGCTGCAGAAGATATGCGAATAGCGTTTTGGTTTTCATTGTGGCTCCGCCGGGAATGGCCCATTCGACCTGGCTGCCATTCGCGCGGTATATCCGTAGTCGCCCAAAACAGCGGATCTTCCAACGCTCACGAAGGTCTTCGCCCGGAATCGCCGGTTCGTCCGCCCCTCGGTTGAGAAGCCACATCGGATCGGCTCCTTCGGCCGCGTGTCGGTCGGCATTTGGGTTGTCTCGAATGAGGCTGGGCGCGATGCCGCCAAGCCAGAAGTTGACCTGCTCGCGCAGCGTCCCCTTTGCGTAGAGCGGCGGCGGCAGCCAGTGAGGATTGGGCACGATCCCCTCTGGCGCAAGCACTGCCGGATGGCCGCGCAGCGCCGCCAAAAGGTGCTCGTCGATCAACAAACTTCGGTTGTAGAGTGAGATGATCGGGCGATCGAACCTCTCAGCCAGCGTCTGTGCGACCGCCATCCAGCCTTCGAAATTCGCCGTAGCAGACGCTGTCTGAAGCCCCCATTCCATATCGACGGTCAATGCCGTTCCCCCGGGCGTTTCAAGCAATCTCTTGCCGAGTTCTTTCTCGATCATCGAGAAAGAAACGGGAACCCGGTCAAAGCCGAGTTCTCCGGCCAAAACCTGCTCCGGCCGGAAACCGTCAATCTTCGCAATCCGTCCAGTTCGTGTCAGGGGCACGGGCCCGACGTGAAGAACGCCAGTTATGTGAAGATGGGTTTTGGCCAGCCGAACGGTGCTTCGCAAAAGCGCGTTCTGCTTCGCACCGAAGAAGGCGAAGCTCTTTGCCGTTGCATGTATTTGTTTTGCGGCTGCCATACAGTATCAAATCAATCGAGCTCGCTTAAGACAAGCATGGCATCTTCTTCGATACAGAGACATGGGCCCAGCCTGGGCGACTGGGCCCATGGCAGTCAAAAGCGATGAACCCAACCCGCATGGAGAATGAGCGGGTCCAGATCGATCTTCGCATCGACCGGCGCACCACCGAGAGCAACCGCGTTGCCCGTAGCCTTCGTGTTCACGAAGACCTTGTTGGCCGAAAAGAAAAAGCCATTGCTATCGTCTACCATGTAATCGAAGCCGAGCCGCAGAACGCCTCCGAAGGCACTGTCAGCCTTTAAGTTGGAGATCCCGCTGTCCTTGGTATCGAACACCATAGTGTAGTTGATGCCCGCCCCGATGAAGGGTTGGAATTTTCCTTTCGTCGGTATGTGGTAGTTGGCTGCCACGATCAATGGGCCATAGGTGACCTTTCCGACCGTTACTCCGTTCAACGGTCCGGTGCCTTTGATCGTTGTGGTTGGGGGAATGCCGCCAATTGCGATGACTGAAAAATCCTCGGTGAAACGATATCCGAGACCAAAACCGAGCGTGACATTGTCGGACAATGTTGTACTGGCACCCGGGATCGTACTGCCTCCGGCGGAAATACTGGCACCCTCTGAGAAGGCGACGCCGGCGGGTCCAAGCTGAAGATACCATCCGATCTTACTGTCATCTGCGACAGCCGGGGGCGCGATCGCCAGCGCCGACAAGGTAAGTGCCAATGTTCTAAGTTTCATCACTTTCATTCCTCCCTAAATTATTGGAATTGCAGCAAGGTGTTGGTGCGGTCGACGCTGCGCGGCCACGTCGAAAGCCCGCTCTCGATCCCGGTGGATACGCCCGGGCAAGCTGGTTATGGGCTATGCGGTGTTGCGTCATGGCACGGCGCGTTTCGTGGACGTCCTGCGTCAAGACGAGATCGGAAAGAGGCCGTGAAGAGCAGAGCAGGACGAAGCCAGCCGCGGCATCTTCCGGGTAATTCGTGAGCGCGGCAGAGCGGTCGACCTGACCGTCGACCAACAGTGCGGCGCAAGCCAAACACCAGCCCTGCTCGCAAATGAACGGACTCTCAATACCCGCATCCTGCATTGCGTAGAGCAGGTACTCGTCCGAAGGCGCGTCCAAGGAAAACACGCCCTCGGGCCGCTTCAAGGTCACCCGAAAATACTGAGGTTCAGGTTTGCCCATCGCGTTCGTCACCAACGGGTATCGGGGAGAATTACATCCCCGATCCTTCCCATTGCGTAGGCATGAGCGGCGCTTGCGATACGGCAGACAACGGCAAGCTCCGCGGGATCGCGCGGCGCATAGACGACAAGGCTCTGCGGAGGCACAGCTCCGGCCATATATCGGGCAAAGGGATGAACCGTGGCCCAGCCGTGGTTTACGATCTTTTGCGCCCATTCCGGGCGCAGGCTCAGGTGCATCGCACCCGTCGGCTGAAGCGATAGCCAGCAATTGCCAGTGATGAAGGCTTCGGGCTGTCCACGAGCAAGATCGTCGTTCAGGGCAAAGCCGATACCGGGCGCGTCGAATGGGCTAGCACAGGCTGACACGCCGGAAAATTCGAGAACAGCTAGCTCAAGGGCATCGCGTAGAGACTGGTCAGAGGTTTGCTCCAATTGCTGGCATGGCCATCTGGGCTCGATGCGTGGCCTTGCATCTGTGCGGCGCACAAGTCGTTTTAGACCTGGCGGGAAAGGCACACCGGAACCCGCGTTGGTTCGCTGTCTAGCCGAAACTGTCATAGCGAACCCGGGTAATCGGTACACCGGCCTCCTTTAGATGAGCCTTGACCGCATTGACCATTACCGGTGGCCCGGCCACGTAGAATTCGGTTTCGGCCGGGTCGTGGCGCGTTTCGGCAATGGCCTCGGTCGCCCGGCCGGAAGACACTGCCGGTTGGCCTGTGCAGTCCTCGGCGTAGAGTCGGCAACTCGCTCCAGCCACACGATCGACAGCATCAGATAACTCAGCACTTGCCGCGAGATCCTCCGGGCGGCGAGCGCAGTAAATAACATCCACGGGGGCAGCGAAGTCGACGCCTTCCCGCGCCACCTGACGCACCAGAGCAAGGATCGGTGAAATTCCGGTGCCCCCGGCTATGAACACCTTACGCCCCGGACTCCGATTCAGTGTGCAGGTGCCAAATGGCGCCTCCAGCGTCAGCCGGTCACCCGTGGCCATGGCAGCAAGTGCCTCTGATCCGGAGCCACCAGAATAGCGCTTGGAAATGACCTGCAACACTCCCTCGCCCGGGAGGTTGCACATCGAGTAGGCCCGCCTGAGACCCGGCCCGAGGTGAAGGATCGCGTATTGGCCTGGCAGAAAGTCGATGTCTTCTTCCGCACGAAATGTGAAGCGCCGAATCTCTGGTGCTAGGTCTTCTACCGACACCAATTCAGTTTCGAATAAGCGGTCTGGAACGGGAAGCTGCGGAGGGGCCGCCGGCGAGAGGCGAATGGTGAGATCGCTTCGGGCCATGGATTGGCATGCTACGATACGCCCGGTCCGCACATCCCGAGGGTTGATCGCCGGAGCATCCGGAAACAACAGTTCGGTATCGCCCGAGACCAGCGTAACCTTGCAGGTGCCGCAGCTACCCCAACCACATTCGTGCGGGAATGCGACCCCGGCGCGCCGTGCGGCTTCAAGGAGCGTTTCTTCCGGTTGGGCGTCAAAGCTCGGCCCATCCGGCACGATGGTGACGGTGTAGCTCATCGGAGTGTCCTGAATTTGACGGCCGGCGGCGATGCCGCCGGCCCAGCGGCTCAAAGCCCGCAGGAGGAGATCAGTTCGCTCTGCGCCGCCAGTGTCCGCTCCACGATTGCGTCGGCGCTATCCGCTCCTTGCGCTTGCGCGAACCCTTCAGCAATCCCACGCGCGGCTTTCTCGCCCAATGGCTGCCAACGTGAAGCGAGCGAACGCAGCAGCTCCGCATTCCCATCGCCACATTCGACCGCATATTGGACAAAGCCTTGAGTGTTTGCGACGGCATATGCCTCGTCATAGGTACGGAAATCGTCGTGAAGCATTGTCAGAAGACGATCGTCGTTGGCTTCGGCAATGCGGGCAAACTCCGTGTTGAACAGATGATCGAAGATCGGCCGCAGCACGAGTTGGCGCGATGCGAAGGCCTCGCCGAAGTCATAGGCGCAAAGCTGTTTCTCGATCAGTTCCCGCAGGCCCTGCCAGGTGGCACCGCCAGTCCATGTGGCACGGGTGCGATTGCTGTCCGCCAGTTCCGGCCGCTCGGTATCCATCGCCAGAACCTGCGCCAGATAGGCCTGGCGTTGGACACGGCGCATTTCGTTGGCCATCTGGAAGTAGAATGTGTTGGTGACGAAGGCCGAGGGGGCCATCTGGCCGATATAGACGGCACTCATCTGCTGGGCGTGGCCTGCGAAGCGGACCGGCAGATAAAATTCTCCGAGGAAATCCAGCCAGGCCGGGGCAAGGCTCGCATAGTGGTTGCGCGTCTCGAATTCGTCGATCAGGTTGTCGCAATAGACCTCGCGGTCCTTCTGATCTTCGACATAGCGGCGGTAGGTATAGGCGCGTGTATCGCGGTAGCCTTCCCAATCCTCGACCGCCGCGACCAATGCGGAGCCCTCACGGTTCGTCTTGTAGAAGACGTTGATACCCCACTCCTCCGACAGTTCGAAGGGAGCCGGTTCGTTCCGGAAATGGTTGTGAAACTTGTAGGTGACGGCCTCATATTCCGAGGGCACCCGCCTCTCGTTCCAAAGGCTCCACGGCTGTTTGCGTTTGCGTGTTTTTGAATTTGCGATCATTTCTGTATTTCCTCCCTGGCCCTTGGCCGTCTTGTCAACGAAGGGCCCATTCCCAGCGGTCGTCCATGGTATTGAGCCTGCCTGCGAACGAGACGAGGCTCGGCTCAAGCTCCGAGAGCCGGAATGGGCGACCCAGCATTTCGATCAAGCTCTTCTCGGTCAGAACCATTGCCTGTTCGGCCTGCACCCGCACGTAGCCGGAGCGATCTTCGACGAGGATCTCGCGGTCCGGATTGTCTTGCTCGGCAGCGCCGATCACCGCATCGATGATGTCGTCATCAATGCCGCGAATGATCGGCCCTACAAGTTTCTTTGGTTGTTGTTCTGCCATGTTGGTTCTCCTCAGGCGTCCTCAGATTCGTGGCGCAGACGGCGAAGGCGACCGTCGGTCGGCACGCCGACCAGAACGTTTTCACCTTCGAGTTTCACTTCGTACTGAAACAGGCGGCAGCCGCTGGGATTGATGCCCTTGCCGCAATCCATGTCGAACTGCCATTCATGTGCAGAGCAGGTGATTGTTCCGGCCTCAAAGTCGATATCACCGTCGGCCAACAGGATTTCCTGGTGCGGACACATGCCCTGAAAGGCCCGAAGCTCACCTCCTTCACGATGAAGAATGATTACGACCTCGCCCTCGATCTCGACGTCGACGAAGTCGCCTTCCCACAGATCGTCGAGCGTGGTCGCTGGAACCCAGTTCAAGTCATTCGACATAGCCAGCCTCGATGTAGTCCATCACGCCGATGCCACTCTCGGCAAAGCTCATGTCGGCGGGCAGTTGCTTGTCATTGAACCAGACGGCAATCGGCGCATCGCGCTCTTTGACGCGCAGGCCGACGGCGTGATGAGCGACCTTGGCGGCGACTGCGGCCATGTCGTCGCCATCGTCCACAGGTACGAGCTGTGTCAGAAAATCGCCTCGGAAGGCCGCCATCAAAGGGATCATCGCCATGTGTTCCTCCAAATCTCCAGGGTCCGGGCAGACACACCGCTCCGCTCGGCGACGCGAGTGCCTGCTTGGACTGTCTTTATGTTTCGCGGTTTACTCCGCCGCGTGACGCATTTGCTGCGCCCAGGCGTAGTTGTCGGCATCGTTGCCCGCGACATCGGGCGTGATCCCCATATATTGCAGTGCGCCTTCGAGGTTCGGCGGCTGGATATGCCCGGCTAGGAAACGGTCGATGATGTTGAGATGCGTGTCGTAGCGTTCGGGCTGGCTCTGCCAGACCCACTGGCACATCTCGCTGCAGAAGGTCACCTTGCGACCGTTGTGCACATGGCTGAACGGTTTCTTGCCTGCATGGGTGCCGGTGACCGGCAGTTGGCAGCCGTTGCACACCATCGGCAGCGTCTCGGGATAGGTCTTCTCGATCCTGCCAGCCCGAACGTTCTCGGTGATCACGTCCCAGTATTTGCCGAAGCTGTCATTCCAGCCCGGGTATTTCTCTTCCAGCCAATCCCGCTCGTCGGGCGACACACCGGCATCGGGGTTCCACCACACCGTCGGACGCCAGAACCACACGCCGAGGTGCTGGGCATGGTGATACCAGTCGAGTTCAGGCAGGAAATGCTCCTCCCAGTACCAGGGCAGATCCATGCCGAGATCCTTGAACTGGTCGACGAACTGGCGGACGATCCACTCGGTCATAAACTCCTTGAAGCTCATGGTGCGGTTCTCGAGCGGCGTGTAGTAGTCCATCGAGAACCCGGTCAGCAGACCGAAGATGCGCCACGACCGCCAGAACATCTGATCGACCAGCTTTTGCGCCTCTTCCTTCCGGCCGTTCTCGACCATGATCTTGAGCGTCGGCTCGCCCTGTTGCGAATGGCGGGCCTCGTCGGTCTGGATCGAGGAAATCAGCGCCCCGAACTCGACGTCGCCCACATGCAGCGCATCGGCCGACATGCCGAGGAACTGGAGGTTGGTGAAGCCGGTTTCGAAGGTGAAGGTCAGCTGGATCGCCGTGGAAACCGCATCGTTGGCGGTAAACATATCATCGAAGAGGCTCCGCGCAGCGATCGCGGCCCACTCGTTGGTGTGGACGGTCTTGTGCGCCCAGTCCATCTGCGGGTCCTTGTCAGTCAGACAGTAGGGGAAGTAGATCTGCGCCTGGCCATGACGGCATTCGTCAAGTGTGCCGAAGCTTGCCATGTTGCGCCAAGCGGCAGCCCGGCCAAAACGCGCCATCCGCGCCTCGCCAATCGATGCCAGATACTCCGGCACCGGTATTGCGCCGTAGTGAGCTTTCACCGCCGACTTCCAACCTTCGTCGAGATTGTCGTACATGTTCGAGCGAGCGATGGTCGAGCGGATCGAATAGATGCCCGCGTCCTTGCCGGCCTGGTTGTGAACGTATTCGCGATAGGTCAGCTTGTAAGGCTCATCCCAACCCCACCACTTTTCGTTCTCGATGCCGAAACTCTTGGACAGGGCCTCGGGGAAAGCATCTTCCTCGGGCACATAGGTGAAAGCCCAATTCATGTCCCTGGCGATGTCGTAGTAATCGTGGCGTTGCAGCTTCGGCATGGACAAATCTCCCAGTTGGTGCCTTGACGATCCCCGTGCCAACCATGTCCGATGGTCGGGGAAAAACTCTGGGAGGCCGATTTGCTTGCTTTCCGGTAAGCCGCCAATGTATAGCTGTTGACGTCCAACCAAGACCGAACATTGCGCCCCTCCTCCCGTTAGGCGCTCTGTCAAGTTCCACACTTTCCGTGCAGCTTGGGAATCACGTTAGTGGGCCAATCTTTGGTTTTCCTTTGGTTCTTTCTGAACGAAAAACCCTCTAATTTTCAGCTCGATATCTAGTAGCCTCTCATAGAACCCAAGGGGGTCGCGGTCCGGCTTGCCCGGTGTCAACCTTGCAATGGCAAGATTGGAGCGATTGGCAGAAAGCAATCCAAGATCGTTGGGAGCCCTCGGCGCTTCCGATCTGTTCAAGCTGAAATTCCAAGACTCGGATGCCCTCGCTTCCAGCCCAACCAGTCTCAGCCTGAAGGCTGATTGGGAAGAGAAAGCGCATCAGTAAGCCTTTAGAGACCGAGCCCGAGCTTGCGCCCGAAGCTCCAGTCGATGCCACCGCTGCTTCTTGCCACGCCCGAGATATGCTGCCCGAGCTTCTGCTCGATCTCGCGTGACCAGGGCACGAGTTGGAAACCGTGGCCACCATCCGGACCGATACCCTCGATCATCGCGTAGCGGCCCGACGACAGCGTGAGCCGCCGCCGATAGGTGCCGGCAACATGCTCCCCAACCTGTGCAGGGCGATGCGGCAGGCCGGTCTCGGAGGAGAGACCTTCCGCCACCGCATCAAGTTCACGACGACGCAGTGTTGCGAGCAGGTTGCGCTGCAGCACAAGACGCTGGTTCTGCCGATGCGCAAGGCCCTCTCCCACCAGGTGCTCCGCCCTTGCCTCCAAGGCATCGCGGACCTCGCGCCCAAACCCGCCGGTCGATAGTGGCATCCGCTCCCGCTCCACCAGCCGGTGATCAAGCCAGGTCGCACCCGGGGCGGAAACCTGGCTTTGCAGATCGAGATCGGACCGGTTGGCGAGTATCAGGCTCGGGCGCACGTCATCCGCGCCTCCAAAACGGCGGAGCTCGACAATGCCACCTTCGGGAGGGGCATCGTCGAAGGCATTGAGGCCCCGGAACCGAACATGATGGGCACGGCCATCGGTGCTATCGACTACGGCATAGGCTTCGCCCGTCAGTTCGTTGTGCAACCCCTTCTCGACCAAGCGCCCGACAATCGGTCCATCCGGTGCGTCGCCTACGATCGCGAAGTCGGTGATCCCACGATCCTGCCCCCGTTCTGAGAACGCCTTGTGCATTGTCTTGATGATGTCGCCCCGCGTTCCGAGATCGCGTAGCGTACGTTCTGCCTCGAGCCCAACCATCCATTCGCCAGGACCGCCTTCGAAGGCCAAACCGAGTTTGCGCAGGTGCTGGAGGCGACCGATCATCAGGCGGCGGAGTTCGGGATCACGCAGTCCTTTTGCCTCGGGGCGCAGGTCGATCAGGCCGAGTTCGTCGGCGCGAAAGCGGATCTCGCGATCGATCCGCGTCCAGCGTTCTGCCGTGACTTCCCGTTCGAGCGCGTTTCGGATTTCATGCTCCGGCTTCGGCCCAAGCTCCAGTGAGACCAGGTCCTCGGCCCGCGAGCGCAAACCCGAACTGATATAGTCGCGCGAGATCACCAGATCGGCGCCGGTCTCGTCGACGCCGCGGACAAGCAGGTGAACATGTGGATTATTCGTATTCCAGTGATCGACGGCGAGCCAGTCGAGCTTCGTACCGAGATCGGCTTCCATCTGCCGCATGAGATCGCGGGTGAACGCCTTGAGATCCTGCATTTCGGCAGCGTCTTCCGGAGAAACTATGAAGCGGAAATGGTGACGATCCTCTTCGCACCGCCTGGCGAACCCAGAATCGTCGGCCCGATCGGTCTCGGCTCCGAAAGGCACACCCTTCTCTCCGTCCCGACTGACACCTTCGCGTTTGAGATAGGACAGATGCCTGGCGAGCGGTGCGGAGCGATAGGCGCGGCCCTTGTGACGCGCAATCCTGGCCGTCACGGTGACGCGGCGGGCGGGCGAGAAGAGCCTGCATCTCCCGAAGCGGCTTTGGCCGCGACCGAAGGTGGAACCGCCGGGGGAGCCGGCGGTGCTGCGATGCGGCCTTACGTGGCCGGACTTCTGGGCGGCGCGGAGCACCTTACCAACGAAACCCTTGCTGCGCGGTGCACGGGTAGAACGAGACTTACCGGGGCGGATGCGGAATTCGCGTTCGGAATCACTCACGAGCCCCCTCTCCGGCGGCGTAATTCACCACTGTGCATATCGAAGCGTTGAAAACGCTGACAAAAACCGGGCAACTTGCCCGCGACCACCGCGTATGCACAGGAAAGGCCAAGCCTCACCAGAGGCTTACGGCGTTCGTGGCAGGCGCTTTTATCTTGCCCTCCTTCCTTCGCGACCCGCTTTCCCGCCCGCCTCTTCGCCGAGGCTATCCGCAGGTCCGCCAATCCACACCAAGCTACGGGGACGCTCATGGCACGTCCTCGCCGCCCGATCGAGGCGCGAATATCTCGCGTGGAATGCCTGGGCTATGCGCGGCGCGCGGCGGCGGTGCTGTGGAACTACCATCGTCTTGCACGATTTCTGCAATTGCGCCGCCAACGAAAAGACCGGCATCGCGCCAGTCCGCGGGCCGACTGGCCGCCAAGACCGTGGCCCGCTCGCCAAGAAGCGGAACCAGTGTCGCAACATAGGCGCGGGTTTCCGCAGGCAACGGACGACCGCTCTCCAGATAGGCATCGTAGCGTGCGGGGCCGGCATTATAGGCCGCAAGCATCGCGGCGATGTTACCGTAGCGGTCGAACATTTCGCGCAGATAGGCGGTGCCGGCAAGCACGTTGTCACGCGGCGAGAACGGATCGGTTCCGAGCCGATGACGCAGACGCAAGCCCGTCCAGGTCTCCGGCATGATCTGCATCAACCCCATGGCACCGGCGGAGGAGACCGCACGCGGATTTCCCGCGCTTTCGACGCTCATCACGGCGCGAATCCAGTGCTCGGGAATGCCGAAACGCTGCGAGGCTGCAGTGATCTGCCGGGCATAAGGTGTGGTTTCGGTCTGCCCGGCAGGCGCGGCGTGCTGCGCCAGACTGGGCTCTGGCAGCACGAGGCAGAGCAGCAAGCCGGAAAGGAGAAAGGAAAGGATGCGGCGGGCACCGTGTGGGTGCCCGGCCGCGGACCGGCTTTGCCGTTGCGGGATGCGCAGCATGGTTCAGTCCTTTCCGTCGCGCTTGGGCGGACGGTTCCATTGCAGCGACCAGGATTTGCTCTGTGCACCGTTCTGGAAGAGATTGGCGCGGATCGGATGGGCGAGCATCGGATCGTCGATCAGCACCGAAAGGTATTCGCCGGCCTTTTCGCCGGTGCGGCTCCAGGCCGCGCCGATCTCGCGCGCGTGTTCCTCGGTGCCGTGATGCAGACGGTAGTCCGGCGCGTTCTCGGTTTCCGTTTCCTCGGCGGGCGTGATGGCCACTTCAAGGTCCAGTGTGAGGGTTCTGATACGGCCGGAAAAGCCGATGCTGTTGCGGGTAAATTCACCGATCTGTGGCATGGGGTCGTTCCTTTCTGCTAAGGTCAGTTGCTGGGTTTGCGGGCGATAACGGCGCGCCCGCGCGCCATTCGAAATCTCCGTTGCCCTCTTCATCGGTCCAGAGAGGTGAGAGCTGGGCGGTGATCGTCGAGAGCGGGAGCGGCCCGAAATACCGTCCGTCGAGGCTGTCGGGCGTGTCCCAGTTCATGAGAAAAACTTCGCCTTCGGCGAGGACATGACAGCCCTGCCAGCTCGGCAAATCCCGGCCAAGGCGGTCTTGCGCAAGTGCCGTGCCGTAGGAAAGATCGTACGCGATGATTTCCAGCCCTGTCCGGCATACCTCTGTGCCGGGGAGCGCAAGCACACGCTTGATGAGGAGAACCCCGAGGGGCAGATAGCCCCGCTCTGCAAGGAAGACCGCGAGCGGATCCAGCGGGGCGACGGCCACGAGATCACCGACCGCGACATGCCCCACTGGACGCATCGTATAGAGGCCTATGGGTACGCTCGCGGACGCGTTCCAGATGACGCGCGGCAACCAGGAAAAACGCAGTGGCAAAGCGACAAGAGCCACGGCCAGCGTGGTTGTCCATAGCAGAGCAGAACGGGCGGTCATGACAGAACCTTCCGCCGCTTGAGCCAGGCGTTGTGCTGAAGACGTGTGTAGGGATGTGGTTCCTGGCTGACGCTCAAACGGTTGTGGAGGTGCCGCCAATAGTCCGGCGAGACATCCGCGGGATCGATAGCAAGCGCCTCGACCGCGTCGATGCATTGCAGCACGCGTTCGACCTTGGGCCACCCATGGATGTGCAGGAGCAGCTCACCGCCAGGCGTGACGAAAGGCAGAGTCTGGAATGCGACACCAGGACCAATCGCACTGACGATATCGAGACGCGAAACCACGGTACCGTACGCGTTGGAGGCCCATCGCACGAATGCGAAGATCGAGCCGGGTGCAAAGCCGAGGAGCCGGGTCTGGCGATCGAGATACCGTCCGCAAACCGGTCGGCCGAACCGCACCCAGTTTTCGATTTCGCCCTCCCGCCAGGTCAGTTCGACCAAGGTCAGATCGCGGGGAATGTCGCCCGGCAACGCTCGTGTGGCGCGTGGCCGATGCAGATTGGAAGTCATTTGCTCTCTCCTTCGTCCTGGGGGAATTCGCGAGCGAGCAGGTCGCGCAACATGTCGGCGACGGTTACACCGCGCCGGAAGGCGGCAATCTTGATCGCGACACGTCGTTCGGGGGTAACGTCGATGGTGAGACGTGCGGTGAAGTCCGGTCGAGCAGGCTTGCCGGTCTTGTCTTTGCCATCGCGGATCCATCGCTCGGGATCGACCGGTCGGGTGGTGAAGCGCCGCACCGTCGGTCGATCCGTCATGATGACGCCCTCGCGTTGGGGAGGCGGTCGATCTCCGATGCAAGGGCGGCGATTTCATCTGTTGCGGGCGTTGCAGCTTTGAGTTCACCAACCAGGCGACCGGTTTGTGCAGCACTCGCAAAAGCGATGCGCTGACCGATCGTGGTGGTAAGGGCCGGCGGATCATGGTCTGCGAACGTCTCAGCGGTTTCCCGTTCAAGGACCGTGCGCGTGGCGCAACGGTTCAGGACGAAGCGGGAGATCAAGCCTGGACGGTAAATCCGCGCCTCGGCGACAAGCGCGAGTATTTCGGCCGAGGCCCAACCATCGAAGGGCGATGCTTGGACGGAGATCAGCACAAGATCGGTAGCCAACAGGGCAGAGCGCATTAGGCCTGGCACGCGGAGTGGGCCATCGATCACCACATGATCGACATGTTGCGCCAGCTCGGGCGCTTCACGATACACAGTATCGCGCGCCAGCCCGACCACACCAAAACGCCTTGGCAATCCTTCACGATCTCGCTGCTCGGACCAGTCGGGAGCAGAGCCTTGCGGGTCGGCGTCGATCAGGATGACACGGCTGCCTCTCCTGTCCCATTCTCCGGCAAGATTGAGCGCCAGGGTGGTCTTGCCAACACCACCCTTCTGATTGAGAAACGCCACGATCATCGCTTGCCCTCCGAGCGGGAGTTCGGGGGCACGTCGTCGGAGGCGATGTCCGCGTTGACGGGGTTTGATTGAGCTTCACTGCGCGCGTCATCAGCAGCTGTAGTGGGGTGGCCTGTGGGATTTTCCCCAGCAAGCGCGGTGCAACAAAAGTTAGAGTCTTTGTTAGAATCTAAGTTAAGGGCGCGATTTTCTGTTTTTTGTCCGGGCATTAACCCCGGTTTGGGTTCCCGATAGCACGATACCCCGGTTCCCGATAGCACGACACCTTGGGTTCCTGATGGCACGAGGCCATTCACAGCTTGTCCACAGGCTGGCGATGGTTCGAAAGCCAGCAATGTGCGGCCTCCGGATTCAACCTCCAGAAACAGGCGGTAACCGGGCAGCGGCTGGCGGCGGATGATAGCGCGGAGTTCAAAGGAGAAGCGTTTGAACGGCGAAAGAACGCCGGATTTGAGGTAGAGGTGGCGGAAGTCGAAGCGCCACCCGTCCCGCTGACGGCCACCGTGTTTACGCACCAGCCGGTAGAGCCAGCGGTCGAGACCGCCTGTCAGATCGAAATAGGCCCGGTCGATCGTGAGAACGAGCGCGTCATCCAGAACCGCGCGATAGAACCAATCCGGCACAATCAGCTCAATCCCGTCCGGGCGGCCATGCGCGTCGGTGCGCTCCTGCCATTCGTTGATCCAGGAGAAACGGTGGCGCCCGCCCTCGGTCGGATGCCGGATCGAAGTCATAACGGTGGTGGATTGCAGCCGGTCTAGGGAGGCCTTCAGGCGCATGTAGTCACGGGCGGAGGTACCGCGACCGATGAAGGTCAGGATTTCGTAGGGTGTGGCGGCTATGAGGCGCGAGGTACGCAAGCCCCCGTCGCGCGCCTCTACGATCTGGCTTGCGGCCCAGATCAGGATATCCGCGTCCCAGATCGTGGCCATACCGTGATCGGGGACAGCTTCCACCCGGATCGAGACGCCACCGGCGACGAAGTCGATGGGTGCGACACGATGGGATTTGGAAAGGGAGAAGAAGGGATAGGACATCAGATCCTGTGCATCTCTCGGCGCGAAATCCCCCGGGAGCGCCCGGAACAGATCGAGCTGTCCGCGCTCCGAGCGTGCCTTGCGCCATCTTGCCATGACTGAAACCGCCCGCGATCAACGTGCATATCGGCCAGGTTGCGGACGGTCGGGCGGGCTCTGCCGCTTCGCCGGGAGCACGCGGCCACCGCGCGGGTCGGTGGTCGAGGTCACAGCCCCGCGTGCAACCCAAGCCTCCAGATCCTCGATGGAATAGACTACCCTGCCGCCGAGTTTGTGATAGGCCGGTCCGGTCCCGTAGGTGCGGTGTTTTTCCAGGGTGCGGGCCGAAAGGGAGAGAAATTCGGCGGCTTCCTTGGTGCGCAAGTAGCGTGGTGGGAGTGCTGCGAGATCGGGTCGCATGGTTCGGGCCTCCGTCTGTTCGGTGAGGCCGCCGGTCATCGGCGGCTGACGGAGATCAGGATGGCGAAGGAGAAACGGCGTGATGCAGGGGGAATTCAGGAGGTATCGGATTCCCACACCGGGACGATACGCATCGAATTGTCGAGGGTGCCCTTCGAGCCGCGCTGCATTTTCCCGTGTTGAAACACTACACCCGCACGGCGCTGATCAATTGGTGTACGCAATCGGGTTCAGCCCTGTCGTCGCAGGACCTGCCGAAATGCCCGGCCAGGCGGCCTATGTGCGGGCCGCCAAACGATCACGAGCGTCGAAAAGCTGCTGCCGGACGGATGACGGCAGGTAGATATTTTGCACCACCCAGTCGACCAGCTCTACGATCTCAGCTGCGTGCTGCCCGCTCACACCACCTCGATCCGCCTGAAGAATACGACGGCCAAGAACGGGATTTAGCGACGAGCTTCCACAGCGAAGCTCGCCATGCTCATAGTCGGGTGCGAAAATCAGGTTATGGTTGAGCGCGGCATGGCGAAGCTCTTCTGGGGCCCGATGGTCCGTGAGTTTCTGCCAACGCGAGCCCGCCATATGTGGCATGAAGCCCGGCTGCCTACCGAGTTGGTCGCGAAATGTGATCTGCGGTTGTCCGAGCCTCACGTTCCCGAACAGGTAGCTGCCAAGCGGACAGCATAAGCGACGGATAGCGAACACCACGCGGTCGAGCTTGTAGAGGTCTTCCCGATGGAGGGTGTGCCCATAGATCTGGTAGCGGTTATGCGCATCGCCGTTCGCGGAAATCCGGCCGACAAACTCTCCCGTCGTTTCGACGCGCCAGTGCATGTCGATTTCTGTCGGTTGAATCAGGAGATCCGGAAGCAGATCACCTGCCAGCGCTGCAACCTCGGGGTAAAGGCTGGACAGATCGTGGCCGAAAGGACGCTGCCCCGGGGCGGAACTGATCGTAGAGCGACCGTTCATGAGAAGGACCGCCTTCATCAGCTTTTCCAGGCAATGTGTGGCGTTCCAGAGGAAGTCGAGGGCCAGGCCCTGCTGAAAACACCAGCGTGCGACGACGTAGTTCTGGTCGGCTGAATCGACGAACATGTCGTAAGTGATATTGTTGCGAAGGGCCTGCTGCTGCGTTATTTCAGTCATTCCAGATCAATACAGGCCTTCGTTCCGCGAGCAAGAGGGGCAGCGATAGTTCCCCCTTATATCGTCCAAGTACCTGACGCACTCGTGGCTTCGCGTCCGCAATCGCAGCAGCTTGATTTCGGCTTTCGGCGGGCAAGGTCTGATGCAGAAATTCGATTCATCTGTGTCTCCGTTGCTGCAGACGACTTGAATGCCATGGGAGAGGCCCGACGGAAGTCGGTCGAAAGCCTGCTTCGACAGTATTTTTGGGATCGTAAGGGACGACACGCGAAAACCTTTAGCGCCTTCATTCCCGTCTTTTATGCCGAAGCAGTTGCAGGTACCCACCTTCGACCATGCTACGTGCGTCCTTGAGC
The DNA here is from genome assembly GCF_002786325.1 of Pseudooceanicola lipolyticus. Lineage (GTDB taxonomy): Bacteria > Pseudomonadota > Alphaproteobacteria > Rhodobacterales > Rhodobacteraceae > Pseudooceanicola_C > Pseudooceanicola_C lipolyticus. The sequence continues at coordinate 12,466 of NZ_PGTB01000012.1, read as the reverse complement.
AGGGCCATAACCGCATGGCGAGCCGAGTGGGCCTGCCAGTCATGGCGGCTGAGATGTCCGGTCCGGAAAATTGTCTCCCCTATCTCCTTTTGTGTTGCGCCATCCCGGCGTCCGTCAAATGCCTGTAACATACGCCGAAGCCGAAGGCGCTGCTGTACCGTCAATCTTGTGTCAGGTGGGATTGCACGCTCATGCAGGGACGCAAGCAGTCTGTGAACGGATTCAAGGCGATCAAACCCCTCCAAGCCTAAAGTTACGAGAGCGGCAAAAGTCGAAGAACCGACGGTGCCTTGAAGTTGCAAGACGCTAAGGCGCTGACCATCACCGAGGTTCCTCAATACCGCCATCGTATCGTGATCGGTCCGAACATGGTCAACGCCGCGAACCGGAAATCGGGTACTTTCCACGCCCGACGCCGGCGGTACACCTTCTAATAAGACGACGCTCGTATCATGCTGGGGCATCCAGAAAACTGGCGCAGTGGGCGGGGACTTCAATGGGTCGACCGGGAAATCGCAACCCCCAGCGCTGGCGAATCTTTGCCAGCATTGTTGACCTTTGGTCACCAGCCTTCAAAAGGAGCGCAAAATCTCGGTCATAGCTGTCATTCCGGCGTAGCCATTCCCAAGCGAGATCAGATGGGGAAAGGTTTTCGACGTAGTCATAGCGTGCGTTTGTTCGCCAAGATGATGCATCGGGTGTCATTGTGATCCTCCTACGCGCAAACAGAGAGGCAGGAGGTTCATCGTTCCCGCTTAGATTGTTTTCGGGAACTATGGGAATTGGCAAAGGGGAGTGCCAAAGCGGCATCACAAAATCAGTTGCGTTGGCTTTCGCGGACGAGATGCCGATACCCCTGTTCAGTCATCCAGCGGGCGCGGGCCAAATGGCTGTCATGTACCTTCCGGCAACGTTCAGGTTCTTCGGAAGGATCGAGGCCGAACAGAATCTCGACGGCCTCCTGCCAATCTGCGCCATCGCGCTCTGCATCTAGCAGGCGGAGGTACAGGATCATATGTTCTCGATCATAGGGCGTCAGGTTCTGATCGCCGGGTGGCTCATCCAGAAATGCGTGTGTCGCATCGACCATCAATCCCCCATGGGCGCACTGACCACGCCCCTGCTGAACAGGGAGCCACAGAATAGCCGGTCAAGGCAACAGCCGGTGGACATGTTCCCCCGAAACATTATCCATAATTCGATCATGAAGCAGTAGAACCCCCTGGCCCTTATCCGTCGACAATAAAACAATTCCGGCAGCTTCCAAAGCCCTGCGAACCTGATCGCGTGTCGTTTCATGGACCTCGAGACCGTTTTCGGATTCGAGGCGCTTGAGCGCGGTCAGAGATACCTGGGCCTGTTCGGCGAGCGTCTCCTGTGTCCAACCCAGCAGAGCACGCGCGGCCCGCGATTGTCGGGCGGTGATCATGCATGATCACCTCCCACTGCAAGCTGTGTGCACGCCAGAACTACGACTATTTTAGTCGCTCTTGAACTCCATGACCAGACAGAACATGTTGATTTCAAGTGACGCTGGTGCGCTTCCACGAATCAGATCGGTCGCTTTTAGAACCAGTTTACGGGCATCTGGACAGCGCCGACCGGAATGCCTCGAAGGAAAAACCCGGCGGCTTTTGCCGCCGGGTCTCTTGTCGTGGGGCTCAAAACGGGATGTCATCGTCGTCAATGAACTTGCCGTCCTCGTTCTCGGTTTGCTTCGCGCGGCTCAGGAAGTCGACCGTCTCGGCGATGATCTCGCAGCCGTAGCGGTCTACGCCCGCGCCGTCGGTCCACTTGGTGTAGTGGATGCGGCCCCGCACCAGAACCTTCATGCCTTTCTCGCAATGCTGCTCGATCGTCTTGCCGAGACCATTGAAGCAGGTGATGCGGTGCCATTCGGTATCCTGGACGCGGTAGCCGTTTTCGTCGCGGAGAACCCGGCCTTCGGAGTAGCGCGGCCGCGAGGTCGCCAGGGAGAAAGTGGTGATTGTGGTGTTGCCCTGGGTTGTGCGGGTTTCCAGGGCCTGACCGATGTTGCCGGCGAGGATTACGATGTTTTGCATTTTACTGTCTCCGTTGCTTCTACCGGAGGGATCGCCCCTCCGATGATGCCCGGAAAAGACCGTCGGGAGCGGTCTGCACGGGGGCCTTGGCACCCGCCTGACCCCCAAGGTCGGGACGTGGTGCGGGCAGGCGCGGAAACGCGCCAACACGGGTCCCGCGCCGCGGGGGTTGCTGGCCGAAACCGAACGGGATTAGGGGATCAGTCAGGAGGAGGGACGGAGCCATTCGGAGGAGCGCCTTCGGAGACAGAGCACCAAAACAACATTCTCGCTGGTAGCGTTGCCGACAGGCGGCAACCAACAACCTGGGCCTGCTCCGCTCTGACCGCCCACCTGTCACCGCGGAAGAATCTCTTCAGGCCCGGTTGTTCGCGCTCAAACGGAAAGCCCGTCCGGACGAATGCACCGCTGGCTGCCGAAAACAAGGAAAGACGGATCCGCATTGCGTGAATGGGATGAAGGTAAGCGTGGTTTCACCTACCGCATTGGACCAGTCTCAAGGCGCAGGACCGGACGATCTAGCAAGTAAGATCATCGTCCTGTCGACTGGCCCGGATTGTGCCATGCAAACTGCGGGAACTTGGCGGTATAGCGACGACGATTTCTCACATCATCTACCCAAGATGCAGCGGTGAATGGCGTTGGGTTTCTCAAGACGAGATCAAACGCGTGAAAGTACATCCTTGCCCACGGCGTTGAGATTGATCATTGCCGCCACAGCCACGAACAGGCCGCTGACCCCGCAAAGGAGGTTCAGGGCAAGGCCTGGATCCATGGCGTTCTTGGCAACACCATGCGCCAAAGAGAACCCGGCAACCGCGGCTGGCGCAGCGAAAAGACCGAGAGCCGCGAGACGCAAGAAGGGGTTCTTCGCAAAGCCGAGCACCGCGACGACAAAGCCGATCGAGAGCACCGCAGCGGCAAGTGCCGCAAGAACTGAGAAGGCGAAGCCTCTCCCGTCCAAGTGGACATATTGAAACGCGGCGATCCCGGTCATCACCGGCAGAGCGTAAATGGCGAAGTTGAAGGCGATCACACAGAGCGCAATCGACAACGATATGGCGAGCAGAATGAGGGTCATGTCGATCTCCACAGTTCGGTGGCAATGGAGTCGAGGCGTATTGCCACCGATTTGGAGGAGACGCCTAGACTTATGCAATTTCGCCGGTTCTGCAAGGATGGCGTATACGAGCCCGGAAGACGGTTTTGGGTCAAGTCCGAAAACCGTGCCTAGTGAGAAACTCATCCCCTAGCTAAAATGTTATCCCCTAGCGGATGTTCACCGGCAAACCCAACCAGTGATGTTCACCAGTGCTGCGCGATTTGACCGCTAAGCGGACGGAGCTGCCGTTGCCGTTGTCATTGTTTGAGGCATAGAGTGATCGAGCAAGCAATTGAGAAACCGAATGGATCGGGTAGAGGCATACCGGCTCCTGACACAGCGAATGGAGCAATTTGATGCAGACGCTGCATCGAGCACGCTGTCCGAAGATCTCTCGCTTTCCGAAGAGGTTTGGGGCGAAGCGGAGGGTGTTCTTTACACTATCGACTTACGACTTGAGCGGGGAGCAAACGGTTCTTTGACGCTGCTCGGAAGCATTCACGACTACAACACCGCCAAGCTCAGTCTGTTGAGGGCGCGGAGATCTATCGAATAGACTCGCTCAGAAGTTAGCTTTGGGCTTATTCCGTTGAAAAACTCACGCTTGATTGCTGGGCGTGGCGCTGATTCAATTCCGACATCGGGCGGGAGAATTGGCGATGATGGGACCGAAGCAGGAGGCTCAACCAGCCCTGTTCTACGAGTTCTCGCTGGAGGATCATGTTCCGCAAGATCACCTGCTTCGATCCATCGATCGGTTCGTCGACCTGAGCAGCATCCGTGTCCATCTTGCGGATTTCTACAGCCACACGGGCCGTCCGTCTGTCGATCCCGAACTGCTGATCCGCATGCTTCTGGTCGGCTATTGCTTTGGCATCCGGTCTGAGCGGCGGCTCTGCGAAGAGGTCCATCTGAACCTCGCGTATCGCTGGTTCTGCCGCCTCGACCTTGCTGACCGGGTGCCGGATCACTCCACCTTTTCGAAGAACCGCCATGGCCGGTTTCGTGACAGCGAGCTGCTACGCCACCTGTTCGAGATGACGGTCGCACGCTGCATCGAGGAAGGCCTGGTGAGTGGGCAGCGCATGGCGGTCGATGCCAGCCTGATCGAAGCGGACGCGAACAAGCAGAACTCGACGCCGAAGGAAGACTGGGACGCCTTGCAAATCGACGCGACGGATGCGCCCCGCGCCGTTCGCGAGTATCTCGAGACGCTGGACGAGGCCGCCTTCGGTGCCGCCAGCGAGGTCCAGCCCAAGTTCACCTCGCATTCCGACCCGGCCAGCCAGTGGACGGCAGCGCGCAAGGGTCCGGCATTCTTCAGCTATTCAGACAACTACCTGATTGACACGGATCATGGTGTGATCGTCGATGTCGAGGCGACGCGGTCGATCCGGCAGGCGGAGGTCGGCTCGACGCGCACCATGCTGGACCGGGTGCAGGCCAAGTTCGATTTGCATCCCGAACGCCTGATCGCAGATACCGCCTATGGCACCGGGCCGATGCTGGGCTGGCTGGTCGACCGCAAGATCGCGCCGCACATCCCGGTCTTCGACAAGTCGGGCCGCAACGATGGCACCTGGACCCGAGCCGACTTCGAGTGGGACGCCGAGAACAATCAATACATCTGCCCGGCGGGCCAGACGTTGAAGCAGTTCCGCCGGAACTATTCCGACCCGAACCGTGGGCTGACCGGCAAGGGCGCCGCCAAATACCGCGGCCTAAAGCACATCTGCCAGGCCTGCCCTTCGAAGCCGCGCTGCTGCCCGAACATGGACTTCCGCTCCATCACCCGCGAGGAACACGAAGACGCCCGACAGATCGCCCGAGATATCGCGAAAACCAGGCAATACGAAGTCTCGATGAAGCTCCGGAAGAAGGTCGAGATGCTCTTCGCGCACCTCAAACGCATCCTTGGCCTCGGACGCCTCCGACTACGTGGCCCGTGTGGCGCAAATGACGAATTTCTCCTCGCCGCAGCCGCCCAGAACCTCAGGAAGCTGGCGAAGATCCTTCCCGCACCGCAGCAACCGCGAAAAGCCTTATAGGAAAGGCAGCCGCGCATCACCAAAGCTTCCAATTTCTGCAATTGCGAACGGGTGTTTTTCCACAGAATCGGCTCAAAGCAGTCCTTGGCCACAGTGTCGGCCACTGTCTATTCAAGATAAGGCGTCTTCCAAGCAAGCTACCCGCGAAAGCGACGCCTAAGCGCCGCCGTCGTGTTTCATGACCGGGATACCGAGCTTGCGGGCTTTGTCGGCGAGGTTTTCCTGGATCCCGGTGCCAGGGAATACCAGTACCCCGACAGGCAGCGCATCGAGCATGGCATCGTTGCGCTTGAAGGGCGCTGCCTTGGCATGTTTTGCCCAGTCCGGCTTGAACGCCACCTGGGACACCTTGCGGTGATCGGCCCAGCGGGATGCGATCAGCTCAGCACCCCGTGGCGAGCCGCCATGCAGCAGGACCATGTCGGGATATTTGGTGCGAACCTGATCAAGCCGCGCCCAGATCAGCCGATGGTCGTTGAACTCAGCGCCACCGGTCACGGCGACCTTCGGGCCTTCGGGCAGGAGTAGTTCAGCCTCGCTGCCGTGTTTGGCGGCCAGGTAGTCCCTGCTGTCGATCATCGCGGAAGTCAGGTTGCGGTGACTGACGCGTGAACCGCTACGAGGGTACCAGGGTTTGCCGAGATGATATTCGAAGCCATTGGCGGCCAGATCCCGGAACAGTTCGAGCGCATTGCGGCGTTCGATCAGGCTCTGGCCTTCGGCCGTCAGGCGTTCGAGCTCGACGGACTTCACCTCCGAGCCGTCCTGTTCGCGCTGAAGGCGTTTCTGCGCCTGTTCGTTATCGTCCAGTTCGCGCTCGACCCGCGCTGTCGCGCGATGGAACAAGTTGACCGTGCCCCAGAGCAGTTCGTCGAGGTCCGGTTCGAGACGCGTCTCTTCCAGCGAGGCGATAAGGGCATCGAGGATGTCTGCGACGGCACTCGCGACGCGATTGCCGTCGGGAAGTGGCCGGGGATCGGGTTCGTCCTCGAAGGGGCGCCAGCCGTAGAGCTGGAGTTCGGTGAGAGCGTGATCGGTCTGTGAGGAGCTATGGATCGGTTCGTTGCCAGCGTGATCGTTCTGATAGGCCATTTCGGGTTCCTTTTCGAGTGAGCCGCGCCCATCGCGGCCTTCGTGGCAGCGATCAGCCCATGGGCGGGCCGGTCTGGCAGCCCGAGCGCCCGCGAGGGCCTTGATGGCCAAGCCCGGTCAATTTGCTTTGCGATGCAAAGCGCCCCTTTGGGGCGCGGCGGAAATTGGCCGAGGCGCGGCCATTGCCCATCCGGCCCGTTTATGGGCCGCCTGCCCTCTGAGAAGGCCGGGCGCAGCGACCCGCCGCGAAGAGGCCCTTGAATGGCCGGGACAAGACCACCGGCAGAGCCGGTTCCGGCTCCGCGCGGATACGCTCCTCACCCCGGCAGGAACCGCGCGATATCATCGGGATGAAGCTGAAGCGCCAGGCGCGCCCGCAAGGCATCCACCCCGTCGTGGCGCAGATCGTCGTTGAAGTCCCCGTGCCGCGGCATCAGAACCAGCGCCTCCACCCCAACCCCGGCCGCTCTGGTGCGCAGGGTCTCCCGGGCCGTTTCGCCGGCGGGATCGCGGTCGCGCAGGATGTAGAGCCGACCCAACCCGTCCGGAAGCAGGATGGCTGCGAGATGCGCCGCGGAGAGCGCCGCCTGAACGGGGAGGTCAGGAAGTGCCGTGCGCAGGGACAGCACGGTCTCGATCCCTTCGCCCGCCGCCATGACATCGCCGGCCGAACCGAACCAGACGCCTTGGCCGAGCAAGCCGCCCATTGCCTTCCTCGGCGGATCGACAGCGGCCTTCGCAGACCCATCCGGGGAAAGCCAGGTGCGATGCGCACCGGTGATCGCGCCAGAGAGATCGGTGACGGCAGCGACCATCGCGGGCAGTTGTCGGGTCGGGCCGCCGCCATCTGGCCGCCAATAACAGTTTGGATGGAAACGCAGGCTTGCGGTTTCGTGCAGAGCCGTAATTGTACGGTTGCGCAAATACGTCTCCACCAGCGTACCGGACAGGACCTGCGACATGGCAAAGAGCCGCCGCGCCGCCTCCGCGGAGCCGGATGGTGCCGGTGGCGGTTTCTCACAGGGCGGTCGGACGATCGGTGTCGGACGCGGCATGTTCAAAAAGCGCCTGGCCTCATCGGCAACATCGACAAAGTCGACCAGTCCAAGACTGTTGCGGATAACGTCGAGCAGATCGCCATGTTCGCCGGTGGCGGCATCGGTCCATTTTCCGGCGGCGCCCTTGCCGCTCTGCGGGCCGTCGAGGCGAACAAACATGGAGCCGCCGGGCGTGCCGTGAACATCGCCCACCAGCCAGTACCGGCCGGACCTTCGCCCGGCCGGAAGGTAATGGCGGCAGACCGCTTCGGCATCGCTTGCCAAGCGGCCAGCCAGATCGGAAGCATGGCCGGACATCAGGCCGCCGCCCGCTCGGAGACACGCTCGATCGGATAGGTCTCGATCACCTTGCCAAGAATGGCCGGGCCGGCGCTGTCGACGGGCACAAAGAAGCGCAGCTTCCAGGTGATGATCTCGGAAAACAGCCCCCAGCTCTTGAGGCGGTCCCGCATGCCCTCGGTGAAGCCGGTCAGTTCGATCCGGTTCATGGTCATGACACGGGAGCGGCGCAACTGCAGACCTTCCGCCAGGTCGATAACCGTGCGTCCGTCGATCAGCGCCGCATGGGCCTGCTTGGGCGTAAGCGTCACCGAGCCGCTGGCCGACGATTGGCAGCCCAGGTAGGCGAGACCCGGCGGCCGATGATGCGTTCCCCTTCGTCGGTCTGGAGACGATAAACACGGCTCATCATCACGTCGTCACCGCTGGTGTCGATGTGAACGTCGAACCGGGCATGACCGCCGTTCGCGGTCCAATCGGCGTAGCGGCAATATGCGCGGGCTTCGAGACGGAAGGCGCGCATGTCGTCCGCCCAATGCGGCTTCGGTTCGACGACCACCGTGATGCCATCGCGGGTTTCCTCCCAGGGCAGCGTGCGCTCCGAAGGCGGGTTGGCGCTGTCCTCGCGGAAGATCTGGTCAATATCGATATGTGCGGACATCGGATGTCTCCAAAGAAATAGCCCGGTCACGAGGACCGGGCGAAGTGAAAACGGAATAAAGGTGGACGGGGCGGCGAAGGCCACCCCGCCTGATCATCATTCGGCAGCGACCATCGACTGCTCTTCGTCCTCCGTGGCGTCTTCATCCTCTCCATCGCCGGCAAGGAATTCAGGCAGATCATCCGCCTCGGTGTCGACCCCGGCATCCAACGCGATATCTGCATCGGGATCGACCATGCGCAGCGGCTCCGGCAACCAGCCGGTTTCAGCCAGCAGGCGCTCGGCCTCCTTGGCCATGTCGCCCTTCTTCAGATGGTCGATGAGCTGCGCCGCCCGTTCGCCGGCGCCTTCGCGCACCGCCTCGATGATCCGCGGTTTGGTCACGCGGCCGAGATAGTTGCCGACGGTCGGGCGCCAGCCCACCGCCACCATGTCGAGCCCGGTCGCCTGCGCCAGCCGTTCGGCCTGGGACAGGCGGACGTCGAGACCGTGCTGGCTGACGCCCATGCCGCTATAGGGGTTGGGCTTCTCGTGCAAGGCGTTGACGCCGAAGCTGATGCAATGGGCGAGCAGCTCCATACGGGTGTCGTCCTCCTGATCGGAGAGCCAGTCCCAGAGCGCCGCATCGTCGGCCGGGACATGATCGCCCCAGCGTTCATGCCGTTCCTGGATGGACTTCGCGGAGGCGCTTTCACCCAGATCCTTGGCCTGCGCCGGGAAGTAAACCTCCCGGACATGGGCCTCGAGGCACCCCTTGGTGGAATGTGGCAGAAAGCAATCCGCGACCAGCCGGTGCAGCAGCGCCGTCATGGCGACATGCGGGCTGGACGCCACTGCATCCCGGAGCGCCAGGGTGCGATGCGCGGTCAACTCGCTGACGAGGCGGTCGGGCAGTGGCCGCATGGTATCGACCTCTTCGTCCTCGTCGGCCTCCGGCGCGGCTCCGCCTACTGTGATGACGGCACGCTGGACGCTGCCGTCTTCGTCGCCTTCAACAGATGCACCATCGTCGCCATCGCCCTCCCGGCCTTCCACCACCTCGTCTTCGGGGCGGACAAAACCGCGCTCGACGGCAAGCTGGCCGTCATAGCGGATGCTGACGAAAACACCGGCGCGGGCCATCTGATCCGCGTCATAGCGCATCGACCGGGATTCCAAGGCGTCCAGCGCCTCCTCGATCTCGCCGAGGCGCGCATCCACCTCGTCGGGAAACTCGTCGGCCTGGGCATATTCCGCCTCCAACGCGTCGAACTCGTCGCGGAGCTTTTCGCGCTCGGCACGTCCCTCGTCGGTCAGGTCGATGGTGGTGCCGGCCAGACGGCGCATGCCGCCGGTATGGCCATAGGGGAAATCGGTCGCGACCTCGATCCACTTCCAGCCCTCGGCGGCGATGGTCTCCGCCTCGGCCTTCAGTTTCTCGCCCACCAGCCGGTCGAGCAGAACCGGGTCCTGGAGCCAACCACCATCGTCCTGCTGGAAGAGATCGCGCAGCACATAGCCGCCCGCCGCCTCATAGGCCTCGATACCGACGAAGAGCGCCCGCTTGTCGGAGGCCCGCACCGTGGTCTCGGTCAGCATGCGACGGATGGTATATGGCTCTTTCTGCCAGCCATCCTTGATCGCCTCCCAGACCTGTTCCTGCCGGGCATGGTCGTCGGAGACGGTGAAGGCCATGAGCTGTTCCAGCGTCATACCGTCCTCGGCATAGGTCTCGAGCAGCGCCGGCGAGACCGAGACCAGCCGCAGACGCTGCTTCACCACCCTGGCGTCGACGAAGAAGGCGGCGGCGATTTCCTCCTCGCTCATGCCCTTCTCGCGCAGCACCTGGAAGGCGCGGAACTGGTCGAGCGGATGCAGCGGCGCACGCTCGATATTCTCGGCCAGCGAGACCTCGTCGATCAGGATGTCGTCTCCGGCATCCGAGACGACGCAGGGCACCGGCGCGGTCTTGTTGAGGCGCTTCTGCTTGACCAGCAGTTCCAGCGCGCGGTAGCGCCGCCCGCCGGCGGGCACCTCGAAGAGGCCGGTCTCCTTGCCCTCCGCGTCGAGCTCGGGACGGACATGCAGCGATTGGATCAGCCCGCGGCGGGCGATGGACTCGGCTAGTTCCTCGACCGAGATACCGGCTTTCACCCGCCGGACGTTGGACTGGCTCAGCACCAGCTTGTTGAAGGGGATGTCGCCTGAGGACGACAGGGTGATCTTCTGAGTGGCAGTGGCCATGTCAGGGTCTCCATGACGGACGCCGGGGAGCCTCTCTCTCCGGCTACAAGCCCGTCACGAAGCGAAGCGCCGCCCTCTTCCTCTAAAGAGAGCGACGCCGAGCCCACAGAACCACAAGCCCGGCAATCAGGAATGCCGGGTTTGCGTATCGAAGGGTGTCCCGGTCAACAGAAGACCCGAGCCATAAAGTAGGCGCTCAGCCTCCCGGATACTGCCAGTCTCCCGCGCCGCGTTGGCCCAGACCGAAATCGGCAGGTCTCCGGTGAAGAGCAGATCCCGCTCGATGCCCATGCCGAAGGGTAGCCGAACGGTGCGCAGTTCGTTGAGGCTCCAGGAGCCAAGTTCGGGGTAGCCGATATCGGCCAGGCCAAACATGATGTCGCCGTCTTCGTCGATTTCGGTGGCGAGCCAGACGCCCGCGCCGAACGGATTGAAGAATTTCACGACGGGGATGTGATCCTGATCGCGATCGCGGCCATTCGCCAGCAAACGGTCACGCTGTGTGTCGGTCAGGAGGATCATGCCGCAGTCCTCCCTTCCGTCGGGGTTTGCCGATCAACATCGGTGCTGTCGTCGGGCAGATGGGCGAGCAGCCAGTCGGCCGCCTTGCTGGCCTGCGAGGCGGCACGCACGATGGCCCGCGAATCCTCGCGCATCACCTCCAGCCACGCGCCCACGTAATCAGCGTGGCGCACCGTCGGGACGATCCCGAGCGAGGCGCAGCAGAACGCGCTCGAAATCTCGGCGATCAGTTCCTCGAAGGCGTATTTCTTCGTGCCGAAACCGCCCGAGAAGTCCCGCCCCAACCGTGAGGCATGTCCGGTCGCGTGCCCCATCTCGTGCAGGGCGGTCCGGTGCCAGTTGATCGGCTCGAAATAGGCCTGCGGAGGTGGCACCTGCACGTAATCGAGCGCGGGAACATAGCAGGCGCGGTTGCCACCAATCCGGAAGTCGATACCAGTCGCGGCGATCAATGCCTCGACCCGCGGCTCGATCAGCCCGGGCGCGGGTGGCGGCGCTTCGATGGCGATGTCTTCGGGCAGACCCTCGCATTGCGCCGCGTTGAACACGGTAAAGCGCTTCAGGAACGGGATGCTGCTTGCGTCTTCCCCTGTCTCCCGGGCGCGGCGCTTCTCGTCTTCAGGCGTGAATCGGTCGGCATAGACGACGGTCGTGCCCCGCTCGCCCTTGCGAACATTGCCGCCGAGCGACAGCGCCTGGCGGAACGTCAGCCAGTGCTGGGTTGCATAGCCCTGCTGGATCACGGCGCCCCAGAGGATCAGGACATTGATCCCGGAATATTGCCGACCCGTGCTGGCGTTGCACGGCATGGCGAGCGGCGCCTGAACCGCCGCCGTTCCCCAGGGCTGGACCCAGGGCAGCCGGCCTTCCTCCAGCTCGGCGATGATCTTGTCGGTGATGTCGTCATATAGGTTCGTTCGCGGGCCGTTCTGGCGGGCTGCACGATGCTCTCTGGCCATCGGAATGATCTCCGCGACGGGCGCCGGAGGCCTCTCCTCCAGCCCTCAACCCGTCACGGAAAACCCGCCCGCACTTTCACTCTCGGGGGGGGTTGCGGGGTCTCCCCGCTGATGGGGGTGCGTCGGCAACGCCAGTGCCGACCAGGGGGAAGACTTTCCCCCAGACAATCCCCGCATTCAGCCGAGCCAGGCGTAAAAAGGCAAAAGCCAACACTCGCGAGCCCCAATCCCCGACGTGTTGTAATCCCCAGGATATCTGCGCTTATCTGACACGCAATCGCGGTGCCTGCTTTCCAGCGCCGGACGCCTTCCTTCCCGTGAACTCGGGCTCAAAGCCAACGGACAATAAATGAGGACCAGATGACGGATATCGATCTTAACGTGACCTGCCCCCCTTCGGTCCCTCGTTCATAACGAGAGTCTGCGGGTTTGATCTTGATAATCATGGGTTTCGGTTTG
>NZ_PGTB01000129.1 GCF_002786325.1 Pseudooceanicola lipolyticus | reverse complement strand
CCGAGGGCGCCGGGCGGCCGCCTCCACCGGGGCCGCCACCGGGGCCGGCGGGTGGCGAGGGCGGAGTATTCTGCAGCTTGCGCACCAGTTCCTCGGGCGCGGGCAGGTCGGCGACATGGGTCAGCCGGATCACCGCCATTTCGGCAGCCATCATCGCATTTGGTGCGGCGGCGACCTCTTCCAGCGCCTTCAGCAACATCTGCCACATGCGCGACAGCACCCGCATCGGCAGTTTTGCCGCCATCTCGGCGCCGCGGGCGCGTTCGTCGGGCGAAATCGTCGGATCCTCGGCGGCGTCCGGGGTGATCTGCACCACGCTGACCCAATGGGTGATCTCGGCCAGGTCGCGCAGCACCGCCAGCGGGTCGGCGCCTTCGGCATATTGCGCCGACAGCTCGGTTAGCGCCGCCGCCGCGTCGCCGCGCAGGATCATGTCCATCAGATCCAGCACCCGGCCGCGATCGGCCAGGCCCAGCATGGCACGGACCTGATCCGCCGTGGTCTCGCCGGCGCCATGGCTGATCGCCTGGTCCAGCAGCGAGGTGGCGTCGCGGGCCGAGCCCTCGGCGGCGCGGGTGATCAGCGCCAGCGCGTCGCCGGCGATCTCGGCGCCCTCGGCGGCGGCAATCCTGCTCAGCAGGCCGATCATGTCCTCGGGTTCGATCCGCCGCAGATCAAAGCGCTGGCAGCGCGACAACACGGTGACCGGCACCTTGCGGATCTCGGTGGTGGCAAGGATGAACTTGGTATGCGGGGGCGGTTCCTCCAGCGTCTTCAGCAGCGCGTTGAAGGCGCTGGCCGAGAGCATGTGCACCTCGTCGATGATGAAGATCTTGTAGCGCCCCTCGCTGGGCCGGGTCTGGGCCATCGCGTTGAGTTCGCGGATATTGTCGACCCCGGTGGACGAGGCGGCGTCGATCTCCAGCACGTCGATGAACCGGCCCTCCATGATCCGGCGGCAGGGTGCGCATTGGCCGCAGGGTTCGGTGGTGGGGCCGCCGGTGCCGTCGGGCCCGACGCAGTTCATGCCCTTGGCGATGATCCGCGCAGTGGTGGTTTTGCCGGTGCCGCGAATGCCGGTCATGATGAAGGCCTGGGCGATGCGGTCGGCGGCAAAGGCGTTTTTCAGCGTGCGCACCATGGCGTCTTGGCCGACCAGGTCGGCAAAGGTTTCGGGCCGGTACTTGCGGGCAAGGACGCGATAGGCGGAAGGCGCGGTGTCTGGCATGGATGCGGGGATTCTCCGTGGTCCGGCGCAGAGTAGAACGGCTGGCGCGGCGCGTCCACCAATGGAACCGTCGCCCGGTGCGCGAGGTTAAGATATATCTGCACCAGGCCAGCAGGGAGGGCGGACGATGCGGTTGCGCGGTGTCAAAGGCAGCAGGAATGTCGAGGACCGGCGCGGCATGCGCCGGGTGGCCGGGGGCGCCGGCGGGATCGGCGGGATCGGGGTGCTGGTGATCCTGGCCATCGGCTATTTCGCCGGGATCGACGTGACGCCGCTGTTGACCGGGCAGGGCGCGCCGGCAGAACAGGCGGCGCCGGCCTCGGCGGAAGAACAGCAGGCGGCCGAGTTCACGTCGCGGGTGCTGGCCACCACCGAAACCGTCTGGAGCGGGATTTTTCGCGAGCAGTTGGGAAGCGAATACGTGCCGCCGGTGCTGGTGCTGTTTTCCGAGGTCACGCAAAGCCGCTGCGGCGGCGCCTCGGGGGCGACCGGGCCGTTTTACTGCCCGGCCGACAACAAGGCCTATCTGGACCTGTCGTTTTTCAGCACGCTATCGCAGCGGCTGGGCGCGCGCGGCGATTTTGCCGCCGCCTATGTGATTGCCCACGAGGTGGCGCATCATGTGCAGAACCAGCTTGGAATCCTGGGCCAGGTCGAGGAGTTGCGGCGGCGCGGCTCCCAGGCCGAGGCCAATGCGTTGACCTTGCGGCTGGAACTGCAGGCCGATTGTTTCTCGGGCATCTGGGCGCGCAATGTCGAGGGGCTGATGGAGCGCGGCGACCTGGAAGAGGCGCTGAACGCGGCGCGGATGATCGGTGACGATCACCTGCAGCGGCAGGCCGGACGGGTGCCGCAGCCGCATACCTTCACCCATGGCACCTCGGAACAGCGCGAGACCTGGTTTGCCCGGGGGTTTGACAGCGGGGCGCTGGAGGCCTGCGACACCTTTGGTGCGGCGCAGCTGTGACGGCGGGGCAAAACTATCCGGGATAGTTTTGCCAAGAGTTTTCAGAAAACTCTTGGCCCCCGCATCCTAGCGCGGGATCGGCAGCTTGCGCAGCACATTGGAATCCTGCCTGGCGCGGGCCAGATCCCAGCCGCCCTGGAACAGGATGAAGAAATGTTCTGCCTGGGCCTGGGCGCTGTCCGGGTCGGCCCCCAGCCGCTCGGCGTGATGCGCCAGTTCGGCGATCCAGCCATCGTAGAAATACTTCAGTTTTTCGCGGAATTCCAGGTTGTCCGGCCCATCATGGAGGGCGCCGGCAATCGGGCAGCCGTCCCAGTTGCCGGATCTGTCGAACAGCTTGGCGATCTTGTGGCAGAAGGTCATCGCGCCATCGTGGAAGGTTTCCGCCGGTTCGAAGGAGGCGGCGATGATCTGCAATATCCCGTCCGAGGCCCAATTGGCGGCGGCGATGGCAAGATCGGATTTGCCGTTGGGAAAGTGGTGATAGAGCGAGCCCTTGGGCGCCTGCGCGGCGGTCAGAATCTCGGCCACGCCGACGCCGCTATAGCCGCGTTGGCGGAACAGCGCGCAGGCGGTGCGCACCAGGCGCTCTTTGGTGGAAAGCGGACGGTCGGTCATGGAATCATCTTGACAGGATTAGACCGATTGGTCCAGTGTGCGTGCTAGACCATTCGGTCTAATGGCGATGGAGGCGGACCATGCTGGACATGCAGTTCACCGGCAGCAGCAGCGAAAGGGCAATTTCCTTCCCCGCCGGCTCGGCGCGCCTGCAGGGCCGGCTGTTCCTGCCTCTGTCACCGCCGCGGGCGGCGGTGGTGCTGAACGGCGCCACCGCGGTGCCGCAGCGCTTTTACCAGGCCTTCGCCCGCTGGCTGGCGGAGGAGCGCGGCCTGGCCTGCCTGACCTATGACTATCGCGATTTCCAAACCTCGGCGCAGGCACATCCGCGCCATTCCAGCGCAACGATGGCGGATTGGGCGCTGAGCGACCAGCCCGCCGCCCGGGCCGAGATGCGCCGGCAGCTGCCCGGCGTGCCGCTCTGGGTGATCGGCCATTCGCTGGGGGGCATGCTGATGCCGCTGCAGGAGGGGATCGACGATATCGCGCGGATGATCTGCGTGGCTTCGGGGCTGGTGCATCACCGGGACCATCCCTGGCCCTATCAGGGCCTGGCGCGGCTGTTCTGGTTCGGCCATGTGCCGTTGGCGGCGCGGCTGCTGGGCTATCTGCCCGGCCGGCTGACCGGATTCGGCCCGGATCTGCCGGCGCCGGCGTACTGGCAATGGCGGCGCTGGTGCACCCATCCGCAGTGTTTCTACCCCGAGATCGGCAGCACCTTGCCGCCGCCCGACTGGCGGCGCAGCGGCGCGCCGGTGGATCTGGTGGGGCTGGCCGATGACCCGGTCTGCCCGCCGGTCAGCGTGCTGAAGCTGGCCGGGCTCTACGGGCAGGACGCGGCGCGGTTTCGCCTGTTGCAGCCGGCGGATTTCGGGCTGGACAAGGTTGGCCATCTGGGCGCCTTTGCCCGGCGCAACCGGGCGATCTGGCCGGCGCTGATCGGCGAGGCGGGCTGACCCGGAGCCATCGAGCGGATTATCGGCAGGCGGTCGCCGCGGTGGCAAAGCGATTGCGGCCTTGGGATCAGACCGGCGGCCGATCTGCGTCGGAGAACAGGTCTTTGACCCAATCGAGGAACACTTCGAGCCGCCGCGAGACAGTTCGATGGCCGGCATGGATCGCGTTGAGTGGGATCGGTTCCGGTGGCGAAGTTTCAAGCACTTCGATCAGCGCGCCACTGGCAAGATCGGTGGCAAATCGGTAGCGCGGCGCCTGGATCAGGCCCAAACCCTGGAGCGCAAGCGCCGCGGCAGTGTCGGAGTTGTCGGTCGAGACGACGCAGGGAAGACGGCGGTGATACGTCGAACCGCCGCGGGTGAACTCCAGTGGCATCACCTCGCCGGTGCGCGAGGACAGGAAGCCCACCATCCGGTGGCCGTCCAGATCGTCGAAGTTGCGCGGCCTGCCGTGGCGGGCCAGGTAATCCGGGCTGGCACAGGTGATTTCCGGCAACGCGCCCAGCTTGCGCATCCGCAGGCTGCTGTCCTCGGGATGGCCGGCGCGCAGGGCGCAATCCACCCCGTCCCGCACGATGTCGACAAAGCGGTCGCCCTGCGAAAACGAGATGGTGAGGCCCGGAAACCGTTTCAGAAACGCCGGCAAATGCGGGACCAGGAAGGTGCGGGTCAGCAGCCCGGAAGCGTCGATTCGCAGATGCCCGGTGGGGCTGGCTTCGGAAAACGTGCTGAAGGTGTCCTCGACCTCGGCCAGAATGGTCTTGGCCCGGCGGTAGAACGCTGCGCCCTCTGGGGTGGTCGCAACGTGGCGGGTGGTGCGGGCCAGCAGGCGTACCCCGGTCTCGCGTTCCAGCAGATTGATCGCATTGGTCGCGGTGGAGCGGGCAACCCGCAATTCCTGCGCGGCGCGGGCAAAGCTGCCGCCTTCCACAATACGGGTAAAAAGTTCGAGCCGGTCCAGCCTGTCCATTCCGTTTGTTAGTCCAAACCGAATTATGATGTCAATTTTCAGGCAATTGTTCAGATCACGGCGGTGTCTTAGCTGTCTCTCACACAAGAATGGAGATCGCCATGAGCCCTGAAAACAGAACCGCCATTGTCACCGGCGCCTCGCGCGGCATCGGCGCCGAGATCGCCCGCCACCTGGCAGCGGATGGAGTATCGGTGGTTGTCAACTATGCCAGCAGCCCCGGCGCCGCCGAGGCCGTTGTTGCAGAGATCACCGATGCTGGCGGCCGCGCCGTGGCGGTCCGCGCAGACCTGAGCGTGCCCGCGGCCGCCAGCGACCTGTTCGACCAGGCGGAGGCTGAATTCGGCAGCGTCGACATCCTGGTGAACAATGCCGGAATGATGCAGCTTTCCCCGATCGCGGGGGCAGAGGACCCGCAGATCGACGCGCATGTCGCCCTGAACCTCGCCGCGCCGGCCCGGCTGATGCGCGAGGCGTCCCGGCGGATGGGCGCCGGCGGGCGGATCGTGAACCTGTCCTCGTCCGTGGTCGGTCTCTACCAGCCCGGCTATGGCCTCTATGCGGCGACAAAGGCCGGGATCGAGGCGTTGACCCACATCCTGGCAAAAGAGCTGGGGCCACAGGGCATCACCGTCAACGCGGTGGCGCCCGGTCCCGTGGGTACCGATTTTTTCCTCGCTGGCAAGTCCGAGGCGCTGGTCGAGCAGATCAAGAAGATGAATCCCTTCGGTCGCCTGGGCACACCCGAAGACATCGCGCGGGTGGTGCGTTTTCTGACCAGCGAGCAGGCGGGCTGGATCAGCGGCCAGGTCATTCGCGCCAATGGCGGCGTGATCTGATGGCACGGGTGCTGATCACCGGCGCGTCCAGCGGTTTCGGCGCGATGATCGCCGACGAACTTGCACGTGCCGATCATCACGTCTTTGCCACCATGCGCGATCCTGACGCCCATGCGGGGGCGCCCGCCGCGCGGGTTGCGGCGCTGGCCGCCGAAGGGCGACGCATCGAGGTGCTTGCGCTTGATGTGACCGATGACGGTTCGGTGGCCGAGGCGGCGGCCCGGGTCGTGGCGCGTACCGGCGGTATCGACGTGCTGGTCCACAATGCCGGCCACATGGTTTTTGGCCCGGCCGAGGCCTTTACCCCGGAACAGCTTGCCCAACTTTACGATGTGAACGTACTGGGCACGCAGCGGGTGAACCGGGCGTTTCTGCCGGCGATGCGGGATGCGCGGGACGGGTTGGTGGTCTGGATCGGGTCCAGTTCGACCCGGGGCGGCACACCGCCGTTCCTTGGGCCGTATTTCGCGGCGAAGGCGGCGATGGATGCGCTGGCGCAAAGCTATGCGCTTGAACTGTCGCGGTTCGGGATCGAGACCAGCATCATCGTTCCGGGGGCGTTCAGCACCGGCACGAACCATTTCAAACATGCCGGCGCGCCCGAGGATTCGGGCCGCGCCGAGGCCTGGTGGCGCGGACCCTATGCCGGGGTGGATGACACTGCCCTTGCTGCCCTTGCCGCGCTGGAACCGCCCGATGCCGACCCCGACTCGGTGGCGCGGGCGGTTGCACAAATTGTCGCGATGCCCAAGGGCGCGCGGCCATTTCGCACCCATCTCGATCCGTCTCAGGACGGTGCCGAGATCGTCAATGGCGTGGCCGATCGTGTCCGCGTCCAACTTCTGGAGCGGATCGGCCTGGCCGATCTTCTCCGGCCCCAACCCTGAAAGGAAGGCAACCCATGCCATACGTGAATATCAAAACCCCCGAGGCGGGACTATCTGCGCATCAGAAGGCCGAAATCGGCCATCGCGTGACCAATCTTCTGGTTGAATATTTTTCCGAGGCGGCGCGCCCGCACACCATGGTGCTGATCGAGGAGGTGAAGGACGGCGGCTATTACCGGGCCGATGAGACCTTCGTGATCCCCGACGGCTATCGCGCAACCTGAAACGGGATGCCTCCAGCCGGCAGGACATGGTCTCTGGAGGTTTCCCAAATCGTTCCCGACGCAGGCCGGTCGGGGGCGATTGCCCGTTGCCAGCCGTTCCCAAGCGGCACGCCGGGGCCGGGTTGAAAGAAAGTTGAGAGGCCCCGAGAAAGTCTGATCTGTGACGCCCGAGCATTGGGCTGAAGCCACGGGCATCATCCTCAGATCGCGGACACGACCAGGGCTCTTAACCTTCACATCAATGCCAGCGCCCGCACCGGCCGCTTGCTCGCACGCGACTTCTCCGGCGCCTGCGTCGATGCCGGGCGCAAGGAACGACCGGGCGCTGCGTTCGTCAAAGGCATCGCCGAAACGGTCGAAGCCTGCGCGCAGGGCGTGTCTGGAAGCCTGGTTCTGCCGTTCGAAACACCGGCTTATCTGCCCGGCGGTCCGGCTGGGCCAAACCTGTGTTTACCAGGGCGAGGCGGTGCATCCGGGCGCCCCGACGATCCGAAGCCTACCCCCCTAGCACGATCAACGCGCTGGGCGACGACCTGCCAGCCATTGTCGGGGCCGCGTGCCTTATTCGCGGAAATCGGAATGGCATGCCCCGCAGGCCTTGCCCAACTGCTGCATCACCGGGCGCAGATCGGCCTCACTCGTGACCGTGCCGGCCAGGCCGCGGGTCAGGGATTCGAGCTCGGATGCGCGCGAGGTGAAGCTGTCAAACTCATCCCAGATCACCGGCAGCGCCTCTGATTTCGGATCGGTTGCCGCGGTTTCGAACAGCGCCGGGATTTCGGATGCTTCCCGAGAGATGTTCAGCAGGGCGGCGCGCGCCGCGTCGGCGTCGAAAGGCATCACACCTTTTGCCATCGCGCCGATGAGCTTCATCTGCTTGGCCAGTTCCGACATCCCCATCATCCGGTGCATAACATGTGGATCCTTGACCCCGCCATGGGCAAGCGCGGCGGTTCCGGTGACCATGAGCGCCAGAGCAATGTATTTCTTCATCGGGTAAATTCCTCATCTCGGGGGCGCCGCCGCCGCAGCGCGACTCTGATCCGTTTGGCGCGGCCTATTCCGCGGTGTCGGGGCCAAGATCAATCGGCCCGTTCAGGCCATCAAGAATGGCGCAGTCGGGATCGTCATTGCCGTGGCACTTGTCGATCAGGGTTTCCAGCTGCTGTTCAAGCGCGCGCAGCTGCCGGATCTTGGAGCGCACCGCGTCGAGGTTCCGCAGCGCAAGCGCCTGCACATCGCGGCTGGCCCGCTGCGGATCGGCGTTCAGATCCAGCAACTGGCGGCATTCCTCCAGCCCGAAGCCGAGGTGCCGTGCCTGGGCCAGCAGTCGCAGCTGGGTGATCTGGCGGCTGCCAAAATCGCGATAGCCGTTCTGGGCACGGTTGGCGGCGATCAGTCCGATATCTTCGTAATAGCGGATCGTCTTGACCGAAAGCCCGGTCTCTTTCGCGGCATGTCCGATGTTCATGGGCAGGTCCTTTCAGGTGCAGGATAAAGGTTCCGTCAACTGGAAGGTCAAGTCCGATATCACCCCGCTTGGGCGGTGCCGCCGCCCGGCCCCGGTGGTTTTGTTGCCGTCACCAAGGGGAAGCCGCCAAGGTCTTGTGGCCGGACGGGCACGATGATCCGAACCTGTAGGGCCGATATGTTCGGGCTGCGACACGACCGCTACAGGCTTGAGCTGCGCAGCCGCAGCGCGTTGCCGATCACCGAGACCGAAGACAGGCTCATCGCTGCCGCGGCCACCATCGGCGACAGCAGCAGGCCGAAGACCGGGAACAGGATCCCGGCAGCGATGGGAACGCCGGCCGAATTGTAGATGAAGGCAAAGAACAGGTTCTGGCGAATGTTCCGCATGGTTGCCCGGGCCAGACGCCGCGCCCGGACGATGCCGCCCAGATCGCCTTTGACCAGGGTGATCCCGGCGCTTTCCACCGCGACATCGGCGCCGGTGCCCATGGCGATGCCGACATCGGCCGCGGCCAGCGCCGGCGCGTCGTTCACCCCGTCCCCGGCCATGGCCACCGAGAGGCCATCGGCCTTCAGCTGTTTCACCAGCGCGTTCTTGTCCTCGGGGCTGACCCCGGCATGGATCTCGTCGATCCCCAGTTCGCGGGCAACGGCCATTGCCGTGGCTTCGGCATCGCCGGTGGCCATGACGATACGCAGGCCCAGATCGCGCAGCGCGCGGATCGCCTGGGGCGTGGTCTCCTTGATCCGGTCGGCGACGGCGACAAGCCCCGCCGCCCTGCCGTCGATGGCGACGAACATGGCGGTCTTGCCCTCGGCCTGGAGTGCCCTGGCACGGTCGGCGAGGGCATCGGTTTCCACCGCGAGATCCGCCATCAGCGCCGCGTTGCCCAGCGCCACGCTGCGGCCATCGACCGTGCCGGTCACCCCCTTGCCGGTGACCGCCTCGAAATCGGTGCTGTCTTTGCGGCGGGCGCCCCGGTCTTCGGCTCCGGCGACAATCGCCTCGGCCAGCGGATGTTCCGAGCCGCGTTCAAGCGCCGCCACCAGCATCAGCATCTCGGCCTCGTCGATGCCTTGCGGTTCGACATCGGTCAGGGTCGGCTTGCCTTCGGTCAGGGTGCCGGTCTTGTCGACGATCAGCGCATCGACCCTGGCAAAGCGTTCCAGCGCCTCGGCATCGCGGATCAGAACCCCGGCCTGGGCGCCGCGCCCGGTGGCGACCATGATCGACATCGGGGTGGCGAGGCCCAGCGCACAGGGGCAGGCGATGATCAGCACCGATACCGCCGCGACGAAGGCATAGGACAGGGCCGGTGCCGGGCCGAGTGCCCACCAGGCCAGGAAGGCCAGCACCGCGACGGCGACGACCGCAGGCACGAAATAGCCCGCGACCCGGTCTGCCAGCGCCTGGATCGGCGCGCGCGACCGCTGGGCGCTGGCCACCATCTGCACGATCCGGCTGAGCGTGGTGTCGTCGCCGACGGTCTGCGCCTGCATCAGGAAGCTGCCGGACTTGTTGAGGGTGCCGCCGGTCACCGGCTCTCCCGCGACCTTTTCGACCGGGACCGGTTCGCCGGTGATCATGCTTTCATCCACCGACGAACGGCCCTCGGTCACCACGCCGTCCACCGGCACGCTTTCGCCCGGGCGCACGCGCAGGATGTCGCCGGATTTCAGCTGGTCCAGCGGCACATCTTCCTCGCTGTCGTCAGAGACCCGGCGCGCGGTCTTGGGCGCCAGGTCGATCAGCGCGCGGATGGCGTCGCCGGTGCGCTCGCGCGCGGCCAGTTCCATCACCTGCCCCACCAGCACCAGCACCAGGATCACCGCTGTTGCCTCGAAATAGACCGGGGTCATGCCCATGCCATCGCGCATCTGCGCCGGCAGCAGGCCGGGGGCCAGCAGCGAGACGATGGAAAACAGGTAGGCCGCTCCGGTGCCGAGCGCGATCAGCGTCCACATGTTCAGCGCGCGGTGCATCACCGAGGCCCAGCCGCGTTTGAAGAAGGGGCGGCAGATCCAGACCACCGGTGTCGCCAGCGCGAATTGCAGCCAGCCAAAGGCGCTGTGACCGAACCAGTGGGCAAAGGGGATGCCGAGATGGGCGCCCATCTCAAGGATGAACACCGCCAGGGCCAGCGGCGCGGTGATCCACAGCCGCCGCTTGAAATCGACATATTCCGGGTTCGGTCCGCTGTCGGCCGAAGGCGTCATCGGTTCCAGCGCCATGCCACATTTGGGGCAGTCGCCGGGATGGTCCTCGACGATTTCGGGATGCATCGGGCAGGTATACTGGGTGCCTTCCGGCATCGGTTCGGGCGCAGGTTGATCGCCCAGGTATTGTTCCGGATCCGCTTCGAATTTCGACTGGCATCCGGCAGAGCAGAAATAATGCCGCTGACCCTGATACCGGGCCATATGCTGCGCGCTGGCGCGTTCGACGGTCATGCCGCAGACCGGGTCGCGCGCGGTGCGATAGCCCTCGGGGTCGTTGACGAATTTCGCCCGGCAACTGTCCGAGCAGAAGTGATAGGTATGGCCGTCATGTTCCGCCGACGGCTTGCCCGCCTCCGGATCCACAGTCATGCCGCAGACCGGATCGCGGATGATCTGCTCCGTCGAGTCCTGTCGGGTCTGCGCGTTGAACATGGCTTGGCCTTTCCATCAGAGAACTGGGTCAGCGCTGC
Organism: Pseudooceanicola lipolyticus; assembly: GCF_002786325.1. Classification (GTDB taxonomy): domain Bacteria; phylum Pseudomonadota; class Alphaproteobacteria; order Rhodobacterales; family Rhodobacteraceae; genus Pseudooceanicola_C; species Pseudooceanicola_C lipolyticus. Next base: position 510 of record NZ_PGTB01000129.1, on the reverse strand, counting down.
ATGTAGGGCTTCCAGTTGCTGGAGGGTCAAGCGGTGAGTTTCAATTTGTGCAGGATGTCCAAGCCGGTGGCCCGACCCGCGGCGCTGCCGGTAACGTTGCGCTTGCGTTGGACGGCCGGATCTGACCGGTCAAACCTTGCGACCCGTGATCGGCAAGCCGGGCATCACCCCGCGCCAACCGGCTGCCAACGGGGTATTCCGACCGAGAGAGGGGAAAGTGAGAGGCTGGACAACGACCCAAGCGGGGCTCGTTACGGCTGCTTCCTTCCGGACCTGACCGGGTTGGCGAGGCGCCTGCCCGCGCCAACCTCTCGACGCCTCATATAGGCTGCGCTTTGCGGATTCGCAACCGGGGCTGCTCAGATCTGCAGGCTGATCCGCAGGAAGCCCTCGGCATCCAGCCCTTGGTTGCGCAGGCCGCGGTCCGCCAGCTCGGCGCGCAGGCCGGCACCCTGACCTTCATGGCGGGTGGCTCGGATGCCGGGTTCAAGAAGGCCGAACCGCTGTTCG
>NZ_PGTB01000128.1 GCF_002786325.1 Pseudooceanicola lipolyticus | reverse complement strand
CGGACCGGTGGCGCCGGCAGAAACCGCGGCGCCAGGACGAAGGCGGCGGCGGCCAGACCGCCCAGCAGCGCCAGCAGGGCAAGCGCGCGCAACAGCAGGATCACGGTTTCGCCCATGGCGCGGCGGCGCGGTTCGGTGATCGTTTCATTCCCTTCTGCTCCCGGCTGACCTATCGGGCGAACCTATCGCCGGACCGGCGTCCGGGACAAGCCGCCTCAGTGGCCGCCGTCATCGCCACGGATCAGGCGGCGCCGCAACCAGCCCGACAGGCTGTCCATCGCCATCACCATGAGCACCACCAGAACGATGTAATAGGTCACCTCTTCCCAGTCTTTCTGGGTGATCATCGCCTGGGTCAGCAGCAGGCCGATACCGCCGCCGGTGATCGCGCCGATGATGGTGGCGCTGCGGGTGTTGGATTCGAGGAAATACAACACCTGGCTCAGCAGCACCGGTGTCACCTGCGGGATCACGCCAAAGCGATACCGTTGGACCGGCTTGGCCCCGGTCGAGGTCACGCCGTCGATCTGTTTCTTGTCGACATTTTCCAACGCCTCCGAGAATATCTTGCCAAAGCTGCCGGTGTCGGTCAGCAGGATCGCCAGCGCACCGGTCAGCGGGCCGGGACCGAAGGCGCGCGACAACAGGATTGTCCAGATCAGCGCATCGACCCCGCGCTGGAAGTCGAAGATGCGGCGGAACAAGAAGCGCAGGCTGCGCAGCGGTGCAAAGTTCTTCGCCGCCAGAAAGGCCAGCGGCAGCGCGACGATGGCGGCGCCGAAGGTGCCGAGGAAAGCCATCAGGATGGTTTCGAAAATCGCCCAAGCCACATCGGCATGGTGCCACATGGCATTGCCCCAGAAATCGGCCCAGGCGCCGGCCAGGTTCGAGCGGGCCGGGTCAAGCTGCGGCCCAAAGGCCAGGGCCGCGGGCGAGACCCCGTGATAGGGGCTGTCCAGGGTGAAAAAGAACAGCTCCCACCCGAAGGCATAGCGGAACACCTCGGTGCGGTTGCGGGTCAGCGACACCCGCCCGGCCGGCGTGCGCAGGTCCAGGCGACTGCGCGACAGTGACACCCAGTCGGGCAGGTCTTCGGGCAGATCCGCCACCACCTGGCGGCCATCTATGCGTGCCGCGACGGTGCCGTATCCTGCTATTTCGAAGCTGAGCGCAGCGTCGGGGAGGAAGGTCACCCGGTTGCCGCCGCCAAGGTCGATCACCGTGCGCGCGCCCTCCAGCGTGACCCAGTCCGGCGCCTGCCCCTGCGGATAGGTGCCCCGGCGCTCGCCTTCGATGGCGACGGTCACCTCGCCCGAACGGTTGTCGCGGGTGACATGGGTCTTATAGCTGTAGATGTCCGCCATCAGCGTCTGGGCATTGTCCAGCCGCGCGCGCTGGGCCAGGCCCGGAATATCGAAGGCCAGGAAGACATAGGCCAGATAGAGCAGGATCACCGCCGGGATCGCAAAGGCGATCAGGCGTTTGCGGGCAAAGCTGCGGTCGGCCGCGGCATAGAGCGCCGTGTCGGTCATGTGCGCACCTCGGTGCCGATGAAGCGGTCGCGCAGATAGCCCGACAGCTGATCGAAGAACACGATGGTCAGGAACAGCAGGATGAAGATCGCCGCCGCCTCGTCGAACTTGCCCTGGCCCCAGGACATGGCGTTTTTCAGCTCGTATCCGATGCCGCCCGCGCCGACAAAGCCAAGGATGGCCGAGGCGCGGATATTGATCTCGAACCGCAGCAGCGCATAGCTGATCCAGTTCGGCGAGACCTGCGGCACCACGCCCAGCGCCATGCGCTGCGCCCAGCTGGCCCCGACCGAGGCCAGCCCCTCGACCGGCTTCAGGTCGGCGTTTTCGTTGACCTCGGAAAACAGCTTGCCCAGGGCGCCGGCGGTGTGGAAGGCGATGGCGATCATCGCCGGCACCGGACCCCCGCCCAAAACGAAGATCAGCACCAGCGCGATGACGATCTCGGGCACCGCGCGCATGATGTCCATCACCCGACGGAACACGGGGATCATCGCCGGCCACAGCGCCAGGCCGCGGGTCGCCAGCAGCGACAGCAGGATCGCCGCAACCGCGCCGATCAGCGTCGAGGCGGCGGCGATGTTCAGCGTCTCCAGCAGGGCGGGAAAGAAATCGACAAGGTGGCCGGGCAGCAGGTGCAGCTTGGTCGAGGCGTCGCGCCAGACATCGGCCGGGAAGTCCAGGATCTGCGGCAACCCGGACCAGAAACCGCCGGCATTGCGGGCATCGGCCAGCATAAAGCCCGACACCATCATCAGCCCGAACAGCGCCAAGGTCAGACCGCCGTAAAGGCGCCTGCGCTGTACCAGCGCAAGGTAATGCGCGCGCGTATCGGCGCGCGGCGCAGAATCAATGATATGGGCCATCCGGACCTCGACAAGCAGACCGGGCCCCGCGACCGCGCACGGGGCCCGATTGGGGGACTGCCAGAGCTTAGTTGCTCTTGGCCTTGCGGGCCTCGATGATCGAGAGATAGGCCTCGTGAGCGATCGGGTCGAAGCCGAGCGATTCACCGGCCGAGATGTTGTAGGTGCAATCCGGATCGGCGTCGTACATGCCGTCCACCAGCGCGGTCATGGTCGCCTTGACCTCGTCCGGCAGCGCCTTGCGCAGCACGATCGGGCCTTCCGGGATCGGCTTGGAGCGCCAGATTTCCACCAGGTCGTTCATGTCGATCAGGCCGGCATCCACCGCCTTGCGCAGCGCACCCGAGTTGTACCCGTCTTCCCAGGCGCCCTGGCCGTCGGCCCAGGTCACGCCGGCATCGACATCGCCATTGTTGACGGCAACGATGGTCTGCTCGTGACCGCCGGTAAAGACGACCTCGCCGAAATAGTCGCCATTTTCCATGCTGGCGCCGGTGGCCTGGGGAATCTCGATCGACGGGATCAGGTAACCCGAGGTCGAGTTGGGATCGCCAAAGCCGAATTTCTTGCCCTGCATGTCATCCAGCGAGGTCACGCCGCTGTCCTTGCGGGCAAAGCCGATCGAATGATAGCCGTAGGAGCCGTCGAGGTTGATCTTGACCAGCACCGGCTCGACCGCTTCGGGATCGGACAGGTAGGTGGCGGCATAGGCCGAGGCGCCCAGCCAGGCCATGTCGATGGTGCCGCCCAGCAGGCCCTGGATCACGCCGTTATAGTCGGCCGGGGCGAACAGCTTGGCCGGAACGCCCAGCGCTTCTTCGGTATAGGTCTGCAGGCAAGCGTGGCTGGCCAGACGGTCCTGGGCGTTTTCGCCGCCCAGGATGCCGATGCGGAACTCGGTGATCTCCTGCGCCAGAACCGGGCCTGCCAGCACGGTGGTCGCAAGCGCGGCTGCGATGACTTTCTTCATGTCCTGTACTCTCTCTCTATGATTGTCAGGTGTCAGGCGGGGGCGTGCATCCGGCCGGCCGCGCCCTGCGGGTCGCGGATTTCGGTTGATGTCGCTTCCTCGGAAAAGGTCTCGTCCGCGCCATAAATGTCGCGGGCGACCCCGGTGGTCAGCTGTGCGGGCGTGCCGTCGAAAACGATGCGCCCGTCACGCATACCGATCACCCGGTCGCAATAGCGCCGGGCGGTGTCGAGCGTGTGCAGGTTGGCGATGACGGTGCGGCCGTCCTCTTCGTGGATCCGCCGCAGCGCCTCCATCACCACCTGCGCGTTCATCGGATCGAGCGAGGCAATCGGCTCGTCCGCGAGAATGATCTTCGGATCCTGCATCAGCGCCCGGGCAATGGCGACGCGCTGTTGCTGCCCGCCCGACAACGCCTCGGCCCGTTTCGGAGCGTGCTGGGCGATGCCCAACCGATCGAGGATGTCGATGGCGCGATGGATGTCGTCGCTCGGGAACAGGTTGAACAGGGTTGCAAAGGTCGAGCGGCGGTTCAGCGTGCCGTGCAGCACGTTGGACACCACGTCCATGCGCGGCACCAGGTTGAACTGCTGAAAGATCATCGCGCATTGCGACTGCCAGGCGCGTTTCTCGGCGCCCTTCAGCGACAGCACGTCCCGGCCTCCGAACATCAGGCTCCCGTCCGAGGCATCCGTCAACCGGTTCATCATCCGCAGCAGCGTCGACTTGCCCGCGCCGGACCGACCGATAATGCCCAGCATGATGGGCCGGTCGAGTTTGAACGTCGCCCTGTCAACGGCCAGGTTGGCACCGAACCGTTTGGTCAGGCTCTCAAGAACCAGCATCAGGACCCCCTTCTGTTCCGCGCTCTCGCTAGGGGCGCTGCATCAAGCTTGTGTGTCAGGGCTGCAAAAGATTTGTAACAAGCCCGGCGGAGCTGTGGACAAACGGGGCCGCGTTGCCGGAACTGCCCGCTTTTCCATCACCTTGGGGCAAGCGCGCCCTTGGCCCGGCGCCTGCGAACCGCTAACAACGGGGAACCAAACGGGCACGGCCGCCGTTGCGCCATCAAAGTCCGCCCAACAACACGGTACTGTCCGCCCGAAACATGCGTTCCAACCTGCCGCTCCTCGTCTTTACCGATCTCGACGGCACGTTGCTGGATCACGCCTCCTATGACTGGTCGCCGGCGCGCCCCGCCCTGACCGCGCTGCGCGCGTTTGGCGCCGGACTGGTATTGGCCAGCAGCAAGACCGCGGCCGAAATCGCGCCGCTGCGCGAGGCCGTCGGCTTTGCCGACTGGCCGGCCATCGTCGAAAACGGCGCCGGAACACTGCCGCCCGGGGTGCAGGGCAGCGCCGGCGACAGCGCCCATCGCACCGTTCTGGCGGCGCTGGCCGCCCTGCCCGCCGATCTGCGCGATGGTTTTCGCGGCTTTTCCGACATGACGGTAGACGAGGTGGCCGAGCGCACCGGCCTGCCCGCCCCCGATGCCGCCGCCGCGAAGGCTCGCCAGCATTCCGAACCCGGCCTGTGGTCGGGGGAGGAAGCAGGCTGTGCAGCCTTTGTCGCGGCCTTGCAAAAACACGGGGTGTCGGCACGCCGCGGCGGCCGGTTCCTGACCCTGTCGCTGGGCCAGACCAAGGCCGACCGGATGCGCGAGATCGCCGCCGCGGCGCGGCCGCTGCACACCGTCGCCCTGGGCGACGCCCCCAACGATACCGAGATGCTGGCCGCCGCCGATCTTGGCATCATCGTCGCCAACCCGGCCGCGACGCCGCTGCCGGAACAGCCGGGCGAAGCGGCCGGGCACATCCGGCGCACGATTTTACCCGGTCCTGCCGGTTGGAACCGGGCTATCCTGGACCTACTCTCGGATCTGAAGGCCTAAGCAAAAGGGAACAGCGCATGGCGGATTTTCATCAGAACGGCAATATCGCCACGCTTCACAATCTCCGCACCAAGTCGCTGGAGGAGATGACCTATGAGCTGGAAACCTTCGCCCAGTCACGCAAAATCTCGCTGATCCTGCCCTGCCTCTATTCCGAGCTCGAAGGGCCGGCGATGCCGAACATCCTGAGCGAGCTGAAAGAGGTGCCCTATCTGCACCGCATCATCATCGGGCTGGACCGGGCCGATGCGGCGCAGTTCCGTCACGCGCGGCAGTTTTTCTCGGAGTTGCCGCAGAACCATATCGTGATCTGGAACGACAGCCCCCGGATGCTGCAGCTGGGCGAACGGCTGGGCGAGATCGGGCTGGCCCCGGAGGAACCCGGCAAGGGCAAGAACGTCTGGACCTGCCTGGGCTATCTGATCGCCTGCGCCGACAGTTCGGTGATGGCGATCCACGATTGCGACATCCTGACCTATTCGCGCGAATTGCTGGCCCGGCTGACCTATCCGGTCGCCAATCCGAATTTCCCCTACCAGGTCGCCAAGGGCTATTATCCTCGCATCGGCGAGGGCAAGCTGAACGGGCGGGTCACCCGGCTGCTGGTCAGCCCGCTGCTGATCGCGCTGAAACGGGTGATCGGCGACCGCGACTACCTCGATTACCTGCGCAGTTTCCGCTATCCGCTGTCGGGCGAATTCGCCATGCGAACCGGCATCCTGCCCGATTTGCGCATTCCCTCGGACTGGGGCCTGGAAATCGGCATCCTGTCCGAGGCCTGGCGCAATCTTGCGCCGCATGCTGTGTGCCAGGTGGAAATCGCCGATGCCTATGATCACAAGCACCAGGATCTCAGCGAAGAGGATGCCTCGACCGGGCTGTCGCGGATGTCGACCGATATCTGCAAGGCGATCTTCCGCAAGCTCGCCGCCGATGGCACGGTGTTCACCTCGCATGTCTTCCGCACCCTGAAGGCAACCTATTACCGCTGCGCGCTGGATGTGCTGGACGCCTATTACAACGACGCCAAGATGAACGGGCTGGCCATCGACCGCCACCGCGAGGAGCAGGCGATCGAACTTTTCGCCGAAAACCTGATGCGGGCCGGGCAGATCTTCCTCGACAACCCGCAGGAGACGCCGTTTATCACCACCTGGAACCGCATCCACGCCGCCGACCCGTCCTTCCTGTCGGAATTCCGCGCCGCAGCCGCGGCGGACGAGGCGGAGTTCAGCTGAACCGGCGGTAAATTCCGTCGACAGAATTTGTCAAAAGTCATCGATGACTTTTGGCCTTCGGCGAGATGCGATCCTGTGCCAGCCAGAGCATCCGCACCCATCCGCGGATGCAAATTCTGTCGACAGAATTTGTCAAAAGTCATCGATGACTTTTGCCCGCCGCCTCAGCGCGGCGCGCGGTTGGTGATCCAGCGGCACTGATAGGGCTGCAAAACGATGTCCTCGCCGGTGCTCTCGATCCGCTCGCCCGACAGCAGGTCGACCCAGTCCTCGTCCTCGATCATGTTCAGCGACGAGGCCACCACGTTTACCACCTCGTCGCTGACATTGTGCAGCGCAAAGATCGACTGGTCGCGGTCCAGGCTCTGGCGCCACACCCCGAAGATGCGCTCGTCCAGGTTCAGAGTGAACTGGGTGGCATTGGGATGGAAGGCGACCTGGCGCGCCCGCAGTTTCAGCCGCGCCGACAGCGCCCCCAGCACCCGCGCCTGCGGCGAGTCGGGATCGTCCAGCTGCGCCAGCAGCGTCGGGTAATCCCAGCGGTGCCGGTTGATCGCCCGGTTCATGCCGCGCCGCGCCACCTGGTCGTGATCGTTGGGCGTGGCCAGCAGCGAATGGATGTAGAAGGCCGGGATCCCTTCCAGCGACATCACGATGGTCTGCGAGCAGATGAACCGATCGAACTGCCAGTCGTCTTCGCCCCGGAAGGTGCCGCGCAGCGCCTCGTAAAATGTGCAGTTGATCTCGTAGGGCGACTCGGTGCCATCCGCCAGCATCCGCATCGACACCAGCCCGCCCAGCGATTTCACCGTCTCGATCATCTTGTCTTTCTCGGCCTCGGGCAGAACGCCCTCCGCCGGGCGCATGCCGATGCCGTCATGGCTGGCCGAGAAGTTGAGATAGGCGCAGCCCAGCTGCGCCGGCGGCATGCCCTGCTGCCATTTGTTGAGATAGCGCGCGGTGCCCGATTGCAGCGCGTGCAGGATCAGCGGCGGCAAGGGAAAGTTGTAAACCGCATGCGCCTCGTTGCGATTGCCGAAATAGCTGAGATTCTCGGCCTTGGGCACATTGGTTTCGGTCAGCAGCACCACCGGTTCGGTGGTGAAATCGCACAGCAGCCGGATCAGCCGCACGATGGCATGGGTCTGCGGCAGGTGGATCGACGGCGTGCCCGGTTCTTTCCAGATGAAGGCCACCGCATCCAGCCGCAGGATCCGCACGCCCATGTCGATATGCAGCCGGATGATGCGCAGGAATTCCAGCAGCACCTCGGGATTCTTGAAATTCACGTCGATCTGGTCGTGGCTGAAGGTGCACCAGACATGTTTGGGGCCTGCCACCGTGTCGACCTCCTGCAGCAGCGGCGTGGTGCGCGGGCGCACCACCATGCTCAGGTCGTCCTCGGGCGAGGCCTCGAAAAAGAACTTGTCGTAGGGCGCAATGCCCTGGCGGTAGGCGTTGAACCAGGGCCCCTGGCTGGAGACATGGTTCAGCACCAGGTCGGACATCAGCAGGAAGGCCTCGCCGATCCGGTTGATATCGGCCCAGTCGCCCAGCTGCGGATTGACCGCGCGATAATCGGTCACCGCGAAACCGTCATCCGAGGTATAGGGAAAGAACGGCAGGATATGCACCCCGTTCACCACGCCCTTCAGCCGGGTCACCAGGAAATCGTGCAGCAGATCCAGCGGCTTGTGTTTGCCGTCGATCAGCGAGTTGCCATAGGTGATCAGCAGCGCGTCCTGTTCCGACCACAGCCGGTTGCCCGGCACCCGCGAGCGTTTGCGCCGATGGGTGCCCTCGGGCCAGAAGGCGTCGACCACGTGGCTGGCCAGGATATGCGGATCGAGATCGGGATAGACGCGTCCCAGCAGGTCGGCGAGTTTCTGGCTGAACGAGAGGGAGGGTTGGGTCATGTCGACAGTGGCTAATATGTCCTGCGGTTGGCGGCAAGGCGGCCCTGCGTGCAGGCCACCTGCCCCCAGCATGTGGAAGACGCCGCCGCAGTTCAATCGCTGCGCCGCAGAAAACCGCCGCATCCGGGATTTCGCGGCCCTACTGGTGTATTTGCGTGGCGGTTTCGCCCGATTGTCGCCGGCCGCGCAACGGTTCCGGGCGGTGGCCTACAGCAGGTTGAAATATTCCGCCTGTTCCCAATCCGACACGGTGGCAAGATACCGGTCCCATTCCGCGCGCTTGAGCCGCGCCAGATAGGCCGGGAATTCGCCGAACAGGTCGCGGAACAGATCCGCGCCTTCGAACGCTGCCAGCGCCGCGCCCAGGCTGGTCGGCAGCGCCGCCGCCGAGGTGTCGTAGGGCGAGGTGGTGGCCGGCGGCGCAACGAGGCCCCGCGTCACCCCATCCATTCCGGCGGCAAGCTGGGCGGCGAAGGCGAAATAGGGGTTGGCCGAACTGTCTGCCGCGCGGTTTTCCACCCGGCTGGCCGCGTCACCGGGCGCGGTCAGCGCCCGCAGCATCGCGCCGCGATTGTCGGCGCCCCAGGCGATGCGGTTTGGCGCCAGCTGAAAGGGTTGATAGCGCTTGTAGCTGTTGACCGTCGGCGCCACCAGCAGGCTGGCCGCCGCCGCGTGCTGCAGCAGCCCGGCGATCCAGCCCGAGGCCGCCGGTGACAAAACCGCATCCTTGTCCGGCATGAACAGGTTGCGCCCGGCGGCATCGGACACCGACTGGTGGATATGCCAGCCATTGGCGGCGATATTTTCAAGCTGCGGCTTGGCCATGAAACTGGCATGCAGGCCGCGTCGGGCACAGACCTCTTTCACCATGGTGCGGAACATCACCATGGTCGCGGCCTGTTCCAGCGGTCCGGCCGGGTCAAAGGTAATCTCGAACTGGCTGGGTCCCATCTCGATCTCGACCGAGCGCACCGGCATCCCCATCGCCTGGGCCGATCGGCGCAGCAGGTCGAGCAGCTCCTCGGCCTCGCCATAGCGGGTTTCGGAAAGGTACTGATAGCCCTGCGTCAGCGCCCGGGTCCGGACCGGCGCGCCCGGCATGGTGGTCCGGGGGTGATCCAGCGCATCGTCGACCCGCGCGAAGACGTGGAATTCGACCTCCAGCCCCATCTTGGCGGTCCAGCCGCGGGCCTCCAGACCGGCCAGGGCGCGGCGCAGGACCTGAACCGAGGAAAACGGCACTGGCGTGCCGTCGCGAAAATGGACGTCTGACAGGATCCAGGCCGAATGCGGCGACCAGGGCAGCGTCTTGAAGGTGGCCGGGTCGGGATGCAGGATGACATCGCCGGCCCCCTGCAGCGGCCCGGCCAGGCCCGGATCCTCGGACCAGACCGGAAACACCGTGCGCTGCGCGGTATCCTTCAGCAGCAGGGTCGAGGGCACGCCAAGGCCGGTGCGGAAGGCCGAGTCCAGCGCCGCCGCCACGACCGTCTTGCCGCGCAGGATGCCATGCGGATCGACGAACAGGATGCGGACGGTTTCGATGCCGCCCTCGGCGACGCGGGCCAGAACCTCGTCGGCCGTTTCGGGCGCGCGCCAGGCGCCGTCAGACACGGGCGTCCCACGGGCAGCCGGCCCGCCGCTCTGCGTCGCTGAGCGCTCCGGCCCCGGCCCAATCGCTGTCGGCGATGATGCTGTCATTGCAGACCGGCCCGAAAATCGCCGCCGGGTCGGTGCCGTTTTTCATCGGCAATTCCGCGAACTGCCCGGCCTTGGCGGCGGCGATCGCCGCGCGCAGCTTGCGGCGAAAGCGGATGATGCCGACATCGGTCTTGCCCAGATGTTCCTGGGTCCGGTCCTGGATGCGGCCCATCGATTCCACCGCCCACTGGTCATGCACATTGATGTCCAGACCCATGCCGGTATAGGTCTCTTTCGCCTGTTCCTCCGGGTCATAGCCGTAATTGTTGCGCGCGTTTTTCAGCGGCGCGTAATCCGGCAGCCGGTGTTCCCGGAGCCGCTGGTCCCGCATGACCGCCTTGTCGACCGGTTTGTCGAAACTGGTGAACATGGAATACCAATAGCAGGTTTCGTCATCCACCGGCACATGCCATTGCGTGATCGTCATCTCGCGCGACATCGGAATACAGATCGCCTCGGGGAAAATCTGGTTGGTCACGCGCACATGGGTGCGGCCATCGTCCAGGTGTCGCAGCGCGGTCAGGCGCAGGCCGTAATCGGTGTCTTCGACATGGATCTCCGGGCGCGGATAGTCGCGCAGCAGCTTGGTCATCGGCATCTCGGTATTGCCCGCCTTGTCGCGGAACTGCTTGCCATAGCCTGCCTCCGGATCCTCGTCCTGCAGAAAGCGGTGCAGGAACGAGGCATGCGCCGGGTCGATGCCCACTTCCAGCGCCTGCAGCCAGTTGCATTCCCACAGCCCCTTGAAGGCGAAGACATGGGTTTCCGGGGCGCGGAAACAGTCGAGATTGGGAAAGGCCGGCGGCGCGCCCACGCCCATATAGGCCCAGACGATGCCGTTGCGTTCAACCACCGGATAAGAGGCGGTCTTGATCTGCTGGTGCATCCGGCTGCCCTCGGGCTCGCCCGGCTGTTCGACACATTGTCCGGTGCGGTCGAAATGCCAGCCATGGAACGGGCAGCGCAGGCCGTTATCCTCCAGCCGGCCAAAACACAGATCGGCGCCGCGATGCGGACAGTGCCGGCTGATCAGGCCCAGTTCGCCCTGGCTGTCGCGGAACAGGACCAGATCCTCGCCCAGCAACCGCACCGGCACCACCGGCCGCCCGCGCATCAATTCATCGCTCAGCGCGGCGGGCTGCCAATATTGGCGCAGCACGCTGCCCGCATCGCTGCCCGGCCCGACACGGGTCAGGCTGTCATTCTGCTCCTGGCTGATCATCTGGGTCTCCCTGGCAATCCGGCTGGTTGACAAATGTGCGCATATCGCACAAAACATTTTATATACGACCAGACTGCGGGATCCCCCCGCGATATGTCAAGCGAAACCCAAGGCCCACCAATGTCTGCCCCAGCACAAGACCGCAGCACCGCCAGCACATTTGCCAAGGGCATGGCGATCCTTGCCGCCTTCGATGGCAGCCGCCCGTCCCTGACGCTGGCCGATCTGGCGCGCGCCACCGGGCAGGACCGCGCCACCGCCCGGCGCGGCGCGCTGACGCTGATGCAGCTGGGATATCTGTGCCAGGACGGGCGCGATTTTCGGCTGACGCCGAAGGTGCTGATGCTGGCCGGCGGCTTCCTGCAGGCCAACCGCTTTGGCCGCGACGTGCAGCCGGTGCTGAACCACTATGCCGCCGAGCTGGGGCACGAGATCACCCTGGCCACCCGCGACGGGCACCAGGTTTTGCTGCTGGCCCAGTCGGCGGTGCAGAACGGCCCGGTTTCCTTTGGCTTTACCCTGGGCAGCCGTTTGCCGCTGCTGCATACCGGCCTGGGGCGCATGTTGCTGGCCTGCGAAGCCGATGCCGGCCCGCTGGTGCAGGCGGCGCCCCTGCCGCAGCACACCGCCGAGTCGCTACAGGACCGCGCCGCGATCCTGGCCGCGGTCGCGGCCATCCGCGACCAGGGCTTTGCCGCCACTGACGGCGAATTCGAACCGGGAATCGTGGGCTATGCCCTGCCGGTCAG
>NZ_PGTB01000127.1 GCF_002786325.1 Pseudooceanicola lipolyticus | reverse complement strand
CACCGAGGCCGATCCCGGGCCGCACCCGCCGCTGGTCGTGGCCGAGGCGGCGCCCGATGTGGTGCCCCAAGTGGTCGAGACGCTGGCGCCGGCGCTGCAGATCGTTGCGGTGCGGCCCTCCTGGGTGCGGGTGCGCGCCGCCGACGGCACGGTGATCTTCGAAAAAACCATGGAGCCGGGCGAAGCCTGGCAGGCGCCGCTGACCGAGGAACCGCCGACGCTGCGCACCGGCGAAAGCGGCGCGATCTACTTCGCCATCAACAACCGTTTCTACGGCCCGGTCGGCCAGACCGGCGCCATCACCTCGAACCTGCCGCTGACGATTGCCGGGCTGACCGAAACCTATGGCCCGGTCGAGATCGGCACCGACGAGGGGCTGGTGCGCTATGCCGAGGCGCAGGGTCTCGCTCAGACGCCGGCCGCCGACTAGCATCCCGCCATAAATCGAGGGAACCGACGGTATTCCCCTTCCGTCAGCGGCCGGGTGGTCTATCTTCTGTTCCGGAACCGGTGTATGCCGGGCCCGCAACGCCAGACCGATGAGAGCTGTTCATGTCGCTCAATCACGTGCGCCCGTGGCGCAACATCCACCGCCGGACATCGCGCAGGATCATGGTGGGCAATGTGCCGGTGGGCGGAGACGCGCCGATTTCGGTGCAGACCATGACCAACACGCTGACCACCGATGTCGCCGCCACCGTCGCCCAGGTCCAGGCCGCCGCCGAGGCCGGCGCCGATATCGTGCGGGTTTCGGTCCCGGACGAGGCCTCGTCCAAGGCGCTGCGCGACATCGTGGCGGAAAGCCCGGTGCCGATCGTCGCCGACATCCATTTCCACTATCGCCGCGGCATCGAGGCCGCCGAGGCCGGCGCCGCCTGTCTGCGCATCAATCCCGGCAATATCGGCGATGAGAAACGCGTGGCCGAGGTGATCAAGGCGGCGCGCGACCATGGCTGTTCGATCCGCATCGGCGTGAACGCCGGCAGCCTGGAAAAACACCTGCTGGAAAAATATGGCGAGCCTTGCCCCGACGCGATGGTGGAATCGGGGCTGGATCATATCCGCATCCTGCAGGATCACGATTTCCACGAGTTCAAGATCAGCGTGAAGGCCTCTGACGTGTTCATGGCCGCCGCCGCCTATCAGCAACTGGCCGAAGCCACCGATGCACCGATTCACCTGGGCATCACCGAGGCCGGCGGGCTGATGTCGGGCACGATCAAATCCGCAATCGGCCTGGGCAACCTGCTGTGGATGGGCATCGGCGACACCATTCGCGTCAGCCTGTCCGCCGACCCGGTGGAAGAGGTCAAGGTTGGCTTTGAAATCCTCAAGGCGCTGGGTCTGCGCCATCGCGGCGTCAACATCATCTCCTGCCCGTCCTGCGCCCGGCAGGGCTTTGACGTGATCAAGACCGTCGAGGCGCTGGAAAAACGGCTGGAACATATCAAGACCCCGATGAGCCTCAGCATCATCGGTTGCGTGGTCAACGGCCCCGGCGAGGCGCTGATGACCGATGTCGGCTTCACCGGCGGCGGCGCCGGCAACGGCATGGTCTACCTGGCCGGCAAGCAAAGCCACCGGATGTCGAACGAGCAGATGATCGACCACATTGTCGAGCAGGTCGAGAAAAAGGCCGCCGAACTCGACGCGCTGCAAAAGGCGGCAGAGTAGGGGCGGGCCTCACCCGGCCCGCCTGTGCAACAGCTCGCACCGCTGTCCCGGACCTCGATCCGGGACCTCAGGGTTCTCGGCACGGTGGCCGTGGCTGCCGTGGGCGACTAGCCGCGGATATCCGCGACGATCTGCGCCATCTGTTCGGCCGGCAGGAAGCCGCGCAGCATCCGGTCCTGCAGCACGAAGGTGGGGGTGCCGCTGATCGACAGCTGCTGCGCCAGTTCGCGGTTCTTCACCAGGATTTCGGTGACCTCGTCGCTGTCCATATGCGCCAGGATCGCCTCGGTCTCCAGGCCCAGCCCATCGCCCAGCCGCCGCAGCGTCACCTCGGTGGCGTCGCTGTTCAGTTCCAGCAGCGCGTCATGCACCTGGTGATAGGCCGCGTCGCCGGCCAACAGCTTGGTGGCCACCGCGAACCGTGAGGACAGCAGCGAGCTTTCGCCGAGGATCGGAAATTCCTTGATGATCAGGCGGATATTGCCGTCGCTTTCCAGCAGGCTGGCGACCTCGGGCGTCGCCCGCCGGCAATAGCCACAGCGGTAATCCATGAATTCCACCAGGGTGATGTCGCCCTCGGGATTGCCGCCGACCCAGGAATGGTCATCCTCGAACAACTCGGCAGCATGGCGTGCGATCAACTGCGTGTCGGCGGCCGCCTCGGCCTGGGCGTTGCGCTGTTCCAGCAGCGCATAGGCCTCCATGATGATCTCGGGGTTTTCCAGGATATAGGCGCGGACCTGTTCGCCGAAGGCGGTGCGCTCGCCCTCGGTCATCTCGGCGGGATCAAAGGCCAGAACCGGGGCGGCGGCCAGGCTCAGGGCGGTGGCAAGGGTCAGTCGGGTCAGCAAGGCGCGGGTCATTTAGCAGGTCCTGTGATGCATATTCGGTCATTGCCGCTCTGCTCACGTCCGAAGGCCAAGTTCAAGGGGGCCCCGGTGTTGACCCTGCCGGGCTACGCGATCAAACAGCCTTCATGCGACAATGGGAGAAGGATATGCGGAACTCAACCCGGTCACAGGTCGATCCCTTCATTGTGATGGATGTGATGGAAGATGCGCGCCAGGCCGAAGAGGCGGGCCGCCACATCATCCACATGGAGGTCGGCCAGCCCAGCACCGGGGCGCCCAAGGGCGCGATTGACGTGCTGAAACGGGCGCTGGACACCCAGGCGCTGGGATATACCGTGGCGCTGGGTCTGCCCGACCTGCGGCAGCGCATCGCCGAGCTGTATGGCGACTGGTACGATCTCGATCTCAACCCCGAGCGGGTGGTCGTCACCACCGGATCGACCGGCGGTTTCCTGCTGGCCTTTACCGCGCTGTTCGATACCGGCGACCGGGTCGGGATCGGTGCGCCGGGCTATCCCTCTTACCGGCAGATCCTGCGCTCGCTCGACCTGACACCGGTCGATCTGCCCACCGCCTCGCAGAACCGGTTCCAGCCGGTCCCCGAGGATTTCGACGGGCTCGGCCTGCGGGGCCTGCTGGTGGCCTCGCCGGGCAACCCCTCGGGCACCATGCTGGATCAATCCGCCCTGGGCGCGCTGATCGAGGCCGCCCATGCGCGCGGAATGAGCTTTATCTCGGACGAGATCTATCACGGGCTGGAATACGAGGCCAAGGCGGTCACCGCGCTGGAACTCAGCGACGAGGTCTACGTGATCAATTCGTTCTCGAAATATTTCTCGATGACCGGCTGGCGCATCGGCTGGATGGTGGTGCCCGAGGATCACGTGCGAGTGGTCGAGCGCATCGCCCAGAACATGTTCATCTGCCCCTCCCATGCCAGCCAGGTCGCGGCGCTGGCGGCGATGGATTGTCATGCCGAACTGGATGCGAATCTCGATGTCTACACGCGCAATCGCAAGCTGATGCTCGAAGGGTTGCCGGCTGCCGGCTTCGATCGCATCGCGCCGCCGGACGGCGCCTTCTACGTCTATGCCGATGTCAGCGAACACACTCGCGACAGCCGGTCCTTTGCTGCCGAGATCCTACGTGAGACCGGTGTGGCGGTGACGCCGGGGCTGGATTTCGACCCCGAGCGCGGCGCCCAGACGCTGCGCTTTGCCTATGCCCAGTCGACCGAGGATATCCGCGAGGGACTCAGCCGCCTGCGGCGGTTTATGGCCGAACGGGGCGCGCGCTAAGGCGTTTCGAATCCGCGCGCCATGCGGTAAGGTTGCCGCAACAAGGGCCGGGAATCCGGACGGCGGGGCATGAGCAGGCTAATCGCGGTAATAACAGTTTTGTGGCTTCTGCCGGCCCTGGCCTGGGGGCAGGGCTTTTCCGCCTTGGCCCGGATCGACCCGCAGAACAGCCGCATCACCGGCACCGACGACCTGCGCATCGACCTGGCGCTCAGCCTGGGTGTGCCCTATCGGCTGTTCACGCTCGACGGGCCGCCGCGGCTGGTACTGGATTTCCAAGAGGTCGACTGGACCGGGTTGGATCCCGCGCAACTGGTAGAGACCAAGTTGGTATCACAGGTGAACTTTGGCGCCTATGTCCCTGGTTGGTCTCGATTTGTTGCCGAACTTTTAGCCCCCATGCAGGTCGTGTCGGCAGAGATGACGGTGGATGGCGAAAGCCAGGCGGCCCGCCTGGCGGTGGCGCTGCGCCCGGTCTCGGCGGCCGAGTTTGCCGCCACCGCGGGCGCGCCCTATGATCCCCGCCTTGACCTGCCGGCGCCGGCAGAGGTGGCGCCCGACCGCCCGCGCAATGCCGACGCCCCCCTGGTTGTGATGCTGGATCCGGGCCATGGCGGCATCGATCCCGGCGCCGAGACCGAGCGGATGAATGAAAAGGCGCTGATGCTGACCTTTGCCCGCGAACTGCGCGAGGTCCTGTTGCGCAGCGGCGGGTTCGAGGTGCTGCTGACCCGCGACAGCGATTACTTTGTGTCGCTGGAACGGCGCGTGACCCTGGCGCATCAGGCCGGTGCCGACGTGTTCATCTCGCTACATGCCGATTCCCTGTCCGAGGGGCAGGCGCATGGCGCCACGGTCTATACCCTGTCGCAGGAGGCGTCGGATATCGCCAGCGCCAAGCTGGCCGAACGCCATGACCGGAGCGAGCTGCTGTCGGGGCTCGACCTCAGCGACACCGATGACGAGATCACCGATGTCCTGCTCGACCTCGCCCGGCAGGAAACCCAGCCCCGTGCCGATCAACTGGCCCGCGCCCTGGCCGATGGCATGCGCCAGACCGGCGCGCCGATGAACCGCCGGCCGTTGCGGCACAGCGGCTTTTCGGTGCTGAAGGCGGCCGATATCCCGTCGGTGCTGATCGAGATCGGCTTCATGTCCAGCCCGCGCGATCTGAACAACCTGCTGAATCCCGAATGGCGCGCCGGTATCGCGGTGGGCATCCGCAACGGGCTGATGGCCTGGCGCACGAATGACCTGGCCAGCCGTCCGCTGGTCCGGCAATAACCCGGCAGAGGCCGGCCGCGCATCGCCCAGGTCCGCCATCGTGTTTTGACCCCATCGCGGGGGGCGCTTATATTGCCGCAAGTTTCCAGGTAGGGGCAGGTTTTGTGATCCGGTTCGTCTTTTCCTTTTTCGGCGCGATCTTCACCGCCGTGACGCTTGGCATCGCCATGGTGGCGATCACCGTCGGCGGCGTGTTCTGGATGTATGGCCGCGACCTGCCCAGCCACGAATCGCTGGCGCAGTACCGGCCGCCGACAATCAGCCGGATCTATTCCGGCAAGGGCCAGCTGATCGACGAATTCGCCAAGGAACGCCGCCTGTTCGCCCCGGCCGATCAGATCCCGGACCTGGTGAAACAGGCCTTCATCTCGGCCGAGGATAAAAGTTTCTATACTCACCAAGGGTTTGACCTGCGCGGCATCGCCGCCGCCGGGTTCGAGGCGGTGAAATCGCGCGGCGAAAACATCCGCGGCGCCTCGACCATCACCCAGCAGGTGATGAAGAATTTCCTGCTGAGTTCCGACCGGACCGCCGAGCGCAAGATCAAGGAACTGATCCTCGCCTCGCGGGTGGAGAAGGCGTTGGACAAGGAAAAGATCCTCGAACTCTACCTGAACGAGATCTTCCTGGGCCAGAACAGCTATGGCGTCGCCGCCGCGGCACAGACCTATTACAACAAGACGCTGACCGAATTGACCCCGGCCGAGGCCGCCTATCTGGCGGCGCTGGCGCAGCGCCCCGGCAACCTGCACCCGGTGCGGCAGATGGACGCCGCGGTGGCGCGCCGCAACTACGTGCTGCGCGAGATGAACGAGAATGGCTATCTCTCCGAGGCGGAAATGCGCGAAGGGCAGGAGACGCCGCTGCGAACCGTCCAGAATGGCGATTTCGAAGGCTTCCGCACCGTGCTGCCGCCGCGCAGCTATTTCACCGATGAGATCCGCCGCCAGTTGAGCGAGGATTCCGATTTCCGCGACGAGATCTCGCGCCAGACCGGGCGCCGCTTCCAGGATGGTGAATTCTTCACCGGCGGCTTTACCGTGCGCGCCACCATCGACGAGGAAATGCAGGTGATCGCCGAACAGGCGCTGCGCCGGCAGCTGGAGAAATACGACCGCGATCGCGGCATATGGCACGGCACCTACGAAACTCTTCCGGCCGAGTCGCTGACCGACGAGGCGACCTGGCGCGAAGCGCTGGCCAATGTCGATGTGCCGCGCGATATCGAACTCGACGGGCTGTGGCGCCCGGCGGTGGTGCTGGAGGTGGGCAGCAACGATGCCCGCATCGGCATCGAGGGCGTCGAAACCGATGCCGACGGCCACTGGATCCCGGCCAATGACGTCACCTGGGCGCGCAAGCGCAACGAGGACGGCTCGCTGGCGCGCCGGGCGCAGGTCGCGGGCGACCTGCTGGGCGTCGGCGACGTGGTGCTGGTGCGCGCAATGACCCGCGACGACGACGGCGCGTTCATCCGCTGGACCCTGCGGCAGGTCTCCGAAGTGCAAGGCGGGTTCATGGCGATGGACGTCAATACCGGCCGCGTGATTTCGATGCAGGGCGGCTTCTCCTACCAGGATTCGGTGTTCAACCGCGCCACCCAGGCCCAGCGGCAGCCGGGCTCGTCCTTCAAGCCCTTCGTCTATGCCGCGGCGCTCGACAGCGGTTACAGCCCGGCGACCATCGTGGTTGACGCCCCGATCGAGATCGACACGCCGCAGGGCCTGTGGCGGCCGCGCAATTCCACCAACAAGTTCTACGGCCCGACGCCGCTGCGCACCGGCATCGAACAGTCGCGCAACCTGATGACCATCCGCCTGGCGCAGGAAATCGGTATGGACGTGGTGGCCGGCTATGCCGAACGTTTCGGCGTTTACAACAACATGGGCAGCTATCTTGCCAACTCGTTGGGCTCGGAGGAAACCACGCTTTACCGAATGGTTGCGGCCTACGCGATGTTCGCCAATGGCGGCGAACGGGTGACGCCCACCCTGGTCGACCGCATCCAGGACCGGTTCGGGCGCACCATCTATCGCCATGACAAGCGCACCTGCGCCGATTGCAGCACGCCCGACCTGCGGCCCGGTATGGCACCGCGCATCGTATCGAACCGGTCGCGGGTGATGGACGCGATCACCGCCTATCAGCTGACCTCGATGATGAAAGGCGTGGTCGATCGCGGCACCGCCTCGGGCGTGATCAACCTGCCGGTGCCGATTGCCGGCAAGACCGGCACCACCAACTCGGCCCGCGACGTCTGGTTCATCGGCTTTTCCAGCAACGTGGTCGCCGGTTGCTATATCGGTTTTGACCGGCCCCGCTCGCTGGGCCGCGGCGCCTATGGCTCGTCCATGTGCGGCCCGGTCTTCCAGGAATTCATGACCGAGGCGATCAAGAAATTCGGTGGCGGCCCCTTCGCGGTGCCCCCCGGCGGCCATTTCATCAAGATCGACCGCTATACCGGCGCGCGCCTGCCCGACGACATGTCGGGCCCCTTCGTGGTGGCGGAATATTTCCGCGATGGCTGGGAGCCGATCTTCGGTCTGGCCTATGACGGCGGCTTTGCCATGGGGTCGAACCTGCCTCTGTTCGAAGAGGTGGCGCAGAACAGCGGCCGCCAGGTTACCACCTCGACCGGCAACACCGTGACGGTGGGGCCGAAGGCCGATTTCGGAACCGTCAGTTCCGGCGGGCTGTACTGACCGCTTGCCCATGCCCGGGGGCTGGTCTATCACCCGCACTCACCACTTAGACGGGCAGGACTGATATGCGCGCCGAGACGCAGAATATCGTTGCAGAGATCGAGAAATCGCTGGAGCTGCTGGCCCAGCGGATGGACCGCGAGACGGCGCCGCACCGGCTGGAGGAATTCAACGCGCGGGTCGAGGACCCGACGCTGTGGGACGATCCGGAAAAGGCCCAGAAGCTGATGCGCGAACGGCAGATGCTGGTCGACGCCATCGACACCTATGACGGCATCGCCCGCGATCTCAGCGACAATGTCGAGCTGATCGAACTGGGCGAGATGGAAGACGACGCCGAGGTGGTGAAAGAGGCCGAACAGGCGCTGGCCGCGCTGAAGGAGAAGGCGGCGCAGAAAGAGCTTGAGGCGCTGCTGGACGGCGAGGCGGATGGCAACGACACCTTCCTCGAAATCAACGCCGGGGCCGGCGGCACCGAAAGCTGCGACTGGGCCTCGATGCTGGCGCGGATGTATGTCCGCTGGGCCGAGAAACACGGCTATAAGGTCGAGTTGCAATCCGAAAGCGCCGGTGAAGAGGCGGGGATCAAATCCGCCACCTACAAGATCTCGGGGCCAAACGCCTATGGCTGGCTGAAATCGGAAAGCGGCGTGCACCGGCTGGTGCGCATCTCGCCCTACGACAGCGCCGCCAAGCGGCACACCTCGTTCAGCTCGGTCTGGGTCTACCCGGTGGTCGATGACAATATCGAGATCGAGGTCAACCCGGCCGATATCCGCATCGACACCTACCGCTCTTCCGGTGCCGGCGGCCAGCACGTCAACACCACCGACTCGGCGGTGCGGATCACCCACCATCCCACCGGGATCGTGGTGACCAGTTCCGAGAAATCGCAGCACCAGAACCGCGACATCGCCATGAAGGCGCTGAAATCGCGGCTGTACCAGCTCGAGCTGGACCGCCGCAACGCCGATATCAACGCGGCGCACGAGGCCAAGGGCGATGCCGGCTGGGGCAACCAGATCCGGTCCTACGTGCTGCAGCCCTACCAGATGGTGAAGGACCTGCGCACCAATCACGAGACCTCGGATACCAAGGGCGTGCTGGACGGCGATCTCGATGCCTTCATGGCCGCCACGCTGGCGCTGGACGTCTCGGGCAAAAGCCGCGCCGAGGCCCGCAGCGAAGCCTGACGCCACCGCCATTTCCCCTTGCGCCACCCGGCCTGCGCCGCCTTACCCCCGGGTAAGGCGAGAAGTTTTTTATTGCAATTTCTGTCGATGCGATAAGGTGATCGGGCTGGCCGCGGGTGCTGCCGCGGCGCGGCGCGATTTCAAAACGCAGCTATGCCGCCTTATTTCCGCGGCGCAGGGGGGACAATATGGCCACGCAAACATTGAATGTCATCTTCGACGGAACCACCGATGTCGCCCGCTTGCCGGGCCGCTCGGCAGTCTCTTGGGAAGACGGCAGCATCGGCTATTACAACGTCTTTTATTCCGCGCCCAATCCCGGTGACGACCTGGATGCCACGGCCAATTTCACCGGCAGCGGCTGGCGGGTGAAAACCCTACGCATCGCCGGGGATGACAATCTGACCACGATCCGGGATCTGGACAATGGCAGCAACCGGCGCGTCGACTTTCTGGAACTGGGTTACAACTCGGATGTCGACCTGATCTCGACCCGCGCCCGGTTCATCTTTGGCTGGGATGGCGACACGCACGAGGTCACGCTGGGCAACAAGCAGGATGGCGGGACCAGCTTTATCGGGCTCTATGCCAAGGAAAACAGCGTCAGCACCGGCAATGCCTATGTGTCGCAAATCGAAACCGGCGGCGCGCCGGGTGCGGCCATCGGCGACACCATCAAGGTCGGCTCCGGCGGCGTCGGAATGGTGCAAACCGGCCGGGGCAATGACAGCGTGACCACCACCAACGGTTTTGTCGGAACGATCCGCACCGGCGGCGGCAATGACACGGTCAAGACCGGCAACGAACGGGTCGAGACGATCTCGACCAGTGACGGCAATGACAAGGTGACTGTCGGCGCCGGCGGCGCGGATCTGGTAAAGACCAGCGATGGCAATGACACCGTCACCATCGGCACCGGCGGCGCCGAGCTGGTGAAGACCAGCGATGGCAAGGACAAGGTGGTTGCCAAGGGGTTTGTCGGATCCATCGATACCGGAACCGGCAATGACCGCGTCACCGTCAACCAGGGGGCCGACCTGATCAAGACCGGGGATGGCCGCGACACCGTGATCACCAAGGCCGGCTATGCCAGCACCATCTTTACCGGCAATGACAATGACAAGGTGACCGTCGGCAAGGGCGGCGCCGGGCTGGTCCGCACCGGCGACGGTGACGATACCATCGTGCTGAATGAAATGCCGGGAACCATCGGCGTGGTGGTGCAAGGCGGCAGCGGCACCGACACGCTCAGCTTTGCGCGATTCAAATCCGGCGTCACCGTGTCGCTGGACGAGGGCGGCGCCTTTATGAATGTCGGCCTCAAGGACATCACCGACCCGACCCCGACAAAGGGCTATGTCGCCGAGTCCAGCATCGAGAACCTGGTGGGCACCAGCAAGGCCGACCGGCTGATGGGCGACAACAACGCGAACCTGCTGAATGGCGGCAAGGGCAATGACGTCCTGGCCGGTCTCGGCGGCGACGACATCCTGCGGGGCGGTGCCGGGAAGGATGTGTTCGATTTCGGCGCCGCCGGCGGCACCGACCGCGTGGCGGATTACGAGGACGGTGTCGACCTGCTGCGCATCTCCGATCACAGCGGCGGTTTCAAGGCGCTCGATATCAGCACCTCGGGCGGTGACGCGGTGATCGGCTATGACGGCGGTACCATCATCCTGGACGGCGCCGCATCGGTTTCTCTGAGCCGGACGGATTTCGATTTCGTCTGACTGCGCAGGGCCTTCTCTCTACGGGACGGGGCGGCTAGGTTGCGGCGAAAATCGCACGAGGTCCGCATGTCCCTTCTGAACTCTTCCGCCGCCGATCTGCTTGCCCGGCTGCGCAGCGGCGAACTGTCCGCCGAAACGCTGATGGCGCAGGTGCTGGACCGGATCGGCGCGGTCAACGGCACGGTCAACGCGATCGTCGCGCTGCGCGACGGCGACGAACTGATGGCCGAGGCGCGCGCGGCCGATGCGGCGCGGGACAAGGGCCCGCTGCACGGGTTGCCGATGGCGGTGAAGGATCTGGAACATCTGCGGGGGGTGGTCTGCTCCTCCGGGTCGCCGCTGTTCCGTGATTTTGTGCCGCAGCAGGACGGGCTGCTGGCATCGCGGCTGCGGGCGGCGGGGGCGATCCTGATCGGCAAGACCAACGTGCCGGAATTCGGCCTGGGCTCGCACACCTTCAACCCGGTCTACGGGCCAACCCGCAACCCCTATGACACCACGCGATCCAGCGGCGGATCCTCCGGCGGTGCCGCCGCCGCGCTGACCGCGGGCATGCTGGCGCTGGCCGATGGGTCGGACATGATGGGCAGCCTGCGCAACCCGGCGGCCTGGAACAATGTCTATGGCTTCCGGCCCAGCTGGGGCCGGGTGCCCGCCGATCCGGCGGGCGACATGTTCCTGCATCAGCTGTCCACCAACGGGCCGATGGCGCGCAGCCCCGAGGATATCGCCTTACTGCTCGACGTGATCTCGGGCCCCGATCCGCGCCGGCCGCTGCAAGCGCCGGCGCAACCGGTGGCGCCGCTGACCCCGGCCAACCCCGCCGGGCTGCGCATCGGCTGGCTGGGCGACTGGGGCGGCGCCCTGCCGATGGAGGCGGGCATCCTGGACAATGCCCGTGCGGCGCTGGCGGTGCTGGCGGATCTGGGCTGCGTCATCGAAGAGGTCGCGCCGCCTTTCGAGGCCGGGGCGATGTGGGACAGCTGGACTACCCTGCGCTCTTTCGCGATGGCGGGGCGTCACGCGCCGCTATTGGACCGGCGCGACCAGCTGAAGGACAGCGCGATCTGGGAGATCGAGCGCGGCCGCGCGCTCAGCGCGATGGAGGTGCACCGGGCCAGCCTGGTGCGGTCGGACTGGTTCCGCACTGCGGCGGCGCTGTTCCGGGACTATGACGCGCTGGTGTTGCCGTCGGCGCAGCTCTGGCCCTTCGACGTGACGCTGGACCATCCGGCAGAGATTGCCGGGCAGGCGATGGACACCTATCACCGCTGGATGGAAGTGGTGGTCCCGGTCAGCCTGATCGGCCTGCCGGCGCTGGCGATGCCGGCCGGATTTTCCGCCGCCGGCCTGCCCGGCGGGGTGCAGCTGTTCGGACCGCTGGGCAGCGACGCCGCGCTGCTGGCACTTGGCGCCGCCTATCACGCCGCCA
>NZ_PGTB01000126.1 GCF_002786325.1 Pseudooceanicola lipolyticus | reverse complement strand
GGTGCTGGGCGCGGTGGCCGCGCGGCCCTGGCGTGTGCCGGCCGCCGAGACGCTGATGGTGGGGCACAAGCCGGGGCCGGACCTGTTTGCCCAAGCCGCTGCCACGGCGCTGGAGGGCGCCCGACCCTCGGGCGACAATGCCCACAAGATCGAACTGTCCCGGCGCATCGCCATTCGCGCCCTGACCCTGGCCGCCGGTGGGACACCGGCACGCCTTCCGGCGCTTCCGGCCTGTTCACTCGGAGTTCCCGCTGATGCCTGATACGCTTCCCTTTCCCGCGCGCTTCGGTTCCAATTCGGGCCAGCCGTTCACCCGCCGCGACGGTATCGCCAAGGTGACCGGGGCGGCCACCTTCGCCGCGGACAACCACCCCGAGCACCTGCTGCACGCTGTCTATGTCCCGGCCACCATCGCCCGGGGCCGCGTCACCCAACTGGATGTGGCTGCCGCCAAGGCGCATCCCGGCGTGGTCGAGGTGATCACGCCGGACAATTGCCCGCCCTTGCCCGGTGATCCGCAGAGCAAGCCCTTCATGTTCGCCTTCCGCTTCGAGGCGTTGCAGGATGACACGGTGCGCTATGCCAACCAGCCGATCGCGCTGGTGCTGGGCGAAACCCTGGAGGCCGCGACAGAGGGCGCGCGTCTGCTGAATCCGCGCTACACGGCGCTGCCGCCGCGGGTCGGGCTGGACGGGGCCGAGCCTTACAAGCTGGAAGC
Source organism: Pseudooceanicola lipolyticus (assembly GCF_002786325.1). Classification (GTDB taxonomy): domain Bacteria; phylum Pseudomonadota; class Alphaproteobacteria; order Rhodobacterales; family Rhodobacteraceae; genus Pseudooceanicola_C; species Pseudooceanicola_C lipolyticus. Next base: position 11,450 of record NZ_PGTB01000126.1, on the reverse strand, counting down.
AGGCGCCTTCGGGGGACCCGGCGAAACCGTGCACGGCGATATCGCCGCGGGCCATGCCGCGGCGGCGCAGGCCATCGACGTGACCTATGAAACGCCCGAGCAATATCACAACGCCATGGAGACCCACGCGCTGGTGGCGCAATGGGATGGTGATCGGCTGATGCTGGACATCCCCAGCCAGGCGATTGCGATGTCCTGCGCGGCCTATGCGTTTTACCTCGGGATTCCACCCGAGAACGTGACCATCCGCAGCCCTTACCTGGGCGGCGGCTTTGGCTCCAAAGCCGTGGTCAACGGGCCGCAGGTGCTGGCCATCCTTGCCGCGCGCATGACCGGGCGGCCGGTCAAGCTGATGTTGCGGCGCGACCAGATGTTCGGCCCCACCGGCCATCGCGGCGCCACACGGCAGCGGCTGAGGCTGGGCACCGACGGCGCCGGCAAATTGACCGTATTGGATCACGAGTCGCTTGCCGTGACCTCGACCTTTGACGATTTCGTCGAATCCGCCGCCTTTGCCTCGCAGGGGCTCTATGCCGCGGATGCGCTGCGCTCGGCGCTCTATGGCGTGCGTGTCGATATCGGCACGCCGGGACCGATGCGCGCGCCCGGCGAGGCGTCGGGCTCGGCGGCGCTGGAATGTGCGATGGACGAGATGGCCGAAGCGCTAGGGCTGGATCCGCTGGACTTTCGCCTGCGCAACTATGCCGATACCGAGCCCGGCACCGGGCGGCCCTATTCCTCCAAGGCGTTGCGCGACTGCTATGCGCAGGGGGCCGAGCGGTTTGGCTGGGCCGGTCGGCCGCGGCAGCCGCGGCAGATGACCGATGAAAACGGTTGCCTTGTCGGCTGGGGGATGGGCAGCGCGCTGTTTGCCGCGCCGATGTTCACCGCCCAGGCCCGGGCGGTGCTGCGCCCGGACGGCACCGGCCTTGTTGAAACCGCCGCTGCCGATATGGGGCAGGGGGCCTGGACCGCGCTGGCGCAGATCGCGGCAGACGGGCTGGGCCTGCCGCTGGACAAGGTCGAGTTCCGCTCGGGCCATTCCGACCTGCCCGATGGTGGCGTTGCCGGTGGCTCGGGGCATACCGCCACCGCCGGCAGCGCGCTGCATGCGGCCGGGGTCGAGGCAGTCCGGCGGCTGGCCGAGATTGCCACTGCCGACCCGGCTTCGCCGCTCTATGGGGCAGGTAATGCCAGCGTGGTCGGGCGCGACGGCCGGCTGGTTCTGGAAAACGATGAAAGCCGCAGCGAAAGCTATGCCGAGATCATCGCCCGCGCGGGCGGCGCCGAGATCGTCGGCCAGGGCAGCGCCGCGCGCAGTCCCGAAGCGGCGGCAGGCCACGCGATGTATTCGCATGGCGCGGTCTTCGCCGAGGTGAAGGTCGATCCGGCGCTCTACCAGATCCGGGTCAGCCGCCTGGTCGGGGTCTTTGCCGCGGGACGGATCATCAATCCCAGACTGGCCGAAAGCCAGTTGATGGGCGGGATGATCTGGGGCCTGTCCTTTGCCCTGCATGAAGAGGCCCGGATGGACGCGCGCACCGGGCGGGTCATCAACGCCGACCTGGCGGGCTATCACATTCCGGTCAATGCCGATGTGCAGGGGCTGGAGGTGCTGACCGTGCACGAGGATGATCCCCATGTGAACGCGCTGGGAATCAAGGGGGTGGGCGAGATCGGCATCACCGGCACCGTGGGCGCCATCGGCAACGCGATCTGGCACGCCACCGGCACCCGCGTCAGGCGTTTCCCGATCCGCATCGAGGACCTGTTGGCCGGGGCCTGACCCGCTGATCGGCGCGGCGATTCGGACGGTCGCCGCGTCGGGGGGGCGGCCGAGGGCCGGAGCGGCCGCCACAGGGCGGAACTGAAATTATTGCGATTTCGGAGTTCACACGTAAAACTGGCGTCGGGACGGGCCCCGACGCCAGTACCACTCACGGAACAGAGGGGATGGACGAAAATTAACTTTGTTGCAAAGTTATTAGGGCCAGAATTCGGTCGCCGGAACGACCAGGCCAAAGAATGAGGACAGTGTGATGGAATCTCTCGTGCCTGTGAATGCGTGTCATTGCCTAGGCAATTCTACCTATTCCCCGTTCCGTATCGGCTGGCCTATAAACTTTCGGTCAGTCCTTCGCTGCCATCGCCGACCGCAGGGCTTTCAGAATGAAGCGGGTGGCGCAAGATGCCTTTTATTGAAACACGCGATTGAAGCCGGGCTGTGAAGACGTCTTTGGGCACCATACTTGTAATCGGGCTGGCCGGCCTGCAGCTGATGGCGGTGCTGCTGATCATCTCGACATCTTATGTCACATCCGAGCGTGCGCTGATCGGCCATGCCCGCGATCTGCTCAGCGATGTCGGCACCAACACGATTGAACATTCCAAGGGCTTTCTGCAACCGGCCCACGGGGCGGCGGAACTGGCTGCCAACCTGGCGCAGAATGACGTGGTGGCCAGTGACAACCCGCAATTGCTGGAACAACTGTTCTTTCAGCAGCTGCAACTGTCGCCGCAGTTTTCCGGCATTTTCTATGGCAATCGCGCGGGCGAATTCGTCTACGTGATGCGCAGCGACGACGCGGGGCCGTACCGGTCGAAATTCGTCTCGTTCGACGGCGATGTCCGCGATACCCAGCTGATCTGGCGCGACGAAGAGTTTTCGGTGGTGTCCCGCCGCTCGGACCCGACCGATACCTATGATCCGCGCACGCGGCCTTGGTATCTGCGCGCCGAGGCCGACCAAAACACGATCTGGACCGATCCCTATATCTTCTATTCCTCGCAACAGCCGGGCATCACCCTGGCCTCGCCGGTCTTCGGCAGCGACGGGACGATCAACGGGGTGATGGGGGTGGATATCGAGATCAGCGACATCTCGGATTTTCTCTCCATGCTGCGGGTCGGGTCGACCGGCAAGGCGCTGATCATCCATCGCAATGGCGACGTGATCGCGCATCCCGACCAGCAGTTCATCCGAACCCCGGGCCCGGACGGCACCTTGCGCTTTGCCAAGATCTGGGAACTGGAGGATCCGATTGCGCGTTCGGCGTTCAGCCCGCTCTACCGCGAAGGGGCGCTGTTCACGCCGCAGGAAATGTCATCGCAATTCACCCATGACGGCGAAACTTATGTTTCGGTGGTCAAGCCGATTATCAGCCGGGAATTGCCCTGGACGATTGCTGTTTATGCCCCCGAGAATGATTTTACCGCGGTGATCAAAAGGAACCGGCTGAACAATATCTGGATCGCGATCGCGGTTTCGGCGATCACCGCGCTGATCGGGCTATTGATGGCAAATTACATCTATCGTCCGGTGCGCGCCTTTGCGGTGCGCTCGGCGCTGATTTCCCAGGGCGAGCTGGATCCGTCGGAGCCATTGCCGAAGACCTATAAAGAGTTGGAGCGCGCCAATGCCACGCTGATGCAGCAGATTGCCGCGCGCAAGCAGACCGAATTCGAATATGGCCAGACCTTCGACATGGCCTCGCGCCCGATTGCCCATCTGGCGCCGGAAACCGGGGCGGTGCTGCGCGCCAATCCGAAATTCTGCGAATTGACCGGCTATACCCCGCAGGAGCTGTCCGAGCTGTGCCTGGCCGATATTGCCCTGGATGGGCCGGCCGAGACCTTCGCGCATCTGGATGCCGCCCAGAGTGACACACCACCGGCCAATCAGGAAATGCGGTTGATCCGCAAGGGCGGGCGCAGGCTCTGGGTCAAGTTCAATGCCTTCATGGTGCGCGATGAAGGCGGCAAGGCGCTCTATGCCGTGGCCATGGTGGATGATATCACTGGCGCGATTGCGAAAGAGCGCCAGATCCAGCAGCTGAGCCGCGAGCTGTCGCATTTCTCGCGCGGGCATATGATGGGGCAGTTGGCATCGGGCCTGGCGCATGAGTTGAACCAGCCGCTGGCGGCGATTGCGCAGAATGCCGATGCGGCCCGGCTGGCCGCCGAACGCGCGGGCGAGGCCGACGCCGAGCTGCGCACCATCCTGCAGGAAATCGAGGAACAGTCGCTGCGCGCCGGCGATATCATCCGCGCGCTGCGCAGTTTCGTCAAAAAGGACACCGCCGAACGCACGGTGTTCGACTTCCCCGAACTGATCGAACAGGCACGCCGGCTGGTGCTGCCCGAGGCGACCGAAGCGGAGGTGGATGTCAGGATCGAGGTCGAGGGCCAGACCGAGGTTTACGGCAACCGCACGCAGATTGCGCAGGTCATCGTCAACCTGCTGCGCAACGCGGTCGAGGCGCTGGGCGGTGTCGATCAGGAGGCGCGCAGGGTCGTGGTGCGGGCCGCGCGTGACGGCGACAAGGTGCATGTCAGCGTCACCGATAACGGGCCGGGCATCGCGCCGGGGTTGACGCTGTTCTCGGAATTCGAAACCACCAAACCCGACGGCATGGGGCTGGGCCTGTCGATCTGCCGCTCCATCGTCGCCGCCAATGGCGGGCGGCTGTGGCATGATGCCAGCCACGCGGACGGGGCCCGGTTCTGTTTCGTATTGCCCGCCAGCAGGGCGGGTTCGGCGGCCAGAGGGTCTCGGGCGGCATGAGTGATCCAGACCCCGTTGTCTTCGTCGTCGATGACGATCAGCACATCCGTACATCGCTGCCGCGGGCATTGCGCATGCGTGGCTTCACGGTGGAGGCCTACGAGTCGGCGCAGGCCTTCCTTGACGCCTATGATGAAAACCGCATCGGCTGCCTGGTGCTGGATTACGGGATGCCGGGCATGTCCGGGTTGGAGTTGCAGGAACATATCAACCGCAAGGGATACCTGTTGCCGATCATCTTTATCACCGGTCATGGCGGCATCCCGGAATCGGTGCAGGCGATGAAGGGGGGCGCGGTGGATTTCCTGGAAAAACCGTTCCGCCAGTCGGTGCTGGTGGAGCGGATCGAGACCGCCTGCAAGATGGCCGCCGAGATGGCCGAAGCCGCCGGCCGCGCCCGCGCCGCCGCGTCGCGGTTCGACCGGTTGACCGCGCGCGAGCAGGAAATCGTCGATTTCATCCTGGAACATCCCGGGGAAGTCACCAGCAAAGAGATCGGCCGCATCCTGGAGATCAGTCCGCGAACCGTCGACCATCACCGCGCGCGCATCCTGGAAAAGCTGGAAGTGCGTTCGGTTGTCGAACTGGTCGACCTGGCGAAGGGGCCGATGCGGAAAATCTAAAACCGCATGTGTTTTAATGGCTTAGAAGAGACAGTTTGAACCCGGCCCGAAACCGGGGTCGCAGCGCCACACGCGCCGAGCGCCCTATGCCTCGGCTGGAGGTGGCACCATCTCGCCCCCGGACAGCTGGAAAATCTGCGCCATCCGGCGCAGCACCCACGGGGAATGCTGGCTGAGCCGGACCGGCGCGCCGGTTTTTTGCGGCACGTCGATAAAGGCCTGGTAATCGACCAGATAACCGCCGTTGTCCTTCATCGCCTGAAACCGCATCACCAGTTGCGGCAGTTTCTCCGGTGTGCCGTCATAGGTGATGATCAGCGCGGCACTTTCCTCGGGGCTGAGGAAAGTGCGGCACTCCAGGATGCCGCGTTTCGGGCGCAGCAGCGTGTCGGCCGGATCGGTGCAGGTGGATTCGATGGCCGAGAACAGCGCATCGGGATAGGCCGGAAACCGGGCGGCGTTGCTTATAACCTCTACATCTTGTGTGGTGCACCCCCAGAGAGCCACCATAGAGAGTGCGGAAATAAGACGCATGCTGGTGACTCCGGCGGCAAATGTAGCGGCTGTGGCACAGTCACGCATATCGCCGGGGCCGGCGCAAGCCGCGACCGGGGGGCCGCGCGGGCGGTGGACAATCCTGTGGTTAAACTTCGGCTTTTGCCGTCAAACCCCAGCATTTCAAAAGGAAATGCACCTGGGCATTCGACCGGCGGATTGGGGATGAATCATCGGGCGGAAACAGAGGGCCGGCCGGATACACGCGTCAAGAGAAACAATTTTGAAAAATGCCCTAAAAACCCGTTGACGGAAACGGTCTAAACACGCGAAATTGTGTTGGCTGGGTCGTCACCCACTAAATCTGGTAGAAAGCCAGAGGGGGCGACCGGGATGGAACAGACAGAAAATCGACGCAGAACCGGTCCCACGGCCGGATCGCTTTCAGAGCGCGGCGAAGAGAATTGCTTGTTCGGTTCACGGCACATTCGGCCCTGCGCATGGGGGTCGGTTCAGGTGGCTTCTGCGCCTGGAAATGGGACTGAGAAAAGAGGCAGTGATGAAGATTGAACGCAAATTCACCAAAGCTGGGCAAGACGCCTACGCGGATCTGGAGTTTGTTCTGGCCACGTCCGAAATCCGGAATCCCGATGGCACCGTCGTGTTCCGGCAGGAGGGAATCGAAGTTCCTGCGTCATGGAGCCAGGTGGCCAGCGACGTGCTGGCGCAGAAATATTTCCGCAAGGCCGGTGTGCCGTCGCGCCTGAAGAAGGTGGCGGAAAAGGACGTTCCCGAATTCCTGTGGCGCTCGGTCGCCGAGGAAGGCGCCGAAATCGGCGGCGAGATCTCGTCCAAGCAGGTGTTCGACCGGCTGGCCGGCGCCTGGGCCTACTGGGGCTGGAAGGGCGGCTATTTCACCGACGAGGCCGACGCCCGCGCCTATTTCGACGAGATGCGCTATATGCTGGCGACCCAGCGCGGCGCGCCGAATTCGCCGCAATGGTTCAACACCGGCCTGCACTGGGCCTATGGCATCGACGGTCCCAGCCAGGGGCACCACTATGTCGATTACAAGACCGGCAAGCTGACCAAGTCCAAAAGTGCCTATGAACACCCGCAGCCGCATGCCTGCTTTATCCAGTCGGTCCAGGACGATCTGGTCAACGACGGCGGCATCATGGACCTGTGGGTCCGCGAGGCGCGCCTGTTCAAATACGGTTCGGGCACCGGCACCAATTTCAGCCACCTGCGCGGCGAGGGCGAAAAGCTGTCGGGCGGTGGCAAGTCCTCGGGACTTATGGGATTTCTGAAGATCGGCGACCGGGCGGCCGGTGCCATCAAGTCGGGGGGCACAACCCGTCGAGCAGCGAAGATGGTGATCGTGGATGCCGATCATCCGGATATCGAGGATTTCATCAACTGGAAGGTGCTGGAAGAGCAGAAGGTCGCCAGCATCGTCGCAGGGTCGAAAATCCACGAACAGAAGCTGAACGGCATCTTCGACGCCATCAAGGCCTGGGACGGCGCGGCCGAGGCCGCTTACGACCCCAATACCAACCCCGCGCTGAAGGCGGCGGTGCGCGATGCCAAGTCGTCGTCGGTGCCGGAAACCTATATCAAGCGGGTGCTGGACTATGCCCGGCAGGGCCACACCTCGATCGAGTTCCCGACCTATAACACCGATTGGGACTCGGAAGCTTACAACAGCGTGTCGGGTCAGAACTCGAACAACTCGATCCGGGTCACCAATGCCTTCCTGACCGCGGTGGAAAAGGACGCCGACTGGGAACTGATCAACCGCGTCGACGGCTCGGTCGCGAAAACCGTGCGGGCCCGCGACCTGTGGGAGCAGGTGGGCCATGCCGCCTGGGCCTGCGCCGATCCGGGTATCCAGTATCACGACACCGTCAACGAATGGCATACCTGCCCGGCAGACGGCCCGATCCGCGGCTCGAACCCGTGCTCGGAATACATGTTCCTGGACGACACCGCCTGTAACCTGGCGTCGATGAACCTGCTGACCTTCCTGGAGGATGGCGAGTTCCGCGCCGGCGATTACATGCACGCCTCGCGGCTGTGGACGGTGACGCTGGAAATCTCGGTGATGATGGCGCAGTTCCCGTCCAAGGAAATCGCGCAGCTGTCCTATGACTTCCGCACGCTGGGCTTGGGCTATGCCAATATCGGCGGGCTGCTGATGAATATGGGCCTCAGCTATGACTCGGCCGAAGGCCGGGCGCTGTGCGGCGCGCTGACCGCGATCATGACCGGTGTTGCCTATGCCACCTCGGCCGAGATGGCCGGCGAGCTGGGGCCGTTCCGCGGCTACAAGAAAAACGCCGAGCACATGCTGCGGGTGATCCGCAACCACCGCAATGCCGCCCATGGCGCGACCGAGGGCTATGAAGACCTGTCGGTCAAGCCGGTGCCGCTGGATCATGCCAACTGCCCCGACTCGCGGCTGGTCGACATCGCCACCGCGGTCTGGGACGAGGCGCTGAGCCTGGGTGAAAAGCACGGCTATCGCAACGCGCAGTCCACCGTGATCGCGCCGACCGGCACCATCGGCCTGGTGATGGATTGCGACACCACCGGGATCGAACCCGATTTCGCGCTGGTGAAGTTCAAGAAGCTGGCCGGCGGCGGCTATTTCAAGATCATCAACCGGTCGGTGCCCGCGGCATTGGAAAAGCTGGGCTATGGCAGCGCGCAGATCGAAGAGATCATCGCCTATGCGGTCGGCCATGGCAGCATCGGCAACGCGCCGGGGATCAACCACACCTCGCTGGCCGGGCATGGCTTTGGCGCCGAGGAACTGGCCAAGGTCGATGCGGCGCTGGCGCAGGCCTTCGACATCCGCTTTGTCTTCAACCAGTGGACGCTGGGCGAAGAGTTCTGCACCCGCGTGCTGGGCCTGCCGAAGGCCAAGCTGAACGATCCCAGCTTCGACCTGCTGAAGCATCTGGGCTATACCCGGAAAGAGATCGAGGCGGCCAATGACCATGTCTGCGGGACGATGACCCTGGAAGGGGCGCCGCACCTCAAGCAAGAGCATTACGCGATCTTCGACTGCGCCAATGTCTGCGGCAAGAAGGGCAAGCGCTATCTCTCGGTCGACAGCCATATCCACATGATGGCGGCGGCGCAGAGCTTTATCTCGGGCGCGATCAGCAAGACGATCAACATGCCCAACGATGCCACCATCGAGGATTGCCAGAAGGCCTATGAGCTGAGCTGGAGCCTGGGCATCAAGGCCAACGCGCTGTACCGCGACGGTTCGAAACTGTCGCAGCCTCTGGCCTCGGCCCTGGTCGAAGACGATGACGAGGCGGCAGAGGTGCTGGAGCGCGGCTCGGCCCAGGAAAAGGCCGCGGTGCTGGCCGAGAAGATCATCGAGAAGGTGGTGGTCAAAGAGATCGTCCGCAGCCATCGCGAGAAGATGCCGCAGCGGCGCAAGGGCTATACCCAGAAGGCCATCGTTGGCGGCCACAAGGTGTACCTGCGCACCGGCGAATACGAAGACGGCACGCTGGGCGAGATCTTCATCGACATGCACAAGGAAGGCGCCGGCTTCCGTGCGATGATGAACAACTTTGCCATCGCGGTGTCGGTGGGCCTGCAATATGGTGTGCCGCTGGAAGAGTTCGTCGATGCCTTCACCTTCACCAAGTTCGAACCGGCGGGGATGGTGCAGGGCAATGACAGCATCAAGAGCGCGACCTCGATCCTCGACTACGTGTTCCGCGAACTGGCGGTGTCCTATCTGGACCGCACCGACCTGGCCCATGTGAAGCCCGAGGGCGCCACCTTCGACGATCTGGGTCGCGGCGAGGAAGAGGGCGTGTCGAACATCTCGGAACTCACCGAAAGCGCGGCGACCCGTTCGCTGGAGGTGCTGAAACAGATCAGTTCGACCGGCTATCTGCGCAAGCGGCTGCCGCAGGAACTGGTGGTGCTGAATGGCGGCCAGGCGATGTCCGGCGGTGTCGATGCCTCGGTGGCGCTGCACACGCTGGTACCCGAGACCGCCGCGGCGGTTGCGGTCTCCTCCACCGCCGTGACCAGCGGCACCGTCGGCATCGACGCCCGCACCAAGGCCAAGATGCAGGGCTACGAGGGCGAGGCCTGCGGCGAATGCGGCAACTACACGCTGGTGCGCAACGGCACCTGCATGAAGTGCAACACCTGCGGCGGGACGAGCGGATGCTCGTAAGCCGCGCAACGGAACCGCGTCCGCGATGACGCGCAGGGGTCCCGGGCTGCCACGGGAGACCGGACCCCGACGAGACCGGGCCAGGCAGGAGCTTTCCTCCTGCCTTGCCCAAAGGCCCGGGTGGGGACGGACTACTTGTTCTTGCCCACCTTTCCCGGAGCGGGTGCGCTCGCTTCAGACGACGTTCAGGCCGCAGGCAAAAACCACCGGGCGGTAAACTAGATGAGCCTGAACGGCGAAACTCAAACGGGGCGCTTCGGCGCCCCGATTTTTTTGCCTGCGCCCTGCGACCCGCTGTCCCGGCCGCCGCGCCGGGACCTCTAAGGCCCGATATCGCACGCCCGGATAACTGCCGCGCCGAACACCCCATCCCCGGTGAAAGTTGCCGATTCGGCCTTTTTTTGCCAAACTCGCTGCATCTCAGACCGAAAATCCGATCCGGGGGGCACGCCGCATGGCAATCAAAGTGGTCCTGCCTGACGCTTTCGCGCCGCTTGAACTGGGCGACGTTCTGACCGCGCTGGCCTTTGGCGGAGTGATCAGCGGTGTCACCGCTACCCAGGTGAACGGGAATGTGATCTACGGCTCGGTCATCGCTTCATTTCAGTATCTCGGCTCCGGCTTTACCGTGGCTCTGGCGCCCAACGGGTTTCCTTTCGTGGCAACCGGGGTGATCGACTCGATCGTTTTCACCCGCGGCTCGGATAGGCTGGAGTTTCTCAACGCCGATATCGACATCACCGAGATCAGCGCGGTGATCGAGCAGGAAAACACGGGCGCGGATCTGCTGGCCTTTGAAACCTTCCTGTTGTCGCAAGACTGGGACCTGACCCTGCGCAATGTCGCCGACCTGGCCAACCGCAGCCAGACGGTGGGTGACGGCGCCCCGTTCAACCTGATGGGCGATGACAAGATCCGGGCGCTGGGTGGCCATGACGACCTGTTCAGCGGCGACGGCAATGACCAGGTCTGGGGCGACAGGGGAAATGACACCCTCGATGGCGGCGTCGGCAACGACCGGCTCTGGGGCGGCAAGGGGGCCGATACGCTTTTGGGCGGGGCCGGTGGTGACCGGCTGTGGGGTGGCGGCGGCAATGACGTGATCAGAGGCGGCGCCGGCAGGGACAAGATCGATCCCGGCAAGGGCGGGGACAGTTGCACCGGCGGCGGTGGTGCCGATACCTTCATCTTCGGCAATAAATACGGCGAAACCCGCATCACCGATTTCGCCGCCCAGAACAACAGGGAAGATGTCGACCTGAGCGCTGTCAGCGCGATCCGCAACTTTCAGGACCTCAAGACCAACCACATGACGCAGGTGGGCGATGACGTGGTCATCGACGATGCCGGCCGCACCAAGATCATCCTGCTGGAGGTCAGCCTGGGTGATCTGGATGCCAGGGATTTCCTGTTCTGAGCGCCCAGTCCCGGCCGCCGCGCCGGAACTTCGGATGACGCTCTGCCGGGCAGTGGCCGCGGGTCAGCCGCCCGGCGCCTCGTCATAGAGCGTGGCGCTGGGCGCACTGCGCGTCAGCCCCATGTCGCGGCGCAGCGC
>NZ_PGTB01000125.1 GCF_002786325.1 Pseudooceanicola lipolyticus | reverse complement strand
CTGATCCCGGCGGCCGAGATCCCCGGCGATGTGCGGACCCGGCTGACCGCGGCCCGCGCGCCGGTGGCGGGGCTGGATATGGGCCAGCCGCAGATCATGGGCATCGTCAACGTGACACCCGACAGCTTTTCCGATGGCGGCCGGCATTACGCCCATGACGCCGCGCTGGCGGCGGCGCAGCAGATGGCGGCGGCGGGGGTGGCGATCCTGGATATTGGCGGTGAATCGACCCGGCCCGGCGCCGCCGAGGTGCCCGAGGCCGAGGAGATAGCGCGCACCGCGCCGGTGATCGCCTCGATCCGCGCGCTGACCGGCCTCCCGATCTCGATCGACACGCGCAAGGCGGCGGTGGCGCGGGCGGCCATCGATGCGGGTGCCGATCTGGTCAACGATGTCAGCGGCCTGACCTTCGACCCGGCGCTGGCGCCCTATTGCGCCGGGGCCGGCCTGCCGGTCTGCGTGATGCATGCGCAGGGCGACCCGGAAACGATGCAGGACGATCCGCGCTATGGCGACGTGCTGCTGGAGGTTTTCGATTTCCTGGAAACCCGTATCGCCGCGCTGGAGGCGGCGGGCATTCCGCGCGCGCGCATCCTGGCCGATCCCGGCATCGGCTTTGGCAAGTCGCAGGCGCATAACCTGACGCTGTTGCAGAACCTGTCACTGTTTCACGGCCTTGGCTGCCCGATCCTGCTGGGGGTGTCGCGCAAGGCGTTTATCGGCCGGATTGGCGGGGAACCGCAGGCGGCGCGGCGCGCGCCGGGCTCGATCGCGGTGGGACTTGCGGCGCTGGCGCAAGGCGTGCAAATCCTACGCGTGCATGACGTGCCCGAAACGGTTCAGGCGCTGAGGCTGTGGCAGGCGGTGAGGTGAGTGACAATGCGTAAGCTGTTTGGAACCGACGGGGTGCGGGGCACCGCGAATACCCATCCGATGACCGCCGACATGGCGCTGCGCATCGGTGCGGCGGTGGGCCGCTATTTCCGGCGCGAGGCCGGCGGCGTGCACCGGGTGGTGATCGGCAAGGATACCCGGCTGTCCGGCTATATGTTCGAAAGCGCGCTGACCGCGGGGCTGACCTCGACCGGCATGAACGTGCTGCTGCTGGGGCCGGTGCCGACCCCCGCGGTCGGGCTGATGACCCGCACCATGCGCGCCGATCTGGGCGTGATGATTTCGGCCAGCCACAACCCGGCGCAGGATAACGGGATCAAGTTCTTCGGCCCCGATGGCTATAAGCTGTCGGATCAGGCCGAGGAGGAGATCGAGGCGCTGATCGATGTCGGCGTCGAACCGGCGCAAGCCCCCAATATCGGCCGGGCCAAGCGGATCGACGATGCGCGGTTCCGCTATGGCGAGCGGATCAAATCCTCGCTGCCGCGCGACCTGCGGCTGGAAGGGCTAAAAGTGGTGGTCGACTGCGCCAATGGCGCCGCCCACCGCACCGCGCCCGAAGTGCTGTGGGAACTGGGCGCCGAGGTGATCCCGATGGGGGTGGCGCCCGACGGCTATAACATCAACCGCGGCTGCGGCTCGACCCAGCCGATGGCGGCGGCCGAGATGGTGGTGGCGCAGGGCGCCGATGTCGGCATCTGCCTCGATGGCGATGCCGACCGGGTGGTGGTGATCGACGAGAACGGCGCGATTGCCGATGGTGACCAGGTGATGGCGCTGCTGGCGGCGCGCTGGGCCGCCGACGAACGGCTGGCCGGGGGTGCCCTGGTGGCGACGGTGATGTCGAACCTGGGGCTGGAGCGGCATCTGCACGCGCTGGGCCTGCGGCTGGAGCGCACTGCGGTGGGCGACCGCTACGTGGTGGAGCGGATGCGCGAGGGCGGCTTCAACCTGGGCGGTGAACAATCGGGCCATATCGTGATGACCGATTTTGCCACCACCGGCGACGGGCTGATGTCGGGGCTGCATTTCCTCGCCGAAATGATGCGCGCCGGCAAACCGGCAAGCGAACTGGCCCGGCAATTCGCACCGGTGCCACAACTGCTGAAAAACGTGCGTTTCGCCGAGGGCAAACGCCCGCTGGACAGCGACGGGGTGAAAACCGCGATCTCGGCGGCCGAGGCGGCGCTGTCGGGGCGGGGCCGGCTGCTGATCCGCAAGTCGGGGACCGAGCCGCTGATCCGGGTGATGGCGGAATGCGAGGACGAGGGGCTGCTGGGCCGCGCGGTCGACCAGGTGGTCGAGGCGGTCGAGGCCGCCGGGTAAAATTCCCTCCCCCGCGATCGGGGGAGGGATGGTGGTAAATTAGTTCTTGGCCTTGTCGACCATCTTGCCGGCCGAGATCCACGGCATCATCCCGCGCAGCTTTTCGCCCACCTGCTCGATCTGGTGTTCGTCGTTCAGGCGGCGGGTGCCTTTGAAGAACGGCTGGCCCACGGCGTTTTCCTGCATGAAATCGCGCACGAACTTGCCGGTCTGGATGTCGGTCAGCACCTCTTTCATCCGCGCCTTGGTCTCATCATAGGGCAGGATGCGCGGGCCGCTGACATATTCGCCATATTCGGCGGTGTTGCTGATCGAATAGTTCATGTTGGCGATGCCGCCTTCATAGATCAGGTCGACGATCAGCTTCACTTCGTGCAGGCATTCGAAATAGGCCATCTCGGGCGCGTAGCCGGCCTCGACCAGGGTTTCAAAGCCCATGCGGATCAGTTCCACAAGGCCGCCGCACAGCACCGTCTGTTCGCCGAACAGGTCGGTTTCGCATTCCTCGCGGAAGTTCGTCTCGATGATCCCCGAGCGGCCGCCGCCGATGGCCGAGCAGTAGGACAGGCCGATTTCCAGCGCCTTGCCCGAGGCATCGTTGTGCACCGCGACCAGGCAGGGCACGCCGCCGCCCTTGGTGTATTCGCCGCGCACGGTGTGGCCGGGACCTTTGGGCGCCATCATGATGACATCGACGCCGGGCTTGGGCTCGATTAGGCCGAAATGCACGTTCAGGCCGTGGGCAAAGGCGATGGCGGCGCCGTCTTTCAGGTTGTCATGCACGTATTTCTTGTAGGTCTCGGCCTGAAGTTCGTCGGGCATGGTGAACATGATCAGGTCGCACCAGGCCGCCGCTTCGGCGATGCCCATGACCTGCAGGCCCTCGGCTTCGGCTTTCTTGGCCGAGGCAGAGCCTTCGCGCAGGGCGACGACAAGGTTCTTGGCGCCCGAGTCGCGCAGGTTCAGCGCGTGAGCATGGCCTTGCGAGCCATAGCCCAGGATGGCCACTTTCTTGTCCTTGATGAGATTGATGTCGCAGTCACGATCGTAATAGACGCGCATTGGTCTGGTCCTTTCCTCGATTGTGCCGGGCAACATAGGGGAATCTACGGGAAGTTTTCTGCAAATATTCAGGTTGACCGGTGGTTGGGCGAGAATCTAATTCTTCGTTCTGTCATATGGTGAAATGATCATGCGTTCCGCGCATATGCGGCCTCGCGCAGGCCTCTCCGCTACACTTGCTTCACGTGACCGATAGGCATCCGCTACAGAACGGTTCGCAGGATAGGTTTGACGTGATACACTGAATTCACGAAGTTTGTATTCCCTCTACTGTGGATGAGTGAAATGGTCATGCTTGACGACGCTGACCGCCGTATCCTGCGGCATTTCCAGCGTGATCCGTCCCTGTCGATGGCCGATCTGGCGGTGCAGGCCGGACTGACCGCGGCGACCTGCTGGCGGCGGATCGAGAAGATGCAGGCCGCCGGTGTCATTCTGGGCCAGGAGGCGGTGATCGACTGGGCGGCGCTGGGCTATGCCGTCGAGGTCAGCCTGCGCTTTACCCTGGAAAAGACCCGCGCCAGCGCCTTTGACGAATTCCTGGCCGCCGCGCGGCAGGTGCCCGAGGTTTTGGAAATCCAGACCTTCCTGGGCCGGGTCGATGTGCGGCTGTTGGTGATCGCGCGCGACCTGGAGCACTATCAGCAGGTCTACCGCGACCGCATCCTGACCCTGCCGCATATTGCCGATATCGAACCGCTGATGCATCTGGCGCGGCTGAAATCGGACCAGGTGCTGCCGGTATGATCGCCCTGGATGACCTCGACCGGCAGATCCTCTTCGCCCTGGCGCGCGACGCCACACTCAGTGCCGGCGAGCTGGGCCGCCGCCTGGGCCTGTCGCAGCCGGCGACCTGGCGGCGGATTCGGCGGCTCGAGGACAGCGGCGCGATCCGCGGCCGGCGGCTGCGGCTGAATGCCGAGGCGCTGGGCTTTGGCGTCACCGTCTTCCTGGGGATCAAGCTGGGCCGGCGCGGGCAGGGGCGGTTTGCCGATTTCGAGCGCGCGGTCAGCGCCATCCCCGAGGTGCAGACGGTGGAACATGTGCTGGGATTGTACGACTTCCGCCTGCGCATCGTTGCCCGCGATCTGCCCGATTTCGAACGGTTGCTGCGGCGGCGGATCATGACCCTGCCGGGCGCCGGCGACGTGGAGGCCAATGTGCTGCTGAGCGAAGAGCGGCTGCCCGGACCGTTGGGCGCCTGAGCCGGCCCGCACTCGCCGCTTTACGTAGGGGACGAACAGGGGCAAGGTATCGGGACTTAGGGAAAACGCCTTTTTATTGCGGGATTGGGGCAATGCGCAGGATCTTTCTAGCCAGTCTTGCCACCGCGCTGATCGTGGCGTCAGGCAGCGGCGTGGCGGTTGCCGACACCGCCGAACGGGTGGCCGACGGCCATCACCTTGCCGCGGTATTGCGGGCGGCGCGATCGGTGGTGTCGAACAACCAGCCGTTGATCAACGACCCGTCCAAGGGTGACAAGGGCCTCACGCCCGAGGTGTTCCTGGATCAGCTGGAGGCCACCTATACCGAGACCAACAACCAGCCCCTGTTGCCGGACGATCTGTCCGATCTGCAGCGTCGGCTGATCACCACCCAGCTTGAGGCGGTGTCCGAGGTGGTGGCCGAACACCAGGGCCTGATCAACACCCCCGACATGGGATTCAAGGGCTTTATCCCGGCGGTCTTTGCCCGGCTGGTCAATGAACGCTTCGGCGAAAAGATCGGCGGCATCGCCAGCGTCAAGGTCACCGCGCCGCCCGATCTGGTGCGCAACCGCAAGGCGCGGCCGGATGGTTGGGAAACCGCGGTGATCGAAGACAAGTTCCTGGCCCCCGGTTGGGACAAAGGCGCGGCCTGGTACGAAATGGTCGAGGGCGAACAGGGCCCGGCCTTCCGCATGCTGATCCCGGAATATTACTCGGCCTCCTGCCTGTCGTGTCATGGCGAGCCGGCGGGCGAGGTGGATGTCACCGGCTTTCCCAAGGAGGGCGGGCAGGTGGGTGACCTGGGCGGCGCGATCTCGATCACGCTGAACGAATGAGCGGGGCGCGCCGGTCATTGCTGAAGCGGCTGACCGGGCATGGCATTCCGCTGCGGGTTGGGGCGCTGTCGGCGGTGCTGCTGGGGGCGCTGATCGTTTCGGCGGCGATGATGGCCTGGGAATTCACCGCCAACCAGAAGCGCATCTCCGGCGCCACCGAACGGTTTCACCAACTGCAGGTCGCCGCCAGCGCCGACCGCCATTTCGGGCAGCTGCGGTATTGGATGACCGACCTGTCGGTCAGCCTGCTGACCCTGTCGGAGCGCAATGCCAATACCGCGCGCGACCTGCTGGAGGCCGATCTGGCCGAGTTGGAGGGCTTCGCTCCCGAAGCGGCAGCCCAGATCAGGCAGGCGGCGGTGGAATATTACGACAACGCGCTTCGGGCGGTGGATGCCTATACCGAGGGCAACCGGGTGGTCGGCAACACCTTTCTGGCCACCGCGCGACAGGGCAGCGATATCGTTGATGTCGCGCTGGCCGATTTGGTTGCCTCGCTGTCACAGGACACCCGGAGCGCCAATCTGGTTGCCGCCGAGGCGGCGCAGCAGGCGCAGCAGCGCGCCATCATCGCCAGCGTTGCGGTGGTGCTGTTGGGCACGGTGCTGACCTTGCGCGTGCTGGAATCGATCTTGCGGCCGTTGGCGCGGATCGACCGGGCGATGACCCAATTGAACGATGGCGTCGAAACCCCCGATCTGCCGCCCGAAGGGCCGGATGAATTTGGCCGCATGGCGCGCACTCTGCGCACCCTGCATGACAGTCAGGCGGCCCGCCGCGTGCTCGAGGACGAGGCGGCCGAGCAGCGCCGCATGGTGCTGACGGCGATCGAGACCATCCCCGACGGCTTCGCCCTGTTCGACGCCGACGACCGGTTGGTCTTGTGCAACGCGCGCTATCGCCAGATGTTCGCACCGGCAGCCGAGGCGATGGTCGAGGGCGCCACCTTCGAAGAGATCCTGCACGCGCATCTCGATGCCGGGCTGATCGATACGGCCGGCAAATCCCGCGCCGCCTGGGTGGCGGAACGGCTGGCGCGGCACCGCGATCCCGCGGGGCACCGGGACGAAGTCCTGTTGGATGGCGGCTGGATGCTGGTTACCAAGCGGCGCACGCCCGATGGCGGTGTGGTTGCGGTCTATAGCGACATCACCGAGATGAAGACGCGCCAGGTGGAACTGGAACAGGCCCGCCGCGCGGCGGAAGACGCCAACGAGGCCAAAAGCCGCTTTCTCGCGTCGATGAGCCATGAGCTGCGCACGCCGCTGAACGCGATCATCGGCTATTCCGAGATGCTGATCGAGGATGCCGAGGATACCGGCCAGACCGAACCGGTGGAGGATCTGGAACGGATCATGGCGGCGGGCAAACATCTGCTGTCGCTGATCAACGACATCCTGGACCTGTCCAAGATCGAGGCCGGCAAGATGGAGGTGCATATCGAGACCTTCGAGATCGCGCCGCTGATCGAGGATGTGCAATCGACGGTGACGCCGCTGGTGCGGCAGAACGGCAACCGGCTGGCGGTGGTGATCGGCCCCGGCGTGCGGCAGATCGAGACCGACAAGACCAAGCTGCGCCAGAACCTGTTCAATTTGCTGTCCAACGCCACCAAATTCACCAAGGAGGGCACCGTCGAACTGAGCGTGACCCGCGACGAGGACAGCCTGAGTTTTGCCGTCCGCGACGAGGGGATCGGCATGACGCCGGAACAGCAGTCGCGCCTGTTCCAGGCCTTCGTGCAGGCCGACAGCTCGACCACCCGGAACTATGGCGGCACCGGGCTGGGCCTGGCCATCGTCAAGCAGTTCACCGAGATGCTGGGCGGCAGCATCGCGGTCGCCTCCGAGCCGGGCAAGGGCTCGACCTTCACGCTGACCATGCCGGTGGCCTATCCCGGTGGTGACAAGGGTGCGGCGGCCGAACCCGAGACCACGGCCAGCGCCCCCTGTATCCTGATCGTCGATGACGACCCGCAATCGCTGCGGCATATCGGCGATCTGGTCGAGGCCGAAGGCTATGGCATCCTGACCGCCGGGAATGCCGAGGGTGGCCTGGCACTGGCTCGGCGGCACCGGCCGGCGGCAATCGTGCTGGACGTGATCATGCCCGAGCGCGACGGCTGGTCGGTGCTGCGCGAACTGAAGGAAGACCCGGACCTGTGCAGCATCCCGGTGATCCTGGCCACCGTGGTCAGCGATCGCGACATGGGCCTGGCCTTCGGCGCCACCGATCACCTGATCAAGCCGGTCGATCCCAAGCTGCTGGCGGCGCGGCTGAACGAACTGGCTGGCCAGGGCGGCAAAGAGGTGCTGGTGGTCGATGACGATCCCGGCACCCGCGCGCTGTTCCGCCGGGTTCTGGTGCGCGAGGGCTGGACGGTGCGCGAGGCAGCGGACGGGGAAAAGGCGCTGGTGCAGCTGGAGGCGAAACGGCCGACGCTGATGGTGCTGGACCTGATGATGCCGAATCTTGACGGGTTCGATACGCTGCGGAAAATGCGCAGCACGGAATCGCTGGCCGATCTGCCGGTGATCATCGCCACGTCGAAGGATCTCACCCGTGGAGAGATCGACTGGCTGAAGGCCAATGCGCGCGAAGTGATCAGAAAAGGCGCCGCCGGCCGCGCCGAACTTGTCGCCGCCATCCGGCGGGTGGCGGGGCCTCCGAACGCAAGCGATGGGCAGGGATTATGACCAAGGTATTGATCGTCGAGGACAATGACATGAACCTCGACATGTTGTCGCGGCGGCTGTCCCGCAAGGGATTTGCCGTGGTATCGGCGCGGGACGGCAAGGCCGGGGTCGAGGCCGCCGCGCGCGAGATGCCCGATATCGTGCTGATGGATATCAGCCTGCCGGTGATGGATGGCTGGGAGGCGACGCGGGCGATCAAGGCCGATCCGGCCACCGGCGGCATCCCGGTGATCGCGCTGACCGCCCATGCCATGGACGAAGACCGCAGCCGCGCGCTGGATGCCGGCTGTGACGAGTTCCATACCAAGCCGATTGACCTGCCGTCGCTGTTGGAAAAGATCGGGCGCCTGGTGCCGGGCTGAGATGACGGTGGGATCGGGCATCAACCGCAAGGCGGTGGCGACACGGGTCGCGCAGCGTCTTGCCGGCCCGGCCGAGGCGATCCTGGGCTACCAGGAGATGATCGTCGAGGATCTGGCCCGCGCCGGGCCTGAGGCTGCCCGCGCCGATGCCGGCCGGGTGCTGGACGCCGCGCGTGCATTGTCGCAGCTGGTGGGCGACATCGTCGCCTCGGGCGCCGGCGATGTCGACGAGGCGACGCTGCGCCATGATCTGCGCACCCCGGTCAATGCGATCCTGGGCTATTCCGAGATGATCCTGGAGGATTTCGAACCCGAACTCGCCCGCGGCGTCGCCTCCGATATCCGCGCGGTCATTGCCGAATGCGGCCGCTTCCTGTCGCAGGTCGATGCGCTGATGGATTTCTCGCACGGTGCGGGCGAGGGCGAAAGCGAGCTGGACGCCGGCATTGCCGCCGGCCTGGAACGGGCGCTGGAGGCGCCGGCGCTGGGCGCCGAGGTGGCGGCGGGCCGGATCCTGGTGATCGACGACACCAAGGCCAATCGCGACCTGCTGCGCCGCCAGTTGGAGCGGCAGGGCCACAGCGTCAGCACCGCCGCCTCGGCCGCCGAGGGGCTGGCATTGCTGGAAACCGCCGGGTTCGAC
The DNA here is from genome assembly GCF_002786325.1 of Pseudooceanicola lipolyticus. Taxonomy (GTDB): domain Bacteria; phylum Pseudomonadota; class Alphaproteobacteria; order Rhodobacterales; family Rhodobacteraceae; genus Pseudooceanicola_C; species Pseudooceanicola_C lipolyticus. The sequence continues at coordinate 3,220 of NZ_PGTB01000125.1, read as the reverse complement.
GTCATCCTCGTCGATATCCTGATGCCGGACATGAACGGGATCGAGCTGCTGGCGCGGCTGAAGGCCGAGCCGCGCTGGCGCGCGATGCCGGTGATCATGATCTCGGGGCTGAAGGAGAAAAAGGCGGTGGTGCGCTGCATCAGCGCCGGCGCCGAGGATTACCTGGAAAAGCCGGTCGATCCGGTGCTGCTGCACAGCCGGGTCAATGCCAGTCTTGAACGGGTGCGCTGGCAGCGGCGGGAAAAAGAGTTCCTGGCCCGCATCGAATATGAACGCGACCGCGCCGACGCGCTGCTGCACGCGATGTTGCCCGCCCCGGTGATCCGCCGGCTGCAGGAGGGGGAAACCCTGATCGCCGACCGCATCGACGCCGCCACCATCATCTTTGCCGATATCGTCGATTTCACCCCGCTGGTGGCGCGCACCGATCCGCCGCTGCTGCTGAAACAGCTGGCCGGCATCTTTTCCGCCTTCGATGACCTGGCCGCCAAGCACGGCGTCGAGAAGATCAAGACCATCGGCGATGCCTATATGGCGGTGGCGGGCGTGCCCGATGCCAGCCCCGACCATCCCCAGCGCGCGCTGTCCTTCGCCCGCGATCTGATCGGCACCATGCAGGGCGAGGTCGGGCAGGGGCTGGCGATTCGCGTCGGGCTGCACAGCGGCCCGGTGATTGCCGGGCTGGTCGGGCGGTTGCGCTTTGTCTACGACGTCTGGGGCGAGGCGGTGAACCTGGCCAGCCGGCTGGAAGCCAGCGGCCAGCCCGGCCGCATCCACATCTCCGAAGCCAGCCACGCCGCGCTCGACCAGCTGGTGCGCGCGCCCGAGGCACAGATGCCCGAGCTCAAGGGGTTGGGACGGGTGCGGACCTTTCTGGTGGACTGATCACAACCCATCGAGCGCGTTGGCGACCTGCTGCGCGAACTTCGCCGTGGCGACGGGCAGGGTGCGGCCGCGCATCTGGCCGATCAACAGCAGGCCCGGAGCGATGTCGCGCGGGTCGATCCGGCGCACCACCAAATGCGGGTCGAGGCGCGGCAGCAGGCCGATCGGGATCTGAAAGCTGATCACCTGTTCCTGCAGCACATAGTGGCGCATCAGTTCGAAACTGTCGGCCTCGACCACCGGGTCCAGTTGATAGGACCGGCCGCGCACCGCCTGTTCCAGCAGGTGGCGCACGCCATATTCGCTGGACGGGATCACATGCGGCAGGGCGAGGCAGTCGCGCAGGCGCAGCACCTCTTGCCCGGCCAGCGGATGATCGGCCGACATGATCGCCGACACCGGCTGTTCCACCGCGCGGATCACCTCGAAATCCACCAGGTAGACCGGTTCGAACACGATGGCGAGGTCGGTAGCGAACACGCTCAGGTCATGTTCCGCCTGCGCCCGGTCGCGCACCCGGATCGAAAAGGTCACGCCGGGATGGTCGCGCCGATAGCGCGCCACCTCGCGCGGCAGAAAGATCGGGGTCAGCGCCTGCGAACAGGCGATGGTGACATGGCCGCGCCGTTCGCCGCTGAGGTCGGCAACCTGGCTGCGCACCCGCTCCAGATCGCTCAGCTGCGCCTGGATATGCTGCATCAGCAATTCGCCCGCCGGGTTCAGCCGCACGCCGCGCGGCAGGCGTTCGAAGATCGGGCCGCCGAACTCCTCCTCGAAATGCTGGATCCGCCGGTTCAGCGCCGAGCTGGTGATGTTCATGTCCTCGGCCGCGCGCCGGATCGACCCGGCGCGCGCCACGTCCCGGATCATCCGATAGGTCTGCAGGTGGCGCATCGCGATTCCTTTGCGCTGCATTTTTCGCAGCGGATTGCTGAAAACATAGCACTAGTTGTCATCGCTTAATAGGCGCAGGCTGAACCTGACGGGCCGGGCTGTGCGTGCCGGCGGGGGCGCGAAAGATCATCGACACGGCCAAAAGGGGGCGAAGCCATGACGCGGGACTTGCAGTTCACACTGGACGGGCTGAGGGCGGCCTATGCCGCGGGGCTGGCCCCGGCCGAGGTGCTGCGCGAAATGTTCCGCCGGATCGAGGCGCAGGATGATCCCGGGATGTTCCTGCACCTGGCCGCGCTGGACGATCTGATCGCGGCGGCGGCGGCGCTGGGCCGCTACGATCCCGCGCTGCCGCTCTGGGGCATGCCCTTCGCGGTGAAAGACAATATCGACGTTGCCGGGATGCCGACCACGGCGGCTTGCCCCGGCTTTGCCTATCAGCCTGTCGAGGATGCCCCGGTGGTGGCGCGGTTGCGCGCGGCGGGGGCGATCCCGGTGGGCAAAACCAATCTGGACCAGTTCGCCACCGGGCTGGTGGGGGTCCGTACCCCGCATCCGGTGCCCAGAAACACCCTCGACCCCAGGATCGTGCCGGGTGGCTCCTCCTCGGGGTCGGCGGTGTCGGTCGCCGCCGGGATTGTCCCCTTTGCGCTTGGAACCGATACGGCCGGGTCCGGGCGGGTCCCGGCGGCGCTGAACAATATCGTCGGGCTGAAACCCTCGCTGGGCGCGATTTCGACCCGCGGCGTGGTGCCGGCCTGCCGCACGCTGGACTGCGTGTCGGTTTTTGCGCTGACGGTGGGCGATGCCTATGCGGTCTATCGCGCGGCGGCCGGGTTCGACCCGGCCGATCCCTATGCGCGGCAGGTGCCGGTTGCCGCGCCGTCGATCGCGCCGCCGGAATTTGTCGTCGGGGTGCCGACGCCCGACTCGCTGCGTTTCTTCGGCGACGCGCTTCAGGAACGCGCCTTTGACGCCGCGGTGGCGCAGCTGGAGGCGCTGGGCGCGCGGCGGGTGCCGGTGGATCTGGCGCCGTTTTTCGAGGTGGCCGAGATGCTTTATGCCGGCCCTTGGGTGACCGAACGTTTTCTCGCCGCGCAGCCGATGCTGGCGCGCGACGCCGACATGGTGCACCCGGTGATCCGCCAGATCCTTGGCCAGGCCGAGGGAATGACCGCCGCCGATACCTTCCGCGCGCTCTATCGGCTGGAAGAGTTGCGGCGCGCGCTGGCCCCGGTGATCGCCGGGCTGGACCTGCTCTGCGTGCCGTCGATCCCTACTTTCTATAGGCTGGAGGATCTCGCCGCTGATCCCATCGAGCCGAATTCGCGGCTGGGCACCTATACGAATTTCGTCAACCTGCTGGACCTGTGCGGGTTGAGCGTGCCGCTGCCCGCCCGCGCCGACGGGCGGCCCGGCAGCGTGACGCTGCTGGCCGCGG
>NZ_PGTB01000124.1 GCF_002786325.1 Pseudooceanicola lipolyticus | reverse complement strand
CGGTGGCGGTGGTGGGCTGGGCCGGGGCGCTGGCCTGTCTGCCGCTGATCCTGTCTGCCGGGCTGCTGGCGCTGGGGATCTGGTTGCCCCCGGCCGGTGCGGCGCTGGCCGCGCTGCTGGCCGGGTCGGGGCAGACGGTGTATGACTATGCCCGCGCCCGCCGTGCGCGGGCCGAGATCATCCGCAGTTTTGGTCAATATCTGGCACCGGAACTGGTGCGCCAGCTTGCCGAGAACCCCGAAGCGCTGCGGCTGGGGGGTGAACGGCGGGTGCTGACGGTGCTGTTCTGCGACCTGCGCGGCTTTACCACCCTGTCGGAGCGGATGAAGGACCGGCCCGACTTGCTGACCACCTGGCTGAACGAGGCAATGGAGGTGCTGGCGCGCGCGGTGGTGGACAATGGCGGCATGGTCGACAAGTTCATCGGTGATTGCGTCATGGCGCTGTGGAATGCGCCGGCCGACGACCCCGACCATGCGCCGCATGCGCTGGCCGCCGGGCGGGCGATGGTGGCGGGCATTGCCGAGCTTTCGGCGCGGATCGGCGCCGAGGGGCATGACGTGACGCTGGCCTGCGGTGTCGGCATCAATACAGGCGAATGTACCGTCGGCAACATGGGCTCGTCCTTGCGATTTGACTATACCGCCATCGGCGACCCGGTGAACCTGGCCTCGCGGCTGGAGGGGCTGACGAAGAGTTTTGGCACCCCGATCCTGATCGGGTCGGCCACCGCGCGCGCCCTGGGCAACGAGGATCTGGTGGCGCTGGGCCGCGCGCCGATCAAGGGGCGCAGCGAGGAGGAAGAGGTGTTCACCCCGCGCGAGATGCATGTCAGGGCCGCGCCGGTGGCCGCGCGGACCTGAGCGGCTAGGGCAAGCCGGTCCCCGGAGATGCCAGGGTTTCCAGCGCTTGCGCCAGTTGCAGGGCAAAGCGCGCCGAGGCCACCGGCAGGGTGCGGCCGCGGCGCTGCCCCAGGATCAGGCCGCCCGCCGGCACGTCGCGTTCCGAGACCGGGCGGAATACCAGCGCGCCGTCATCCGGCGCCTTCAGCCCGATCGGAATCTGAAAGCCGATGGCGTTTTCATGCAGCACATAATGCCGGATCAGGTCGAAACTTTCGGTTTCGATCACCGGCCGGAAGTCGCGCGAGCGCCGGCGCGCGGCAAAATCCAGCAGATAGCGCACGCCATAGATCTTGGCGGGGGCCACATGTTTGCTGTCCAGGCATTCGCTGAGGCGGATTTCCTGTTTGGCGGCAAGCGGATGGTCGGCGGCCATCACCACATGCACCCTCTGCGGCAGGATGTGCAGCACCTCGAAATCAACCAGGTAGATCGGTTCGAACACCAGCGCCAGGTCGCTGGCGTAATTGGCCAGCTCCTGTTCGGCCTGGGCGCGGTCGCGCACGTTGACGGTGAAGGTCACGCCGCCATGTTCCTTGCGATAGCGCGCGATCTGTTCGGGCAGGAAATAGGGCAGCACCGCCTGGCTGCAGGCCAGCGAGACATGGCCGCGCCGTTCGCCTGACAGGTCGGCCACCTGGCTTTGCACCCGCGCCAAATCGGACCGGGTGGCGCGGTAATGGTGCAGCAGCAGCTCTCCGGCCGGATTCAGGCGCACGCCGCCGGGGGTGCGTTCGAACACGTCAAAGCCCAGTTCGGCCTCCAGCCGCCGGATCCGCCGGTTCAGCGCCGAGGCGGTGATATTGGCATCTTCCGACGCCTTGCGCATCGATCCGGCCCGCGCCACCGCCTCGATCAGACGGAAAGTTTCCAGATGGCGCATCGGCCCTCCTGCTGTGTGTGACATTTTTTGCACCGCCTGTGTGAAATCTTAGCATTTTTCGCAAAACGCAGGAAGGCGCATAGTTGCTGCAGCCTTCCCCTGCCTCGAAGACGGAACCTTTGCCATGCAGCCCAACAGACGAACCTTTCTCAGCACCGGCGCCGCCACCCTGGCGATGCTGCCCTTTGCCCGCGCCTTGCCGGCCCATGCCGCAGGCGGCGACACGCTGGTGGTGGTCAGCGGCCAGACCATCAACAGCCTCGATCTGCACCGCACCGGCACCAACCGGGCGAGCTACCAGATCGCGGTGAACTGTTATGACCGGCTGGTCACCTTCGGCACCAAGGACGCCCCCGGCGGCGGCCTGTCCTATGATTATTCCCGCATCGAACCGGAACTGGCCGAAAGCTGGACCATTTCCGAGGACGGCCTGACCCTGACCTTCAAGCTGAAGCCCGACGCCACCTTTCAGGACGGGTCGAAAGTGACCGCGGCGGATGCGAAATGGTCCTTCGACCGCGCGGTCAGCGTCGGTGGCTTCCCCACCACCCAGATGAAGGCCGGTGGCCTGAACCGGCCCGAGCAATTCACGGTGGTGGATGACGAAACCTTTGTGGTCACGCTGGACCGCCCGTCGAAACTGTCGCTGCCCGACCTTGCGGTACCGGTGCCGTTTATCATCAACTCCACGCTGGCCCAGGCCAATGCCACCGCCGAGGATCCCTGGGCCACCGAATACCTGCACAAGAACACCATCGGCTCCGGCGCCTTCAAGGTGGTCCGCTGGGACCAGGGCCAGCAGGTGGTCTATGAGCGCAACGAGGCCTGGACCGGCGGCCCGGTGCCGCCGGTGCGCCGCATCATCGTGCGCGAGGTGCCCTCGGCCGCGACCCAGCGCGCGCTGGTCGAACGCGGCGACGTGCAGGTTGCCTTCGACATTCCCGACAAGGACGCTGCCGAACTGGCGGAAAAACTCACCGTGTTCTCGACGCCGATCGAAAACTGCATTCACGCGCTGTGCCTGAATTCGAATTTCGAACCGTTCCAGGACGCCAATGTGCGCAAGGCGGTGGCCTGGGCGGTGCCCTACGAGGCGATTTTCAACGCCGCCGCCTATGGCCGCGGCGCGCCGCTGTGGGGCGGCTCGGAAGAGATCACCGACATTTCCTGGCCGCGCCCGTCGCAATATGCAACCGACATGGAGAAGGCGGCCGATTATATGGCGCAATCGGCCTTTCCCGACGGGTTCGAAACCACGCTGTCGATCTCGACCGACCTGGCCTATTGGATGGAGCCTGCCGCGCTGCTGATCCAGGAGTCACTGGCCAAGATCGGGATCACCGCGACGCTGGAAAAGATCCCCGGCGCCAACTGGCGCACCGCGGCGCTGGTGGAAAAGACCCTGCCGATGCATCTGGAGAATTTCGGCGGCTGGCTGAACACGCCTGATTACTATTTCTTCTGGGCCTATCAGAAGGACAAGCTGTTCAACTCGTCGAATTACTACAACGAAGAGGTCGAACGGCTGACCGACGAGGTGCTTCACGTCGCCATGGACGATCCCGACTATGCGCCCAAGATCGCGCGCATGTTCGAAATCGTGCTGGAGGACCTGCCGCGCATCCCGCTGTATCAGCCGGCGCTGAACGTCGCGGTGCATGGCGCCGACGGCTATCAGTTCTGGTTTCACCGGCAGCTGGACATCCGCAGCCTGAAAACGGTGGAAAGCTGAGATGCAGGGGCGCTGGGGCGCGGTGAGCGGCCGAATCCTGCAGGCGATTCCGGTGCTGGTTGGCGTGGTGGTGATTTCCTTCCTGCTGACCCGCGCGCTGCCCGGCGATCCGGCGGTGCAATTCGCCGGTGCGATGGCGACCGAGGACTCGATCCAGCAGGTGCGCGAGGCGCTGGGGCTGGACAAGCCGCTGCCGCAGCAGTTCCTGATCTATGTCGGCCAGCTGTTGCAGGGCGACCTGGGCCGCTCGGTTTCGACGGGCCAGCCGGTGGCCGCCGACCTGGCCCAGCGCCTGCCGGCCTCGCTGGAACTGACGCTGACGGCGCTGATCCTGTCCTGCGCGGTGGCGATCCCGTTGGGCATCCTCGCCGCCACCCGGCCGGGCAGCTGGATCGACCAGCTGTGCCGGGTGCTGGTGACCGCCGGCGTGTCGCTGCCGACGTTTTTCACCGGTATCGTTCTGATCTACGTGTTCTACTACCTGCTGGGAATCGCGCCCTCGCCGCTGGGCCGGCTCGATTTCATCTATCTCGACCCGCCGCGCGTCACCGGGTTTTTCCTGATCGACGCGGCGCTGGACGGGGATGGCGCAACCTGGGTCGGCGCGCTGAAACAGCTGATCCTGCCGGCAATCACGTTGGCGCTGTTCACCCTGGCGCCGATTGCGCGGATGACCCGGGCGGCGATGCTGTCGGCGCTGTCGGCCGATTACATCCGCACCGCCCGCGCCGCCGGGCTGGGGCGCGGCAAGGTGTTGTATGGCTATGCATTCCGCAACGCGCTGCTGCCGGTGGTGACGACGCTGGGCATGGTGTTTTCCTTCGTGCTGGGCGCCAATGTTCTGGTGGAAAAGGTATTTGCCTGGCCCGGCATCGGCTCTTACGCGGTCGAGGCGCTGGTGCTGTCGGATTACGCGGCGGTGCAGGGCTTCGTGCTGGCGATGGCGTTGCTTTTCGTGCTGCTGAACCTGGTGATCGACCTGGCCTATTCGGTGATCGACCCGCGTTTCGGGAGCGCCGCGCAATGACCGAGGCCCACCTGACCCCCGCCCGGTCCGGCACCGTGGCGCATATCCTCTACGTGCTGCGCGAAAACCCGGTGACGGCGCTCAGCTTTGCCCTGTTCGGGTTTTTCCTGCTCTCGGCGCTGATCGGGCCGCTTCTGGTGCCCTATGATCCGCTCGCCACCCATGCCGACCGGGTGCTGTCGCCGCCCTCGGCGCAGCACTGGTTCGGCACCGACAATCTGGGCCGCGACGTGTTCTCGCGGGTCGTCGTCGCCACCCGGCTGGACCTGGTGATCTCGGTTGCCGCGGTGGCGCTGTCCTTCGCGATCGGTTCGGTGCTGGGCGCCATTGCCGGGTATCGCGGCGGCTGGACCGACACCGTGCTGAACCGCTGCCTCGACACCATCATGGCCTTCCCGCTGTTCGTGCTGGCCATGGGCATCGTCGCGGCGCTGGGCAATTCGGTGGCCAATATCATCTACGCCACCGCGATCATCAACATCCCCTTCTATGCCCGCCTGGTCCGGGCCGAGGTCAATATCCGCCGCGAGGCGGGCTTTACCCTGGCCGCCAAGCTGGCCGGCAATTCCGATGCCAGGGTGCTGGCCTTCCACATCTTTCCCAACGCGCTGCCGCCGATGATGGTGCAGGTCTCGCTCAATCTCGGCTGGGCCATTCTCAATGCCGCCGGCCTGTCCTTCATCGGCCTCGGGGTGCGCCCGCCGACCCCGGAATGGGGCATCATGGTGGCCGAGGGCGCCAATTACATCGTCTCCGGCGAATGGTGGCTGGCGCTGTTTCCCGGCCTGTGGCTGATGCTGGCGGTGTTCACCTTCAACCTGATGGGCGACGGGCTGCGCGATATTGTCGATCCGCGCCGCAGAACCTGAACGCCGATGCGCCAAACTCCGAACCCCGGCCTGCCAACCCCCGAAAGGACCTGTCATGCTGTCGATCGATGATCTCCAGGTCGCCTTCAAGACCCGCCGCGGCGAAGTCGACGCCGTCAAGGGCATCTCGTTCCAGCTTGCCCGGGGCGAACGCCTCGGCATAGTCGGCGAATCCGGCTCGGGCAAATCCGTCACCTCCTATGCGCTGATGCGCATTCTCGATGCCGGCGGGCGGATCAAGGCGGGCGGCGCGGTCTATTCCGGCATCGACCTGCGCAAGGCCAGCGAAAGCACCATGCGCGACATTCGCGGCCGCGAGATCTCGATGATTTTCCAGAACCCGCGCGCGGCGCTGAACCCGATCCGCAAGGTCGGCCACCAGATCGAGGACGTGCTGCGCCAGCATGCCCGCGCCACCCGGCAGGATGCCCGGCAAAAGGCCATCGCGGCGCTGGAGGCGGTCAAGATCCGCGATGCCGCTGCCCGCTATGAGGCCTATCCGTTCGAATTGTCGGGCGGCATGTGCCAGCGCGTGGTGATCGCCATCGCGCTGGCCTGCGACCCCAAGCTGCTGATCGCCGACGAGCCCACCACCGGGCTGGACATCACCACCCAGAAGGCGGTGATGGATCTGGTCGACGGGCTGGTCAGGGACCGCGGGCTGTCGTCGATCCTGATCACCCACGATCTCGGGTTGGCCTCGCAGTATTGCGACCGCATCGTGGTGATGAAGGATGGCCTTATTGTCGAGGCGGGCGAGCCGCTGCGCCTGTTCACCGCGCCGCAGCACCCCTATACGCAGAAACTGGTCGATGCCACGCCGCGGCGCGACGTGACGATCCGGGCGTTGCTGCCGGCCGAGGCGCGCACGCCGCTGGCGCCGCATGTGGTTGCGCCCCAGCCGCTGTTGCAGGTGAAGGGTCTGACCAAGACCTATGCCGGAAAATCCGGCCCGGTGCACGCGGTGAAGGGCAGCGATTTCACCATCCACCAGGGTCAGAGCGTCGGGCTGGTGGGCGAATCCGGCTGCGGCAAATCCACCACCTCGTCGATGCTGGCGCGGCTGCTGGATGCAAGTTCGGGGCAGATCCTGTTCCGGGGCGAGGATCTGGCCAGGATCCCCGCCGCCGCGTTTGCCCGCCACCCGCTGCGCGCCCGGATCCAGATGGTGTTCCAGGATGCCACCGACAGCCTGAACCCGCGCCATTCCGCCTGCCAGTCGATTGCCGAGCCGCTGAAGCGGATGACCGGCCTGCGTGGCGCCGCGCTGGCGGCGCGGGTGGCGGAACTGGCCCGGCTGACGGGCTTGCCCGAACACCTGCTGGACCGGTTTCCGCATCAGCTGTCGGGCGGGCAGAAGGCGCGGGTGGGCATTGCCCGCGCCATCGCGCCGGAGCCAGATTTCCTGATCCTGGACGAACCCACCGCCGCGCTGGACGTGTCGATCCAGGCGGTGGTGCTGAACCTGCTGGCCGATCTGCGTGCCAGACTGGGGATGAGCTATCTTTTTGTCTCCCATGATCTGAACGTGGTGCGGCTGCTCTGCGATCATGTCATCGTCATGAAGGGCGGCGAGATCGTCGAGGCCGGCCCGGTGGCGCGGGTGATGGACGCGCCGGCCCACCCCTATACCCGTGACCTGCTGTCCGCCGCGCCGCAGGCGCCGGTGGCGGCCACACCCGAACTTCCGGAGATCCGCCTGCATGCTGTCTGACCTGCCCACTCCCTTTGCCAGCCTGCGGGCCGCCTATGCACGCGGGCGGTCCCCCGTCGATGTGATCGCGGATGCTTTTGACCGCCTCGACCAGGTCGGCGACCCCGGCATTTTCCTGCATGCGGATCGCGACGGGGCGCTGGCGGCGGCGCGGGCGCTGGACCCGGCGCAGGATCTGCCGCTATGGGGTATCCCCTTTGCGGTGAAGGACAATATCGACGTGGCGGGCCTGCCCACCACCGCCGCCTGCCCGGATTTTTCTTATGTCGCCGAAGCCGATGCCGCGGCGGTGGCGCGGCTGCGCGCCGCCGGGGCGATCTGCCTGGGCAAGACCAATCTCGACCAGTTCGCCACCGGGCTTGTCGGCACACGTTCGCCCTATCCGGTGCCGAAGAACGCGCTGGATCCCGCGATTGTGCCGGGCGGTTCCTCCTCGGGCTCGGCGGTGGCGGTGGCGCATGGCATCGCAGCCTTCGCGCTGGGCACCGACACGGCGGGGTCGGGGCGGGTGCCGGCGGCGCTGAACGGGATTGTCGGGCTGAAACCGACGCTGGGCGCGGTTTCGGCACGCGGCATGGTGCCGGCCTGCCGCACGCTCGACACCATTTCGGTCTTTGCCGCCACGGTGGCGGATGCCGAGGCCGCCTTTGCGGTGATGCGCGGCTTTGACGCGACGGATGCCTATTCGAAACCGCTGCCGCCGGAACCGGCCATCGGGACGGTGCCCGCCGGGCTGCGCATCGGCGTGCCCGATGCAGACACGCTGGAGACCTGCGGCGACACGGTGCAGGCCGGCGCGTTTCACGCCACGCTGGAACTGCTGCGCCAGCAGGGCGCCACCATCGTGCCGAAGGATTTCAGCCCATTCTACGCCACCGCGCAGATGCTGTATGAAGGTGCCTGGGTGGCCGAACGCTGCGCCGCGGTGGGCGAACGTCTGACCCGGTCGCCCGAAACGCTGCATCCGGTGACCCGCGCCATCCTGGAACCGGGCCTGGCGCTGACCGCGGTGGATGCGTTTCGCGGCCAGTACCGCCTGGCCGAACTGCGCCGGGTTTGCGAGCAGGCGCTGGCGGCGGTCGACCTGCTCTGCGTGCCCACCATCCCCTGTTTCGTCACCCTGGCCGAGGACCGCGACGACCCGATCGGGTATAACGCGCGGCTGGGCACCTATACCAATTTCGTCAACCTGCTGGACATGGCCGGGATCGCCGTGCCCACCGGGCGGCGCGCCGATGCGCGTCCGGCCTCGTGCACCTTTCTCGCGGGGCAGGGGCGCGACGGGCTGGTCGCGGCGGTGGCAAAGCGGGTGGAAGACCGTGCCTGCCTGCCGGCGCCGCGCACCCTGTCCGACAGCGCGGCGCGCCCGGTCAGTGGCGCACGCGCCTGAAAACCCCCGCGCAGGGCCGGGTTCGGCCCGATGCTGTGGCTTATTTCCACCTGTGCCGGACGGAATGCACCGCGGCGCCGATCACGCTGGACCGGCTGCGGGACGCATGACTAGATGGCGCCATGCCGGGGCCTGCTGCCACTCCGTTCGACACTGATCACCGTCTGCCCGAAAGGGTGGACGTCGTTGTCATTGGCGGTGGCATCATCGGAACGTCTGCGGCGCTGGAACTGTCCGAGCGCGGGCATTCGGTGCTGCTGTGCGAGAAGGGCCAGATCGGCGGCGAGCAATCCAGCCGCAACTGGGGCTGGGTCCGCATCGCCCGGCGCGACCCGCGCGAGATCCCGCTGATGGTCGAGGCGATCCGCCTCTGGGAAGGGCTGGACGCGCGGCTGGGCCGCAAGACCGGCTATGCCAAATGCGGCATCCTGTTCAGCTGTGCCTCGGAACGGGCGCTGGCCCAGAACGAAAGCTGGACGCGCCATGTGCAGGCGCACCAGATCGAAAGCCGGATCATCCGTGGCGCCGAGCTGGACGCGGTGCTGCCCGGCCACCGGATGAAGCTGAAAGGTGCGCTTTATACGCCTGAGGATGGCCGGGCCGAGCCGCAATGGGCGGCGCCGGCGATTGCCGAAGGCGCCCGCGCCGCCGGGGCGGTGGTGATCACCGGCTGCGCGGTGCGCAGCCTCGACCTTGAGGCCGGGCGTGTCGCCGGGGTGGTGACCGAAAAGGGCCGGGTGAAATGCGGCGCGGTGCTGCTGGCCGGTGGCGCCTGGTCGCGCCTGTTTGCCGGCAATGCCGGTACCTGGCTGCCGCAGCTGAAGGTGCAGAACACAGTGATGCGCACCACCGCGATCGAGGGACCGGCGGCGTCGCTCTGGGCCGACGGGTTTTCCCTGCGCAAGCGCGCCGATGGCGGCTATACCGTGGCCTCGGGCAGCGAGAATATCGCCGATCTGGTGCCCGACAGTTTCCGCCTGGCGCGCGCCTTCCTGCCCGCCTTTGCTGCCGAGTGGCGGTCGCTGCGCTTCCGTCTGTCGGGCCGCTGGCGCGAAGAGGCGGGGCAGGCGCGGCGCTGGCGTCCCGACCAGATCACCCCGTTCGAAAATTGCCGCATCCTGGACCCGGCGCCGACGCCGCGGATGCTGCGACGCAGCTGGTCGGCGCTGTGCCGGGCCTTTCCGGCCTTTGCCCAGGCCGATGTGGTGCAAAGCTGGGCCGGGATGATCGATGTGACGCCAGATGCGATCCCGGTGATCTCCGAAGTGCAGGATGTGCCCGGATTTTTCATCGCCACCGGGTTTTCCGGCCACGGTTTCGGCATCGGGCCGGGGGCCGGGCGGCTGGCGGCCGACCTGGTGGCGGGCGACGCGCCGGTGGCGGACCCCTCGGCCTTCCGGCTGTCCCGCTTTACCGATGGCAGCCGGGTGCGGCCGGATTCGGGGTTTTGAGGCGGGAAGGTTGCGCAAGACGTTGGCGCAGCCGGGCCAATGGCGGACCCACCGTTCACCGCGCAAACTGGACAATTCGCGGAGGCTGTGACAAGGGAGCGCTCAAGCCGGAGATCGCCCATGACCACCACTCGTTTCGCCCCGTCGCCCACGGGATATATCCATATCGGCAACCTGCGCACCGCGCTGATGAACTTTCTCATCGCGCGCCAGTCGGGCGGCGAGTTCATCCTGCGCATCGACGATACCGACCCGGAGCGGTCGAAAGAGGAATATGTCGAGGCGATCAAGGAAGACCTGACCTGGCTGGGCCTGCAGTGGGACCGGATCGAGCGGCAGTCGCAGCGGCTGGAGCGCTATGCCGAGGTTGCTGAGCAGATGCGCGGCATGGGGCGGCTGTATGAGGCCTTCGAGACCCCGACCGAGCTGGACCTCAAGCGCAAGAAACAGCTGAACATGGGCAAGCCGCCGGTCTATGACCGTGCCGCGCTGGAGCTGAGCGATGCGCAGCGGATCGAGCTGCGCGCCGAGCGGGGCAGCGGCGTGTGGCGGTTCCTGCTGGATCACGAGCGCATCGAATGGACCGATGGCATTCTGGGCGCTATCTCGATCGATGCGGCCAGCGTGTCGGACCCGGTGCTGATCCGCATGGACGGGCAGGTGCTGTATACCTTCGCCTCGGTGGTCGACGATATCGACATGGGGGTCACCCATATCGTGCGCGGGTCGGACCATGTGACCAATACCGCGACGCAGATCCAGATCATTCAGGCGCTGGGCGGTGCGGTGCCGCAATTCGCCCATCACTCGCTGTTGACCGGGCCGCAGGGCGAATCGCTGTCCAAGCGGCTGGGCACGCTGTCGTTGCGCGACCTGCGTGCGCGCGGGGTCGAGCCGATGGCGCTGCTGAGCCTGATGGCGCGGCTGGGCTCGGCCGATCCGGTGGAATTGCAGACCGAGATGTCGCGCCTGATCGAGGGGTTCGACATCACCCGCTTTGGCGCCGCGCCGACCAAGTTCGACGCCGAGGACCTTTTCCCGCTGACCGCGCATTACCTGCAGTCGCTGCCGCTGCACGCGGTGCGCGCACATATCGATGCGCTGGGCGTGCCGGCCGACAAGGCCGAGGCGTTCTGGCTGATGGCGCGCGACAACATCACCACCCTGGGCGACCTGGGCACGTGGTGGGAGCTGTGCCGTGACGGTGCCGAGCCGCTGGTGGCCGAGGAAGACGCGGAATTCGTCGCCGAGGCGCTGACGCTGCTGCCGCCGCAGCCGTTTGACGGCGACAGCTGGTCGAACTGGACCGGCGCGGTGAAACAGGCGACCGGGCGCAAGGGCAAGGGCCTGTTCATGCCGCTGCGCAAGGCGCTGACCGGGCGCGAGCGCGGGCCGGAAATGGCCGCGCTGATGCCGCTGATGCAGGTGGTGCGCGCGAAACAGGGCTAGCAGCCGGGCGCGGCGCGGGTCACTCCGCCGCCACGATCCGCACGCCCAGCGCCGCCAGGCGCTCATCGACAAAGGCGGTTTCGTCGGCCGACAATTGCTGGTGGCGCGGATAGCGCGGCTCGGCCCGGTCGTTCAGGATGGTCAGGTCCCAGCCCTCGGTGGTGGCAAAGAAGCGGTCGGCGCCGGCGGTGCCGAATTCGCGCAGATAGCCCTGCACCACCACGTCGACATAGCTGAGCAGGATCGGGTAGTCGCTGGTCTCGCCGCTGTGGCGGTGATCCGGCACCGCGTAGACGGCGATGTCCAGAACGCCCTCGACCGGGTGCGAGACCGCATCGCTGGCCGGCACCCGGTCATAGGCCCATTCCCGTTCGTCCAGCGCCGCCCAGTCGGCACCGGGAACGCGGGCGATCATCCCCTCGATGGTGCAGCCGGCGTCGGGGATGGCAGTCAAAAACGCCACCTGGCGCAGATCGGTATGGCGCCAGGCCCGGCGCCAGCCGGTGAGGGTGGCGGGGCGCGGATCGGCAAAATCGTGGGTGGCGCGGTTCACCAGGCTGCCATAGCCAAAGAAATAGGGGTCGGTTGGGGGCATGTCGAAGCGGTGTCACCCTGGCGGTTCGGAATTGCGCCCTGTCAAACCGGCTTTTGCGCCGATTTGCAACCGCACCCGGCCTATTCGCGCGCGCGCAACACCCGCGCCGGGCGCGCCGCCAGCGGCCGCCAGGCAAACAGCAGGCTGGAAATCAGCGTCGCGACGATGCCGCCGCAGACGATGCCCAGCGCCGAGGGCCAGATCACCGCATAGGGGGTGTCGAAAACAAAGGCGCTGACCGCCCAGCCGCCGGCGATGCCGGCGGCCAGCGCGACGATGCCGGCG
>NZ_PGTB01000123.1 GCF_002786325.1 Pseudooceanicola lipolyticus | reverse complement strand
CGGGCGGTTGCGCTGCGGCGCCTGCGGCTCGGAGGTTTCGAACAGGTCGGCCATGCGGCTAAAGCCGGAAACGCAGCGCAACCCGCTGCCCGTTGCGCCACAGCTCGATCGCCAGACGGCGCCCGGGATCGCGCAGCGCGCGGACCACGTCGCCACTGCGCGCCATTTCGCGGCCGTTGATCGACAGGATCACGTCCGATCGCCGCAGCCCGGCCCGCGCCGCCACCGGACCGGTTTCGGTGATCACCACCCCTTCCAGATGCAAGGGCAGACCATAGCGGGCCACCATTGCCGGGTTGGCGCGTGCCACGGTCAGGCCGGGCAGCACGGTGCGGTCGTCTAGCGTGGTTTCCTCGGCCGGCGGGTCATCCGGCGGTGCGATCATCGCCACATCCACCACCTCGGTTGCGCCGCCGCGCAGGCGGGTGACGGTGGCAGTGTTGCCGATGCCGGTGATGGTCATCCGGAACACCATTTCCGAGGGCGAGTTCACCGGCTCGCCGCCGACATGGGTGATCACGTCGCCCACCTCGAACCCGGCGGCGCGGAACGGGCTGTTGCGATGCAGGTCGGAAATCACGATTCCCTCGGGCAGGGTCAGCCCCAGCGAGGCGGCCAGGTCGCCATCGACCGGCTGCCCGGCCATGCCGGCCCAGGGCCGTTCGAACACCTGGCCACCGGCGCGCGCCTGCTTGACGAACTCGGCCACCAGGTTGGCCGGGATGGCAAAGCCGATGCCGTTGGACCCGCCCGAGCGGCTGAGGATCGAGGTGTTGATGCCGATCAGCTGCCCGTTCACGTCGATCAGCGGCCCGCCGGAATTGCCCGGATTGATCGGCGCGTCGGTCTGGATGAAATAGCCCCGCGCATTGCCGGTGGCGACGCCCGAGCGCGCCAGCCCCGACACGATGCCCGAACTCACCGTCTGGCCGACGCCGAACGGGTTGCCGATGGCCAGCACCAGTTCGCCGACATCGACCCGGTCGGAATCGCGCAGCTCGAGAAAGGGCAGGTCTTCGGCGCCATCCAGGCGCAGCACGGCGAGGTCGGATTCCTGGTCGGCCAGCACCACGCTGGCCGAGAACTCGCGCCGATCATTCATCACCACCCGGATATCGGTGGCCAGGCCGACCACGTGGAAATTCGACACCACGATACCGTCCGGCGACAGGATCACGCCCGAGCCCAGCGAATTCTGCACCCGCGGCCGCGGCGTGCCGAAGCCGCGGAAGAACTGTTCGAAAAACGGATCACCCGCAAACGGGCTTTCCCGCGCCTCCACCACCCGCCGGGCATAGATATTCACCACCGCCGGCGCCGCCTGTTTCACCAGCGGCGCGAAGCCCAGGGAAATTTCGGCCTGCGATCGCGGCACCCGGGTTTCGGCGGTTGCGGCAATGGCGTGGGACAGGATGAGAAAGACGGCGATCAGGAAACGCGGCATCGGGCCCTCCGTTCTTTGCCCACATATGCAAATCCCGGCGCTGCAATGCAAGCCGACGGGCGGAACCCGGACCCGCCCCCGTTCGTTGACTTGATACACCCCTGAAAAGGAGACCTGCGATGCAAAATGACGCCGACAGGCAAGACATGACCGAGTCCACCGAGGACGAGGCGCCGACACCGGGCCAACAGGGCCGCGCCGGTGGCAACCTGGAACGCAAGGTCGGAACCCGCGACCTGCTGAAACGCG
This sequence comes from Pseudooceanicola lipolyticus, assembly GCF_002786325.1. GTDB lineage: Bacteria > Pseudomonadota > Alphaproteobacteria > Rhodobacterales > Rhodobacteraceae > Pseudooceanicola_C > Pseudooceanicola_C lipolyticus. The sequence goes on along the minus strand of NZ_PGTB01000123.1, from coordinate 10,690 downwards.
CCCGGCAGGACCGCGCCGGCGTGACGCGGGTGCGCAAATCCGACGAGAAAACCAAATAGGGGGCGCTGATGACCGAACTTAAGCAGGATACCTGGGTGGTTGTTGCAGGCAGCGACAAGGTGCTGTTCCTGCGCAACCTGACCGATCACGAAAACCCCTATCTGGAAGTGGTCGGCAAGGAACAGCAGGACAATCCGCCCGACCGCGAACAGGGCGCCAACCGTCCCGGTCGCAAGGCCGATACCGGTGTGGGCCAGAGATCGGCGATGGAGGATACCGACTGGCACGAGCTGGCCAAGGAACGCTTTGCCGCCGATCTGTCGGACATGCTGTACCAGAAGGCCCATGCGGGCGATTTCGACCGGCTGGTGCTGGTGGCCGCACCGCAGGTTCTGGGCAACCTGCGCGGGTCGCTGCACAAGGAAGTGACCGACCGCGTGGTGGCGGAACTGCCGCTGAACCTGACCAATCACCCGGTGGACGAGATCGAGCGGCTGGTCAAACGCGAGCTGGACGCCGCCTGAGCTCTGCCCCCGCCCCCGAAACGAAAAACGCCGCCGGGAGGTCCCGGCGGCGCAGTTCATTCTTCCGCAGGTCGCGGATTATTCTTCGACAGCATCCTCGGCGGCCAGGCGCGCCTTGTCGGCTGCGCCTTTGGCGTCGCGGTCGCGGTCGACAAATTCGATGATCGCCATCGGCGCCATGTCGCCATAGCGGAAGCCGGCCTTCAGCACGCGGACATAGCCGCCCTGACGTTCGGCATAGCGCGGGCCCAGCACCTCGAACAGCTTGGTGACATAGGCATCCTGTTTCAGCTGCGACGCCGCCTGGCGGCGGGCATGCAGGTCACCGCGCTTGCCAAGCGTGATCAGCTTTTCGATGATCGGGCGCAGTTCCTTGGCCTTGGGCAGCGTGGTCTTGATCTGTTCGTGCTCGATGAGCGAGCCTGCCATGTTGGCAAACAGGGCCTTGCGGTGCTCATGCGTGCGGTTCAGGCGGCGGTAGCCTCTTGCGTGACGCATATCTGGTACTCCTTTATGCTTTGTACGGCCGCCGATGCGTGGTCAGCGGCTCTGTTGGGGCGGTATTGCCCAGGTTTCCCCGGCAGTCCGGGCATGGTGCGGGGATGGGGTTTGACCCCCACCCCGATTCTTAGAACGCGTCTTCGAACTTTTTCGCCAGATCCTCGATGTTGTCGGGCGGCCAGTCCTCGACATCCATGCCGAGGTGCAGGCCCATGCCGGACAGCACTTCCTTGATCTCGTTCAGCGACTTGCGGCCGAAGTTCGGGGTGCGCAGCATCTCGGCTTCGGTTTTCTGGATCAGGTCGCCAATATAGACGATGTTGTCGTTCTTCAGGCAGTTGGCCGACCGGACCGACAGTTCCAGCTCGTCCACTTTTTTCAGCAGCAGCGGGTTGAACTCCAGCCCGTCATCATCGTCCTGACGCGAGGCGCTTTCCGGCTCGTCGAAGTTCACGAAGATCGACAGCTGGTCCTGCAGGATGCGCGCGGCGAAGGCCACCGCATCATCCGGCGTCAGCGACCCGTCGGTTTCCACCTTCATGGTCAGCTTGTCATAGTCCAGCACCTGGCCCTCGCGGGTCGGCTGCACGTCATAGGACACCTTTTTGACCGGCGAATAAATGGCGTCGATCGGGATCAGGCCGATGGGCGCGTCTTCCGGCTTGTTCTTGTCGGCGGCGACATAGCCCTTGCCGGTGTTGACGGTCAGTTCCATGAACAGATCGGCGCCGTCGTCCAGGTGACAGATCACGTGGTTGCGGTTCAGCACCTCGATGCCGGCACTTTCGCTGATGTCACCGGCGGTGACAACGGCGGGACCCTTGGCATTGATCGACAGGCGCTTGGGCCCTTCGACTTCCATCCGCAGGCTGACCTGCTTGAGGTTCAGGATGATATCTGTCACGTCTTCGCGGACACCGGCGACCGAAGAGAATTCGTGCAGCACGTTGTCGATCTGGACCGAGGTGATCGCGGCGCCCTGCAGCGACGACATCAGGATGCGGCGCAGCGCGTTGCCCAGCGTCAGGCCAAACCCCCGCTCAAGCGGCTCGGCCACCACGGTGGCCTGGCGTGCGGGATCATTGCCCGGCTTGACCTCAAGCTGGGTCGGTTTGATAAGCTCTGCCCAATTCTTATGGATCATGTGGTCCCTCCATTCTTGTCTGTTCCCCATGTCCGAAAGGAACAGACTCCCGAGGTTACAAAAGGCGAACCGGGGCCGCGCAGATCCGCGCGGCCCCAGTCTTGGAATACCGTGTCAGACGCGGCGGCGCTTCGGCGGACGGCAGCCGTTATGGGCCATCGGCGTCACGTCGCGGATCGAGGTGATGTTGAAGCCAACCGCAGCCAGGGCGCGCAGCGCGCTTTCGCGGCCCGAACCGGGCCCCTGCACTTCGACTTCGAGGGTTTTCACACCGTGTTCCTGCGCCTTGCGGCCGGCATCCTCGGCGGCCATCTGGGCAGCGTAAGGGGTCGACTTGCGCGAGCCCTTGAAGCCCATGGTGCCGGCGGACGACCACGAGATCGCGTTGCCCTGCACATCGGAGATGAGGATCTTGGTGTTGTTGAACGAGCTGTTCACATGCGCAACGCCTGCGGCGATGTTCTTGGAGACCTTGCGCTTGGTACGGGTTCTGTCGCGTGCCATCTGTCCGCCTCCTTATTTCTTCTTGCCGGCAATGGCCTTTGCGGGGCCTTTGCGGGTGCGGGCGTTGGTGTGGGTCCGCTGACCGCGCACCGGCAGGTTGCGGCGGTGACGCAGACCGCGATAGCAGCCCAGATCCATCAGGCGCTTGACGTTCATCTGCACTTCGCGGCGCAGGTCGCCTTCGACGGTGAAATTGGCGTCGATATGTTCGCGCAGCTGCAGGACTTCGCTGTCGCTCAGCTCATTCACCCGGCGGGACTGTTCGATGCCGACGGCATCGCAGATCGCCTTAGCCGAGGTATGGCCGATTCCGGTGATATAGGTGAGGGCGATGGGAACCCGCTTGGCAGTCGGGATATTTACGCCGGCAATACGTGCCACGTGTCACTTTCCTTTCGTTGCGGTTCCGTAACCCCAGAACCTTTTTTCACAACGCTCGGCCGTGGCAGTGTCGCCAGAGGACCCAGACGTTTTTTCGAGGTGGTCTGTGCGCCCGAAGTGATGCGCGCACAAATTGATTCTCATGCGAGATGGTGGTCGATATGGGGTTTTCGGCAGCGCGTCAAGGCCCCGACAAGCTAATTGTCAAGGGCTTTCGAAATCGCCTGCTGCACCTCGCCGATCTCGCCCAATCCATCGACCTTGGTCAGCATGTCCTTGGCGTAATAGTACCCGATCAGCGGCGAGGTTTTCTTGTAATATTCCATCAGCCGGGTCTTCAGGCTGTCCTCGTTATCATCGGCGCGGCGCTTGAACTCGGTGCCGCCGCAGGCGGTGCATTTGCCATCCGCCGGGACCGGCTTGGTGATGTCGTTATAGACCTCGCCGCAATTGGCGCAGGTCGACCGGGCGGTGATTCGCTGCACCAGCGCGTCGTCGTCGACCTCCATCTCGATCACCGCGTCCAGGCTCTGGCCCTCTTCGGCCAGCAGCGAGCCCAGCGCGTCGGCCTGGCCCAGCGTGCGCGGGAAGCCGTCGAAGATGAAGCCGTTGCCGTTGACGGTTTCCAGCTTTTCGCGGATCAGGCCGATGACGATCTCGTCGGTCACCAATTCGCCGCGGGCCATGATCTCGGCCACCACCTTGCCCATCTCGGTGCCGCTGTCCTTGGCCTCGCGCAGCATGTCGCCGGTCGACAGCTGCACCATGCCGCGCGCGTCCACGAGATGACGCGCCTGGGTGCCCTTGCCGGCGCCCGGCGGTCCGAGAAGAATGATGTTCATCGGCGTGCCGGGCTCCGCTTGGTACGTTTCTTGCCGCTCTTGCTGCGCCCGCGCAGCTGCGATTTCTCGATCAGGCCCTCATACTGATGCGCCAGCAGATGGCTCTGGACCTGCTGAATCGTGTCCATCGTCACCGAGACCACGATCAGCACCGAGGTGCCGCCGAAATAGAACGGCACCGCGAACTGGCCGCGCAGGATTTCCGGCAGCAGGCAGACCGCCGCCAGATAGGCCGAGCCCAGGATCAGGATGCGGTTAACCACGTATTCCAGGTATTCCGCCGTCTTCTTGCCGGGCCGGATGCCGGGCACGAAGCCATTCTGGTTCTTCAGGTTGTCGGCCACGTCATCGGGTTTGAACGACACGTTGAAGGTGTAGAAATAGGCGAAGAACACGATCATCGCGACGAAGAACAGCAGGTAAAGCGGCTGGCCCGGCCCGAAATAGGCCAGCATCCAGGACATCACCGACCCGGTCGCCGCGCCGGTGGAAAAGGTGGTGATCGTCGTCGGCAGCAACAGCAGCGACGAGGCGAAGATCGCCGGAATCACACCGGCCGGGTTGACCTTGACCGGCAGGTGCGACGAGCCGCCGTCATAGACCTTCATCCCGACCTGGCGGCGCGGATACTGGATATGGATCTTGCGTAGCGCCCGTTCCATGAACACCACGAAGGTGATGACCGCGATGATCATCACGATCACGCCGATGATCACCGCCGGGCTGATCGCGCCGGTCCGGCCCGAGGCGAAGAACTGCGCCAGCGCCGCCGGAACCTCGGCGATGATGCCGACGAAGATGATCAGCGACACGCCGTTGCCGACGCCCCGCGCGGTGATCTGTTCGCCCAGCCACATCAGGAACATGGTGCCGCCAACCAGGGTGATCATGGTGGACAGCCGGAAAAACAGCCCCGGATCGGTGGCCAGATCGCCGCTTTCCAGCGACACCGCCAGCCCGTAGGCCTGCGCGGTGGCCAGCAGAACCGTGCCATAGCGGGTATATTGGTTGATCTTCTTGCGGCCCTGTTCGCCCTCTTTCTTCAGCTGTTCCAGCTGCGGCACCATCGCCGTCATCAGCTGCACGATGATCGAGGCCGAGATATAGGGCATGATGCCCAGGGCGAAGATCCCCATGCGGCCCAGTGCACCGCCGGTGAACATCGACACCATGCCGCCAATGCCCTGCCCCGCCTGTTCCATGAACTCGCGCAGCGCGGCACCGTCGATGCCGGGTACCGGCAGGAAGGTGCCCAGCCGGTAAACGCACAGCAAGGCAAGCGTGAACAGGATGCGATTTCGCAGGTCGGTGGCTTTGCCAAGGGCGGACCAGCTTGTGTTTGCCGCCATCTGTTCTGCTGCTGATACCATGTACGGGTCTCTTTTGCGGAAACGCCGCCCGGAACCGTTTTCCGGCTCGGGGCGGCGCTCAGGGAAAACTGGGGCCTATGTAAGCGGCTCTTGCGCCGCTCACAACCCGTTAGGCGGCCGCGGGCGCGTTTGCCACGGTCAAAGTGCCGCCGGCCTTCTCGACCAGCTCGACCGCTGCTTTCGACGCGCCGGTGACTTCCAGCGCCACCTTGGCCGAGAAATCGCCCTTGGCCAGCACCCGGATGCCGTCCAGCTTGCGCCGCACCAGACCGGAGGCAACCAACGCGTCCTCGGTGATCGCGCCGCTGGCGTCCAGCTTGCCGTCGTCGATGAATTTCTGGATCAGGCCCAGGTTGACCACCGCGAAGGATTTGCGGTTCGGCTTGGTAAAGCCGCGCTTGGGCAGGCGCTGGTACAGCGGCATCTGGCCGCCTTCATAGCCATTGATCGAAACGCCCGAACGGGATTTCTGACCCTTGATACCCCGGCCGGCGGTCTTGCCCTTGCCCGAACCCGGGCCGCGCGCAACGCGCTTTTTCTTCGGGGCCGCGCCGGGATTGTCGCGCAGTTCATTGAGTCTCATATCGCTTCTCCTAAGCCGGATGTGACCCCCGAAGCGATTGGGCCAACCACGGCATTTCTTGATGTTGACGAGTCGCCCGTTACGGGCCACCGGGGGCGTATAAACGCCACGCCCCCGGGACGCAAGTGTCTCGTCCCGGGGGCGTTCGGTCAGATCGGCGCGGGCGCGGCAGCGCCCGGCGCGGTCATGCGTTGTAGACGGTTTCGCGTGCGAGGCCACGGATGGCCGAGCGGGAAATCCCCAGATCGCGCAGATCGCGGTCGCTCAGCGACTGCAGTTCTTTGACCGTGCGCCAGTACAGCGCCTTGCGGACATATGCCTTTTCAAGGCCGTGGAAGGCGGCGCGGATGCGCTCGACCAGGTGGACTCCGTTGGAAGACGCGCGGAGTGTATGTGCCATCGTATTTTCCTTTTTACATCTGCGGGCCCGTCTCCTCCGCCAGTTCCGGACCCATGCTGCACTGCAGAATAAATAAAGGAACTGATAGCGCAATCAACCGACGTTAAGGTCTGGCCGCTATGCGCTGCCAGCAAGGCTTACAGCAGGTCATCAAAGGCGACGGTGCGATCGGCAAAGACCAACAGGTCGATATCGATCAGCCGGTCGGCGCCTTCGTAGAACCCGTCGGCACCGCCATCGGCGCTGTCGGTCACCGTCAGCTGCGTGACCACGGCGCCGCCGCGATACTTGTCGCTCCAGGTCGCGGTGTCGAAGCTGTAATCGTCGAATTCACCGTCGAAATAGACCCGGTCCCTGCCGGCATTGCCGGCATCGTTCCACAGGTGGCCATAGAACCGGTCATCGCCCAGCCCGCCATACAGCTTGTCATTGCCACCTTCGCCATACAGCTGGTCGGCACCGTCGCCGCCGCGCAGCACATCATTGTCCTCGCCGCCATAAAGGCGGTCATTGCCGGCGCCGCCATCCAGCCGGTCGGCGCCGCGGCCGCCACGAAGGTCATCGTCCCCGGCCTCGCCGCGCAACAGATCGTCATTGTTATGGCCATGCAGGTCGTCATCGCCGTCCCGGCCCAGCAGGATATCGGCGCCGTCCCGCCCGGACATCGCGTCATCCCGGCCGCTGCCGAACTGGATCTCGTCCACCCGCACGGTCATGTCGGCAAACCGGATGAACTCGATGTCGTCCGCCAGCGTCTGGTTGGCAGCACCCGGCACCTTCACCACCAGGTCGCCCTGGGCGCGGCCAAACGCATAGGCCTGCACTGACCGGTCGAAATAGGCAAAATCGGCGCGCGGCGCGGCACCGAAGATGTCCTCGCCGCTGAGTTGCTTATCAAACACCATGAAATCGGTGATCGTGCCGTCGAAATGGCTGTGCACCATGTCGGTGGTGCCCGGCGTGCTGGACCACCCGTTGGCGCCGATGACAATGGATTCCGTGTTCTGCGACAGGTCGATGCCGATATCGCCACGATAGGCGACGCGCGCACCGTTCAGGAACAGCTGCAGCCCGTCAGCGCCGAAGGACAGCGCCAGTTGATGGCTGTCGCCGGCCCGCACCGCGTGATCGACCTGAAGGTAATGGCTGGAATCGCGGTCCTGGATGCGGACCACCAGCGATCCGATCTCGGTCACATAGGCGGAGAGATGGCCATAGCCGTCGCCGGACGCATCCTTGGAAAACAGCGTTTGGAAGGTGCCGATATCCGCGGCGGTGAAGGCAAAGGCGATGGTGCCGGATTTCAGGTCGACCGCTTTCGTGTGATCGACGATCAGTGGCGCCTTGTCCTCGGGCGAAAACGCGTGGCTGCCCACCGCCGCCAGCACTGGCGCCAGTTTGCCCCGCAACCCCAGGTCCTGCGCCCCCGGCAGGCCGCCCGGCGCCTTGATGCGGCCGCCCTCGGTGGCGGCGGCGGTGGGGGCCAGCGCGGCGTCGAGATCGGCGATGCCGGCAACAATGCCATAGGCCGGCGCGGCGGTGGTTTCGATATCCGACCGTTTCACCAGGTCGCCATAGACGGTGATGGTGCCCAGCCGGTCGTCGTTATGGGCGCCGCCATTGTTGCCCTGGTCGGAATAGAGCGCGATCACCGAGTGATCGAGCACCCCGTCGCCATTGGCATCGCCATAGCTGACCGAGAGGATCTTGGTGGTGTGCCCCTCGATCACCAGCCGGTCGCCCTCGGCGCGGGAATAATCCATCACCACGTCATCGCCCAAGGTGTCGACCCAGTGGTCGTGCAGCTTGTCATTCTCGCCCGCCACACCGTGCCAGTTGATGCTGCCATCGTCGTTGGTGTGCTTCTCGATATAGCGTTCCTTGGCGTTGATCAGCGTCTGGAAATAGAAGATGTCGGCGCCCTTGCCGCCGGTCAGCGCGTCGTCGCCCGGCACCGGCTGGTCCGGGTAGAGCTTGCCATCGGTCAGCTCGTTCAGCGGGTCGCCCTCGTCGCGGTCGGGGTCGAAATAGATCGCCCCCTCGCGCCCGTCGGCGCGGCTGATCAGCAGGTCGTCGCCGTTGCCGCCGAACAGCCGGTCCTCGCCCTCGCCGCCATCCAGGATGTCATTGCCGGCGCCGCCCAGCAGCCGGTCATTGCCCGAGCCGCCCTGCAGCACGTCGGCGCCGCCGCCGCCCTTGACCACGTCGTCACCGCCGCCGCCATCCAGCCCGTCCGCCGCCTTGCTGCCGCGCAGCTCGTGATCCGCCCCGCCCTTGGAAACCATCTTCAGCGGCTGCATCAGGTGGCCATGGGCGCTGACGCCATAATCGGCCAGGATCTCCTTCAGCGTGTCCGAGCCGTGATGCAGCTGGCCGAAGACCGGCGCCAGATCGGCCATTGCCGCCTGCATCCCGGCCCCCATCGCCAGCGCCGGGTCGACCTCGGCGGCCAGCGCCTGCATGTCGGCTTCGCCCAGCTGCTTGTCGAAGATCCGGAGGTCGCCGATGCTGCCCTTGAACAGCGAATGCGCCGCGTCGCTGTCGCTGTCGCGCCAGGCGCGGCTGCCGCCCACCACCAGCGGATGGGAGTTGGCGGCGATGCCCTGCTTGAACTGCGGCTCGGCGGCAACCAGCGTGCCGTTCAGCCAGATCATCAGCCCGTCCTTGCCGAGGCTCAGCGCGAATTGATAGGTGGTCTGCGCCTCCAGCACCAGGTCGGGCACCTTGAGATATTCGGTGGCACCGGCGCTGTCCTGCGTCACCACCAGGGTGCCGTCCTTGACCCAGACGGTGAAATCCCCGGCGCTGCGGCCATTGCCGTCCTTGGACACCAGCGCATAGTCCCCCGGCAGGCGGTCCAGCGCGAAGCTCAGCGAGATCGTCGCGTTCGCCAGTGCCAGCGAGGCCTTATGCGCGATGTCCAGGTAATCCCCCGACGTGCCGGTCAGTTCGCGGGTTCTGGGGGCGGAAAAAACAGGTGTGGCGGCAGCCATGATGCGATCCCTCGTTATATATTTTCCAAAATCCTAGACAGTAAACGGGGAAATACTGTGGCCTTGCGCGCCGGGCCGGCCCGCCGCTTCCGCGACTGGCAGAAATTCGCGAAAATCACGCTAACGCCCTGCCCCATGGTCATAAACGCGCGGGTGCGCGGGCGGCGGGTTCAACCCAGGGGTGAATTTGCGGTCAGAATATGGCCCGCCGGGGCACATTCCCGCCGCAACTGCAACGCCGGCGTGACCCATGCCATCCCCGCGCCGGCGGGGTTTCCGCGGGCCTGGCCGCCGCCCGAGGGTTGCGGCCCGCGCCAATTCCTGCGAGATCTGCCGCTGACATCCCGCGCCCCGCCGTTCCGGCACATCCGGCGCATCAACCGGGCCGGATCTGCCGGTTGCCGCAAGACACATACCGAGGAGAGCCGCCATGGCCAGCGCCCTTGACCACCTGCGCGACATGACCGTCGTGGTTGCCGATACCGGCGATCTGGACGCGATCCGCAAGCTGAAACCGGTGGATTGCACCACCAATCCCAGCCTGATCCTGAAGGCGCTGCAAAGCCCGGCCTATGCCGACCTGGTCGAGCGCGAGATCGAGGCGGGCAAGGCCGCCGGGCGCAGCCCGCTGGAGATCGCCGACGCGCTGACCGTGGGGGTCGGCGCCGAGTTGTCGACGCTGGTGCCGGGCCGCGTCTCGACCGAGGTGGATGCCAACCTGTCCTTCGACGTCGACGCAGCCGCCGCCAAGGCGCGCGCGCTGATCGCCGCGTATGAAGCGCGCGGCGTCGGGCGCGACCGCATCCTGATCAAGCTCGCCTCGACCTGGGAAGGCATCCGTGCCGCCGAGATCCTGCAGGGCGAAGGCATCGACTGCAATCTCACCCTGCTGTTCAGCCTGGCGCAGGCGGTGGCCTGTGCCGATGCCGGCGTGTTCCTGATTTCGCCCTTCGTCGGCCGCATCACCGACTGGTACAAGAAGGCCGAAGGCGTCGACGGTTATACCCCCGACGACGATCCGGGCGTGAAATCGGTGCGCAGCATCTACGACTATTACAAGTCGAACGGCATCGACACCGTGGTGATGGGCGCCTCGTTCCGCAACACCGACCAGATCAAGGCGCTGGCCGGCTGCGACCGGTTGACCATCTCGCCAGCGCTGCTGGAAGAGCTGGCGGCGGATGAAACCGACCTGCCCCGCCAGCTGTCCGCCGACAGCGCCACCGGCGTGGCGCCGATCGAGATGGATGAAAACAGCTTTCGCTGGCGGATGAACGAGGATGCGATGGCCACCGAAAAGCTGGCCGAGGGCATCCGCAATTTCGACGCCGACCACCGCAAGCTGCTGGCGATGATCGCCGAACGGATCGGCTGAACCGGCTGCCGTCCCGGCCCGCGCGCCGGGACCTCTCGCCCGCGCTCGGGCGGCGGCGGCTTCGCGCCGCTCA
>NZ_PGTB01000122.1 GCF_002786325.1 Pseudooceanicola lipolyticus | reverse complement strand
GCCCGGCGCCGCAGCGCGCAGCAGGCCGCCCGCCTGCTCGCGCACCGATTTTTCCGACGACCAGCTGCGCGCGCCCACCGCGCCCTCGATGGCGCTGGCCGACTGGCCCAGTTTCAGCGCCTCGATCACCGTCCAGCGCCCGGTGCCTTTCTGGCCGGCGCTGTCCAGGATCACCTCGGTCACCGGCCTGCCGGTCTCCGGGTCGGTCGCGGCCAGCACCTTGGCGGTGATCTCGACCAGGTACGAGGCCAGCGGCCCGTCCTGCCAGCCGGCAAACAGCGCGCCAATCCGTGGCGCCTCCCAGCCTGCGCCGTCGCGCAGCAGGCCGTAAATCTCGGCGATCAGCTCCATATCGGCATATTCGATGCCGTTATGCACCGTCTTGACGAAATGGCCCGCCCCATCGGGCCCGACATGGGCGACGCAGGGATCGCCCCGGAACCGGGCCGCAATCGCCTCGACCATCGGGCGCAACAACGTCCAGCTGTGATCCGACCCGCCGACCATCATCGCGGGCCCGTGGCGCGCGCCCTCCTCGCCGCCCGAAACGCCCATACCGACAAAATGCAGCCCCGATCCCTCCAGCGCCGCCACCCGGCGACGGGTGTCGTTGAAATCGGCATTGCCGCCGTCGATCAAGGTGTCGCCCTCAGCCAGCAGCGGGCGCAGCCGGTCGATCATGTCGTCCATCGCCGGCCCCGACGGGATCATGAACAGCATCACCCGCGGCGGCGTAAGCGCGGCGACAAAATCCTCCAGCGTCTCGGCCGGCAGGATGGATTCGGCCAATGGCCCGGCCTCGTCGAGGAACGGCGCGATCCAGTCGGTTTCGCGGTTGGTGACGGCGACGCGAAACCCCTTTTCCGCCAGGTTCAACGCCAGCGCGCTGCCCATCGTCCCCAACCCGTAAACGCCGATCTGTGCCTTGCTCATTCACCTGCCCCTCATTCTGCGGCGCCACCATCGCGGCCCCCCGCGCCAGAGGCAAGACCCGAGCCGCGCAGAGGTGCGCGCGAACCCGCTATTCACAGCGGGAAAATTTGCTTTTTTGCCGGTTCACGACTATGTTCCGCACCATAAGAAACAGAAGAATTTTGTTGCTGAGCAGGATATTCGGTATGTCAGGGGTCTGGACCAAGGCGTGGGAAGAAGTCCTGCGGCCGTTCCTTATGCGGCCAAAGCGGGTACAGGTTGCGGCACTTTGCCACCGCGAAATCAATGGCGAGAAACAGGTGCTGCTGATCACCAGCCGCGGCACCGGGCGCTGGATATTGCCCAAGGGCTGGCCGATCGAAGGTCTGAACGGGGCCGAATCCGCGCTGCAGGAAGCCTGGGAAGAGGCCGGGGTCAAAACCGCCCAGGTCGACCCCACCCCGATCGGCCGATACGATTACGGCAAGGAACTGGCCGGCGGACAGATCGCCCAGGTCGAAACCCTGGTTTATCCGGCACGGGTGACGCTTATGGTCAGCGATTTCCCCGAATCCGATCAGCGACAACATATTTGGGTCTCGCCGAAACAGGCCGCCCAGATGGTGCAGGAACCCGGATTAAAGCGCCTTCTGGCCGAGTTTTGACCGGCCGCCAGTCGACCGGGACAGGTCAAGCCGTTGCCTTGACGCGTATTGGCGTCTAACCGGTGAAGCAAACCCACCGCACGGACCACACCATGGCGCGCTCGCCCTCGGGGCATACCTGGAAATCGCTCGACACCGATCTGCATCGCATCGGTCATCTCGAGCTGGCCGCCAGCTATGTGGCGCGGCCGATGGTCGGCACCGGGGTGGCGCTGGCCTTCATGGTGCTGGCGGGCATTGCCGCCGCGGTGATGTCCGGGCAGGAACCGATGCGCGTCGCGATGATCGCGGCGGCGGTGTTCGGCGCCTACCTGGCGATCAATATCGGCGCCAATGACGTCGCCAATTACATGGGCCCGGCCGTGGGCGCGCGCGTGCTGTCGATGGGCGGCGCCATCGCAATCGCCGCCATCTGCGAAAGCGCCGGCGCGCTGCTGGCTGGCGGCGACGTGGCCCAGACCATCGCCGGCAACATCATCGACAGCACCGCGCTGGCCGACGCGCAAACCTTGATCTGGGCGATGCTGGCGGCGATGATCTCGGCCGCCTTATGGGTCAATTTCGCCACCTGGATCAGCGCGCCGGTCTCGACCACCCATTCGATCGTCGGCGGCGTGATGGGTGCCGGAATCGCCGCGCAGGGCCTGTCGGCGGTGCATTGGGACACGATGGGCATGATCGCCGCGGGCTGGATCGTGGCGCCGCTGCTGGGCGGCGCCTGTGCCGCCGCCGTCCTGGCCCTGATCAAGTCGCGCATCATGTATCGCGCGGACAAGATCGCCGCCGCGCAGGTCTGGGTGCCGGTGCTGATCGGCATGATGGCCGGCGCCTTTGGCACCTATCTGGCGCTGAAGGGCCTGGTGCATGTGGTCGCGGTTGGCCGCCTGCCGGCGCTGGCCATCGGCCTGGGTGCCGGGCTTGTCGCCTGGGCCGCGGTGCGGCCGGTGATCCGCCGCCAGTCGGCGGGGCTGGAGAATCGCAACCGGTCGCTTAAAAAGCTGTTCGGCCTGCCGCTGGTCTGTTCCACCGCGCTGCTGAGCTTTGCCCATGGCGCCAATGATGTGGCCAATGCGGTGGGGCCGGCCGCCGCGATCATTCGCGCGGCGCAATCCGGCACCTTTGCCGAAAGCGTCGCGATCCCGCTATGGATCATGATCATCGGCGCCTTCGGTATCTCTTTCGGCCTGTTCCTGTTCGGCCCGCGCCTGATCCGCATGGTCGGATCGCGGATCACCAAACTGAACCCGATGCGTGCCTATTGCGTCGCGCTGGCGACGGCGCTGACGGTGATCCTGGCCAGTTGGCTGGGCCTGCCGGTCAGTTCGACCCATATCGCCGTCGGCGGTGTCTTTGGCGTCGGCTTTTTCCGCGAATGGTATCTGTACCGGCGGTTGCAGCAGCAGGGCGGCCCGCATACGCCCGACCGCCGCCTGGCCAGCGCCGAACGGCGACGGCGCAAGCTGGTGCGCCGGTCACATCTGATGACCGTTCTGGCCGCCTGGACGGTCACCGTGCCCACCGCGGCGGGGCTGTCGGCGGGCATCTTCCTGATGCTGAGCGCGCTGATCGGCTGAGCCGGTCAGCCCCGCACTGCCTCCGGCGTCAATCCGGGTTGATGCGCGCCCTTGGCCTCGGCCGCGCGGATCAGGTCCATCACCCGCGCGTTCAGCGGCACCGCGACTCCGCGCGCCCCGGCCAGCCGCAGGATCGCGCCTTGGAACGCCTCCACTTCGGTGGGCCGGCCGGCGACCAGGTCATAGGCGGTCGAGGTACGCGCCAGCGGATCGATCGTCAGCATTCGCGCGGCAATCGTCCGGAACACCACGGTTGGCAGCCGCAGAACCGGCGGCAACAACCGGATCGGCAGCGAAATCGGCAACTGCGCAGTCAGACCGGCGGCGCGGTAGACCGCCAACGCCTCGGCCGACTGGTCAGCGATCAGCCGGCGCCAGCTCCGATCCAACAACATCCCGCGCAGCGTCAGCCCGGACAGCGCGTTCAGCGCATTGGTCAGGTTCAGCACCAGCTTGCCGGCCTGAAATTCAAAGATCTCGGCGGATTCGGTCACCTTCAGCCCCGGCACCGACAACACCCGCGCCAGATCGCCCGGCCCCGGCCCGATCACGATATCGCCGCTGGAGGCGCGGTGAAATCGCCCCTTCCCCATTGGCACCACGTTGAACGGCACCATCCCGGCGCGCACGTCGCGGTCAGGCAGCGCATCCTGCAGGATCACCGTGGCATCGATGCCGTTCTGCAGGCTGACGACCTGCGCTTTGGGAGCGGCGCGGGCGGCGATTTCCGCCGCCATCCTGGCGGTTGCGCCGCTGCGCACCGTGACCAGGATCAGTTCGGCCTTCCCCAGAACCGCCGGATCGACCTTCAGATCCAGCTGCCCGGGGGAAACCCGCGAGAAAAAGCCGGTGAAATCATCGGTGGTCAGCCCATGTTCGGCAATTTCCATCAAGACCCGTTCGCGCCCCAGCAGCGTCACGCGGTGCCCGGCCGCCGCCAGCAACCCGCCGACGAAACAGCCGACCATCCCTGCGCCCGCCACCACGATCCGTTTTTCGGTCATTGCACTCGTCCATTCCGCGATACCGCACCTACGGGTGGCATGGTGTCTGTGCCCCTATCCCGATCAGGTCGGGAAGCGGCAAAATCGCCCCGCTTGCCCCCAGTATGGGGTGAAAAACCCGGCGTTTAAAGTGCACGGATAAGTAGATTTTTGCTGTTTCGAACCGGCTATCCCGCCGCGGGCAGGGCGCCGCTCAATATGGCGGCAGGCTGCACCCACCAGCCCGGCTTCGCCGCCGAAATCCGCCGTGCCGCCGCGCGCGCCAGATCGGCGTTTTCATACAGCCCGAAACAGGTGGCGCCGGAACCGGACATGCGGGCGACCGGCGCATCGCCCAGCTGGGCCAGGACCGCGCCGATCACCGGCGCAAGGCGGCAGGCGGCGGATTCCAGGTCATTGCGCTGAGCCGCCAGCCAGGCGGTGAATTCCGCCGCCGAAGGCCAGCGCGGCAGCGGCCCCATCCCGGCATGTTCGCGCTGCTCCAGCGCCTTGAACACCTCGGGTGTCGGCAGGTCCACTCCCGGATTGACCAGCAGCAGATGGCAGGGTGGCACCGCCACCGGCGCCAGTTCCTCGCCAATGCCCTGCATCCGCTGCGGCAGCGGCGACAGGCAAACCGGCACATCCGCGCCCAGCGACGGTGCATGTTCCGGGGCGCCGCAGAACCGCAGCACCGCCGCCGCATCCGACGATCCGCCACCGATCCCGGCACCATGCGGCAGGTTCTTTTCCAGCCGGATTCGCAGGCTCTGCCCGGACAGTTCGGCAGCGCGCCAGACCAGGTTGCGGTTGTCCCGCGGCACTCCGTCGGCAAACCGGCCGCCCACGTCCAGCGCCATCTGTGCGGCGGGGATCAGCCACAGCCGGTCGCCGATATCGGCAAACACCACCAGCGAATCCAGCAGATGATAGCCGTCGGCCCGTTGGCCGGTCACATGCAGGGTCAGGTTGATCTTGGCCGGCGCGAATTCCTCAGCCGCCGTCATTCGCCACTTTCAGCGGCGGCGCGCCTTCTTCGGCCAGCACCTTGTCCAGCCCGACTTCCAGCTTGCGCCGGATGCGCACCGGGTCGGCCTCGCCATCGGTATCTTCCGGATCGATGAAGGACACGGCGCGCTTCCACTGGAACTCGGCCTCGCGATACCGGCCAACCGCCCAGAACACATCGCCCAGGTGATCGTTCACCACCGGATCAACCGGCATCAGTTCGACCGCGTGTTCCATATGGGCCACCGCCTCGGCATAGCGGCCCAGCCGGTACAGCACCCAGCCCAGGCTGTCGACGATATAGCCGCTGTCGGGCCGTGCCGCGACCGCGCGCTCGATCATGTCCAGCGCCTCGTCCAGCTTTTCGCGCCGTTCAACCAGCGAATACCCCAGGTAATTCAACACCTGCGGCTGTTCGGGGTTCAGTTCCAGCGCCTTGCGGAAATCGCGCTCGGCACGGTCCCAGTCCTTCAGCCGCTCGTGGCTGATGCCGCGGGCATAATGCAGATGCCATTGCGACGGCGCGCCGTCCTCGGTGAACTCGATCGCCCGGTCATAGGCATCGGCCGCCGCGCCATAGTTTTCCTGCTGGCGCTGCAGATCGCCCAGCGCCGAATGCACCTGCGGCAAGGTCGGGTAATCGTCGGCCAGTCGCGTCAGCACCTCGATGGCCGCGTCCGGCTTGGCCGCGCGGCGCAGCGCCTCGGCCCGGCCCATTTCGGCGGCGTGGTAATCGGGGCTGTCCGGCGGCACCTTGCGATAGGTGGACACGGCCAGGTCATACTGGCCCAGGCCTTCCAGAAGATCCCCGGCCAGCAGCAGCGCGTCGATGTGATCCGGGCGCAGATGAATGGCGGTGCGGGTATAGATCAGCGCGAAATCGTCCGAGGCTTCGCCTTGCAGCGCGCTGCTGATCGAAAAGAAGACCTCGGCCAGACCGTCGCGCACCGTTCCGACCTGGTCAAACGGCACGTTTTCACCCGCCGCCAGCCGGTCGGCGATCGCCGCCAGCCCCGGATCCAACGGCGCGCCGCCAAAGGCATCGTCCAGCAGCGCCAGCGCGTCTTCATTGCGGTCCAGCTGGGACAGGATCTGCGCCCGCGCGATGGCGCCGCGCCGGCTCATCCGCGACAGGCCGCCCTCGTCCTCGGCGAAAATCGCCTCGGCCTCGGCATATTGCCCGATCGAGGCCAGCGCCAGCGCCTTGTGATAATGCGCGAAGGTGCTCAGCCCGTTCTGCTCGGCCACGTCGTCAAAGGCCAGCAGCGCCCGCTCCAGATCGCCAACCCCCAGCCACGACCAGGCGGTGATCAGACCATCCACCAGCAACCCGATGCCCAGCGTTTCGACATCGCGGTCCAGCAATGCCTGGAAATCGCCCTCGGCGATCATGTGGGTGGCCATCACCATATGCGCCACCTGGCTGCTCAGCCCCTGCGTCCGCATCATCTGCGCCAGGGGAAGCGCCGCATCCAGCCGCCCCAGCGCAAGCTGCGACAGGATCACGTTTTCCATCAGTTCGGGATTGTTGCGGTCACTGGTCAGGGCGCGGGTGTAATAGGTCGCCGCCGCGTCGAAATCGCTGGAATACAGCGCCTGTCGTCCGGCGAGATAAGCCCCCGAGGCGGATTGCGCCGCACCGATGGACGGCAGAGTCAGGACAATCGCGGCCAAAGCCGCCCTTGAAATGAATGAGACCACGCGCACACCCCGTTTGGGAAACCATTTTGAAAAAGCTATGCGTTCGGCCCGCCGCGCGCAATGGTGCAACCCCGCGACGCGGCGCTAATCGTGGCAATTTTACCTGAAAATGCGCGGATTCCGCCCGATCGGCCCCGCCGCTACATGTTCGGATAGTTCGGCCCGTCGCCGCCCTGTGGCGTGGTCCAGACGATGTTCTGCGGCGGATCCTTGATGTCGCAGGTCTTGCAATGCACGCAGTTCTGAAAGTTGATCACGAATTGCGGGCTGCCGCCCTCGTCCTGTACGAATTCATACACCCCGGCCGGGCAATAGCGCTGCGAGGGGCCGGCATATTTGGCGTAATCCACCTTCACCGGCACCGCCGGATCCTTCAGCGTCAGATGCGCCGGCTGGCTTTCCTCGTGATTGGTGAACGAGAAGGACACGTTGGTCAGCCGGTCAAAGGACAGCTTGCCGTCGGGCTTGGGATAATCGATCGCCTTATGCTTGCTGGCCTCTTCGGTGGCCTCGGCATCGGTCTTGCCATGCGACAGCGTGCCGAAGAACGAAAAGCCGAAAGTGTTGGTCCACATGTCCAGCCCGCCCAGCGACAGGCTGGCCAGCAGGCCGTATTTCGACCACAGCGGCTTGACGTTGCGCACCTTTTTCAGGTCCTGCCCGATCGCGCCGGTGCGCACCTCGGTCTCGTAATCGCTCAGCTCGTCGGCGCTGCGCCCGGCCTGGATGGCGGCATAGGCGGCCTCGGCCGCGGCTTTGCCCGACAGCATCGCGTTGTGGTTGCCCTTGATGCGCGGCACGTTGACCATGCCCACCGAACAGCCCAGCAGCGCCACGCCCGGCGCCACCATCTTCGGCATCGACTGATAGCCGCCCTCGGTGATCGCGCGCGCGCCATAAGCGACCCGCTTGCCGCCCTTCAGCAGCTCGGCCACCATCGGGTGATGCTTGAACCGCTGGAACTCCATATAGGGGAACAGATAGGGGTTCTTGTAATTCAGGTGCACCACAAAGCCGACATAGACCTGGTTGTTGTCCAGGTGATAGATGAATGACCCGCCGCCGGCATTCTTGCCCAGCGGCCAGCCCATGGTGTGGGTGACCGAGCCTTCGTTGTGCTTGGCCGGGTCGATCTCCCAGATCTCCTTCATGCCCAGGCCGTATTTCTGCGGTTCCTTGCCTTTTTGCAGGTCGTATTTGGCGATCACCTGCTTGGCCAACGACCCGCGCACGCCTTCGCCGAGGAAGACATATTTGCCCAACAGCTCCATGCCCGGCTCATAATTGGCGCCGTGGCTGCCATCGGGCTCCTTGCCGAATTCGCCGGCAACCACGCCCCTGACCTCGCCGTTTTCGCCATAGACCAGCTCGGAACAGGCCATGCCGGGAAACACCTCGACGCCCAGCGCCTCGGCCTGTTCGGCCATCCAGCGGCAGACATTGCCCATCGACACGATGTAATTGCCGTGGTTGTTCATCAGCGGCGGCATCGGGAAATTGGGGATGCGCACCTTGCCCGCCTCGCCCAGCATGAAGAAATTGTCTTCGCGCACCGGCACGGTCACCGGCGCGCCCTTGTCCTTCCAATCCGGAATCAGCGCGTCCAGCCCGCAGGGATCCAGCACCGCGCCCGACAGGATATGCGCCCCAACTTCCGAGCCCTTCTCCAGCACCACAACGTTCAGATCCGCGTCCAGCTGTTTCAGTCGGATCGCCGCGCTCAGGCCCGCGGGCCCGGCGCCGACGATCACAACGTCATATTCCATCGATTCGCGTTCGATCTCGGCCATTGCGGGGCTCTCCATTGGCTAATTCTGCGCGTCTGGCGCAATAATCTTTCGTGGCTGAGTACCTTTTCGCACCCGATCTGGTCAATCGCAACACAATGTCGCGGCAGGTCGCTGGTTCAGGTGCGTGCGCCCGGCTTGTCGGCGCGCATCATCTCGGCCAGCGTCGCTCCGCTGGCCGCGGATTTAGCATAGGTGAAAGTGCCCTGTTCCAGCACTTCCTCGGCCGCGCGCATCATAGCGCCCAGCGCGGCGCGTGCAAACGAGCTGCCGACCGAGATGCGCTTGACCCCGGCGGCGCCAAGCTCTTCCACCGAGAACGAGGGGGTAACGGTCGCCATGCTCACGCTGATCGGCCGGTCCAGCGCCTCGCAAATGGTGCGGATATCACGCAGATCGCTCAGCCCCGGCACATACAGCACGTCGGCCCCGGCGGCGGCATAGGCCTGCAGCCGGTGAATCGTGTCGTCCAGGTCGTGGCGATGCCACAGGAAATTCTCGGCCCGCGCCGTCACCAGAAAGGGTTTGCCGCGCACCGCTTCGACCGCGGCGGCAATCCGTTCCTCGGCCAGCTGCATTTCATAGATCGGCGCATCCGCGTGCCCGGTCGCATCCTCGATTGAGCCGCCGACCAGCCCGCATTCGGCGGCCAGCGTCACGGTTTCGGCGCAGGTTTCCGGCATGATGCCGAAACCGTCCTCCAAATCGGCCGATACCGGCAGGGTGGTCGCTTCGGCGATGGCGCGGGCGTTTTCCAGCACCTCGGTCCGGGTCAGCACGGCGCGCGAATCGCGTTTGCCGACCGCATAGGCAAATCCGGCGCTGGACGTGGCCAGCGCCTCAAAGCCCATGGCGGTCAGGATGCGCGCGGTGCCGGCATCCCAGGCATTGGGCATGACAAAGGCCCCGGCGCGCTGATGCAATGCCTTGAAACGCTCGTATTTGTCCTGCTGGTCCGTGGCCATCTGATCGATCTCCTTGCCGCACCAGACACCATGCCTATGCGGCAGAAAAAGGGCAGCCGCCGGGCAGGGCCGTCAGGGCGCGCGGTCCCCCATCAGATAACGGGGGCCGTCGCCCAGCTCGGAGGCGCGGTCCTGCGGGTTGTAGATCGAACAGCGATCCAGCGACAGGCAGCCGCAGCCGATACAGCCGTCCAGCTTGTCGCGCAGCGCCGTCAGCCCGTCGATCCGGGCGTCGATCTCGTCGCGAAAGCCGCCGGCCAGCTTGGCCCAGTCTTCGCGCGTCGGGTTGCGCCCGTCCGGCAGGCTGGCCAGCGCTGCGCCGATATCGGCCAGCGAGAATCCCAGCCGCTGGGCGATGCGGATGAAAGACAGCCGCCGGATATCACCCCGTGCAAACACCCGGCGCCCGCCCCGGTCGCGGCCCGGATGCACCAGCCCCGCTTCCTCGTAAAACCGGATTGCCGAAACCGCCAGCCCGGTGCGCCGGGCCACATAGCCGATGGAAACGCCACGCATTTTTCTCATCCAATTGTTTTAAAACGAAACTTACACCTTGATCTCAACCTTACTTGATATCCGAAGCTGTGACCATCGCAACCAAATCAAGGAGATAGGGGCATGCCCCAGGCAAGACTCGAACACACCAACATCACCGTCGCCGATCCCAAGGCCACCGCCGCCTGGCTGTGCGATGTGTTCGGATGGCACATCCGCTGGCAGGGGCCCGGCATGCAAACCGGCTACACCGTGCATGTCGGCACCGATGAAAGCTATGTCGCGCTGTTCAGCTTTGGCGATGCCCGCCCCCGGCAGGAAGACAGCTATCGCACCATCGGCGGGCTGAACCACATCGCCGCCTTCACCGACGATATCGACGCGGTGGAAGAGCGGGTGAAACGCGCCGGGTTCACCCCGATCAACCATGCCGAATATGCCCCCGGGCGGCGGTTTTACTTTCTCGACAAGGACGGGATCGAGTGGGAAGTCGCCTCGCACCAGCCATGACGGCGGCCGCTACCGCCCTGCCCCGGCCACGCTATGTGTTCGGGCTGCACTGGCCGCGCTTCCGTTGGCGGGCACGGACCCGGCGGTGGTCCAAGGCGCCGCCGGGCCCGCAACTGGCGCAGAGCTGCCTGTACCTGGGCCCGGCCTGCTGAGCGGCGACAAGCCGGTCAGGCCTTCACTGCGCCGGATGCATTCCAAAACCACGCGGCATTCGCTAATGTCTGATTCACTTCAGGTCGCCCCGGCGCGTAAGATGCGGCGGGGCGCCGAATTTTTGTGTGGAAAGATCGACTATGGACAAGATTCCGATGACGCCGCGGGGCTACAGCGCCCTGGAAGCCGAATTGAAGCAGCTCAAATCCGTCGAGCGTCCGGCCATCATCAAGGCCATCTCGGAAGCGCGCGAGCATGGCGACCTGTCCGAAAACGCCGAATACCACTCGGCGCGCGAAAAGCAGTCCTTCATCGAGGGCCGCATCAAAGAGATCGAGAGTGTCCTGGGCCTGTCCGAAGTGATCGACCCGGCCAAGCTGTCCGGCGCCATCAAGTTCGGCGCCAAGGTGACGCTGGTCGATGAAGACACCGACGAGGAAAAGACCTGGCAGATCGTCGGCGAACACGAGGCCAATATCGAAAAGGGCCTGCTGAACATCAAATCGCCGATTGCGCGCGCGCTGATCGGCAAGGATGAAGGCGACAGCGTCGAAGTGCGCACGCCCGGCGGCGAAAAATCCTACGAAGTGTTGAAGATCGAGTATTCCTGACGGAGCGCCGCCGATGTCCGCACCCCCCCGCGACCGCATGGAAAGCCAGACCACGCCGCTCGGAATCTACGACCGTCCGCAATACGACGCCATCACCGGCATCGAGGTGGTGGCGATCGCGCTGACGGCGCTGTGGCTGCTCGGCGCGCTGGCCTTTTTCGTGCTGATTCCCTCCGAGGGCCCGCAGGAATTCGACGGGCTGCGCTTTGTGCTGTCGGTGCTGACGGTGTTCCTGCCGGTGGCGATGATCTGGGTTGCGGCCACCGCGGCGCGGTCGAACCGGGTGATGCGCGAGGAAAGCGCCCGGCTGCAGGCGGCGATCGACGGCATCCGCCAATCCTATGTCGCCCAGCAGCAGCGCGGCGGCCGCGGCGGCTCCGATGCCTCGGTGGCGCGCAAGCTGGACGAGATCGCCGAGGCGGCGAAAAAGACCGAAACCGCGCTGGCCACCTTCCACACCCGGCGCGACCGCAGCCTGCCGGTGGTGGCGCCGAAACGCACCGCCGAAAGCGAGGAGGATCAGGGCCTGCTGGCGCTGGGCACCCCGGCCGAGGAACTGTCGCCGCCGCTGCCAACCGAGGATTTCATCCGCGCGCTGCATTTCCCCGAAACCGCCGAGGACGAGGAAGGCTTTACCGCGCTGCGCCGCGCCCTGCGCGACCGCCGCACCGCACAGATCGTGCAGGCCAGCCAGGATGTGCTGACCCTGCTCAGTCAGGATGGCATCTATATGGACGACCTGCGCCCCGACATGGCGCGGCCCGAAACCTGGCGTCAGTTCGCCCAGGGTGCGCGCGGCCGCTCGGTGGCGGCGCTGGGTGGCGTGCGCGACCGCACCTCGCTGGCGCTGACTGCCGGGCGGATGAAGCAGGATCCGATCTTCCGCGACGCGGCGCATCATTTTCTGCGCCTGTTCGACCGCATGTTCGCCGATTTCGAAAAAACCGCGACGGATGCCGAAATCTCGTCGCTGTCTGAAACCCGCACCGCGCGCGCCTTCATGCTGCTGGGCCGGGTCGCCGGCACCTTCGACTGAGGCCCGCGCAACAGCCACGGTCGCGCCGGTTCCACGCATAACATCGGACACATGCTTGGGCGGTCAGGACAGCGACGCCGCCAGCACCGCGGCACGATCCAGATCCGCCGGGGTGTTGATGTTGAAGAACGGGTCCACCGGCGCGGCGGGAAACACCGCGGCGCCGACGCCATGCTGGTCGGCCCATTGCGTCACCTTGCGCGTCCCGTCCGACAGCGCCTGGCGCAGATCGTTGCGCAGCGCCACCGGCCACAGGCCGAAGGTCGGGTGGCGCATCTGGCCCTCGGGCCCAGCCGTCGCCGCCAGGGCCAGCGGCAGATC
>NZ_PGTB01000121.1 GCF_002786325.1 Pseudooceanicola lipolyticus | reverse complement strand
TGGCGCTGTCGCTGTCCGATGCGCTGGCCAACCCGGAGGAGCGCGCGGCGATCGACCGGCTGACCGCCCACCTGACCGTGGTGCCGCCCGAAGCACCGGCCGCCGCCAGCCCGGTGGCGGGCAAGACCGTGGTGTTCACCGGGACGCTGGAAAAGATGACCCGGGCCGAGGCCAAGGCGCGGGCCGAAGCGCTGGGGGCCAAGGTCTCGGGCTCGGTCAGTGCCAAGACCGACCTGCTGGTCGCCGGGCCGGGGGCCGGCTCGAAAGCCAAGAAGGCGGCGGATCTGGGCATCGAAACGCTGGACGAGGACGGCTGGCTGGCGCTGATCGGCGACGCATGAGCGGACGGCCCGAGCCGCTGTTCCCGCTGTTTGCCGGGCTGGAGACGCTGCCGGGGGTGGGTCCGAAAACCGCCCGCCTGATGGCACAGCTGGACATTGCCGCGCCACGCGACCTGCTGTTTTCGCTGCCCTATGCGGTGGTCGACCGGCGCCGCCGCGCCTCGTTGCGCGGCGCCGAACTGCCGGCGGTGCTGACCGTCGAGGTGACGGTGGGCGCGCATCGCCCGCCGCGCAGCAAGGGCGGTGCCTATCGCATCCATGTCGAGGATGCCGAAAGCGATTTCCAGCTGGTGTTCTTCCATGCCCGCGCCGATTACCTCAAACGGCTGCTGCCGGTGGGCGCCCGCCGCCTGGTGTCGGGGCGGGTCGAGCTGTTCGACGGCATGGCGCAGATGGTGCATCCCGACCATGTGGTGGCCCCGGAGGAGGCGGGGGAGATCCCGGAATTCGAACCGGTCTACCCGCTGACCCAGGGCGTCAGCCAGAAGGTGATGTTCAAGGCGGTGCGCGCGGCGCTGGAGCGGGTGCCGGCGCTGGCGGAATGGATCGACGCGGCGCAGAAACGCAAATACGCCTGGCCGGACTGGGCGGCGGCGATGGCGCAGGCCCATGCGCCCGAGGGGCTGGACGATATCTCGCCCGCCGCGCCGGCGCGGGCGCGGCTGGCCTATGACGAGCTGATGGCGCATCAACTGACCCTGGCACTGGCGCGCAAGCGCGAGCGCAAGGCGCGCGGCATCGTCAGCCGCGCCACCGGCCTCTTGCAGCGCCGGGTGATCGCGCAACTGCCCTATGACATGACCGGCGCGCAGGCCCGCGCCATCGAGGAGATCGCCGCCGACATGGCCGCGCCCGAACGGATGAACCGGCTGTTGCAGGGCGATGTCGGCGCCGGCAAGACGCTGGTCGCCTTCCTGGCGTTGCTGGTCGCGGTCGAGGCGGGCGGGCAGGGGGTGATGATGGCCCCGACCGAGATCCTGGCCCGCCAGCACCTGGAGGGGCTGCGCCCGCTGGCCGAGGAGGCCGGCGTGGTGCTGGAGCTTTTGACCGGGCGCGACAAGGGCGCCGAGCGGCGCGCCAAGCTGGCGGCGCTGGCGGCGGGCAAGATCCAGATCCTGGTGGGCACCCATGCGGTGTTCCAGGCCGATGTGACGTTCCGTGACCTGCGGCTGGCGATTGTCGACGAACAGCACCGGTTCGGCGTGCGCCAGCGCAAGGAACTGGCGGAAAAGGGGCTGGGCGCCGATGTGCTGGTGATGACGGCCACGCCGATCCCGCGCAGCCTGGCGCTGGCGCAATATGGCGATATGGATGTCTCGGTGCTGGACGAGAAACCGCCGGGGCGGCAGCCGGTGCGCACCGCCGTGGTCAGCACCGAGCGGATGGACGAGGTGGTGGGCCACCTGCGCAGCGCCATCGCCGAAGGGCGGCAATGTTACTGGGTCTGCCCGCTGGTCGATGAATCCGAGCTGACCGACTTGACCGCCGCCGAGGACCGGTTCCGCCGGTTGCGCGCGATATTGGGCGAGGCGGCGGTGGGTCTGGTGCATGGCCAGATGCCGCCGGCCGAGAAAGACGCGGCGATGGCCGATTTCATCGCCGGCCGCAGCCAGGTTCTGGTGGCGACCACGGTGATCGAGGTGGGGGTGAACGTGCCCAATGCCTCGATCATGGTGATCGAACGGGCCGAGACCTTCGGCCTGGCGCAGCTGCATCAGCTGCGCGGGCGGGTCGGGCGGGGGACCGCGGCCTCGACCTGCCTGCTGATGTACCGCCCGCCGCTGAGCGAGGGCGGGCGGCGGCGGCTGGAGGTGCTGCGCGAGACCGAAGACGGTTTCGTGATCGCCGAGACCGACCTGCAGATGCGCGGCGCGGGCGACGTGATCGGCACCGCGCAATCGGGGCTGCCGCGGTTCCGCATTGCCGACCTGGAACGCCAGGCGGGGCTGATGGCCGAGGCGCAGTCGGATGCGCGGGCGCTGCTGGCGGCTGATCCCGAACTGAGCTCGGAGCGCGGGCGCGCGGCGCGGATGCTGCTGTGGCTGATGCGGCAGGACGAGGCGATCCGGCTGATCTCGGTGGGCTGAGGCGGCCAAGGGTTTTGGAAAACCCTTGGCAAAAGTTTCCTGAAAACTTTTTGCCCCTGTGGAGAATGCCGGAATGTTCGCAAATGTTCTCAAAAAGTTCTTTACAGCGCGCAGGGAATATGAGAACAAAAGGTCAACAGAGAGAGTTGACCCGGAGTGTTCCGATGCTGAATGACCTCAAATCCGCCTTCGCCCGCAACGCAACCACCCTGCTGCCGGATGCCGTTGGCGCTGCTGCGCTGGTGGTGATGCTGGCGGTTGCGCTGCATCTGCCCGGATTGCTCTGACCGGTTTCTGCCTGCGCTCTCATGCCGGTGGCGCCGGCGCATCCTTTGCCTGATCCCGATGCGTTGCGGCCTGCCTGTCCCATCCCTTGGCCCATCCGGGCGCCCCGGACCCCACATGAGAACCGCACATACTTCCGCCGCCATCCGCCCGGGATGCGCGGCGGATTTTTTTTGGTGAACCGGGCGGCCTGTGCACCTGCGGGGCATGTATCGGCAATCGCCTGCGGAGGCGGGAGCAGTGGGCGACGGGGACAGTGGGCGATCGGGCAGTGGCGGGACGGTTTCGCGAAACAGGACCTGCGGGTCAGGCGCAGTTGGCGCGGTCGGCCTGCTCCATCGCCTCGGCGGTCGCTTCCAGCGCCAGCATGATCGAGGCGTGGCGGTTCTTGTAATCGCGCGCCGGGATCAGGACTTCCAGACCATCGAAGGGCGCATCCGGCACTGGGCCGTCCTGTTTCAGCATCGCGCGCAGCTGATCGCGGGCGGTTTCCACCTGGCTGCGGCTGGCGCCGATCACCGCGCCACCGACCACCGCGGCCGAGGCCTGGCCCAGGGCGCAGGCTTTCACGTCCTGCGCGAACTCGGCGATCTTTCCGTCCTGCACCGTCAGATCCACCGTCACCGTGGAGCCGCAAAGCGGCGAGCGTTTCTTGACCGTTGCGGCGGGCGCGTCGAGCCGGCCGAGATGCGGGATGTCGGCGGCCAGCGCGAGGATGCGCGTCGAGTAAAGCTTGATCAGATCGCTGTCGCCGGACATGGGTTTCCCTTTGCACTGGTTCCCCATACATAGGCGGGCAGGTCTTCGATGCAAAGGGGTTTGCGCCATGTCCTTCGATCCGGACACGCTGAGCTATAACGCGGCCGGGCTGATCCCGGCCATCGCGCAGGAGGCGGCTACCGGCGAAGTGCTGATGATGGCCTGGATGAACGCCGCCGCGGTGGCGCGCACGCTGGAGAGCGGCCGGGTGACCTATTGGTCGCGCTCGCGCCAGGCCTTCTGGGTCAAGGGCGAAAGTTCGGGCCATGTGCAGGAACTGGTGGAGATGCGGGTGGATTGCGACCGCGACTGCCTGCTGCTGCAGGTGCGCCAGACCGGACCGGCCTGCCATACCAACCGGCGCAGCTGTTTCTACACCGCGCTGCGCGATGGCGACGAGGTGGA
This sequence comes from Pseudooceanicola lipolyticus, assembly GCF_002786325.1. Lineage (GTDB taxonomy): Bacteria > Pseudomonadota > Alphaproteobacteria > Rhodobacterales > Rhodobacteraceae > Pseudooceanicola_C > Pseudooceanicola_C lipolyticus. The sequence goes on along the minus strand of NZ_PGTB01000121.1, from coordinate 9,033 downwards.
GATCCTGACGCCGGAAGTCTGAGCTCAGAGGCCGACCATCCGGCGAATGTCCTGCGGCGTGGCGCCCTCGGCCCGGTAGGTGGCGATGGCGCGGGCATCGTCGCGCTTGGCCAGGCGCTTGCCGGCGTCGTCGCGGATCAGCCGGTGATGATGATAGAGCGGGAGGGGCAGGCCCAGCAGCTGTTGCAGCAGGACATGGATCTTGGTGGCCTCGAACAGGTCCTGCCCGCGCACCACATGGGTCACGCCCTGGGCGGCATCATCCACCGTGACCGACAGGTGATAAGAGGTGGCCATGTCCTTGCGGGCGACGACAAAATCGCCGACGCCGTGGATCAGATCATCAGCGGTGATGTCGATCCACCCATGAGCGCCGTCCGGCCCCTGGCCGGTTTCTTGGAACCCGGCACAGACCCGCGACGCGGGGGCCCGGGGGGGGCTCTCGGCGGCGGTTTCAATGGCGCGGGCGATGTCCAGCCGAAGCGTGCAGTTGCGCGGGCGGTCCCGGTCGTTTGCCACCTTGCGGCGGCAGGTGCCGGGATAGATCAGCCCGTCGGGCCCGAACTCGGGGGCGCCTTCCTGCGGGGCCGAGGCCGCCTGCTGGATATCGCGGCGGCTGCATGTGCAGGGATAGAGCAGCCCCATCGACCACAGCCGGTCCAGTGCCGCGTCATAGGCCGGCTGGCGGGAGGATTGCCGCATCACCGGGCGGCGCCAGCCGAGCCCCAGCCAGTGCAGGTCGTCATAGATCTGGTCTTCCCAATGCGACCGGCTTCGGCTGCGGTCGATATCCTCGATCCGCAGCAGGAACGCGCCTTGGCTGGCCTGGGCCATGTCAAAGCCCAGCAGCGCCGAATAGGCATGGCCCAGATGCAGCGGGCCGGTGGGGGAAGGGGCAAAGCGGGTTGTGAATGTCACGTCTTTGCAAGGACATAGACGTTCGACTTCACCCCGATTCCCGGCAGGTGATCGCCATATTCCTTTAACAGCAGCTTGGCCTGGCCGCTGTCGGTATAATGGGCCAGCTTGGCCTCGTGCTGCGGATCCGCCAGCGCATGATCGTTGAAGGACAGCACCAGGCGGCCACCGGTGCCCAGCCCGGCCATCAGCGTATCGAACACCGAAAGCGGCGCGGCGCCGGCGCCGATCACGCCGATGGCGGTGATCGCCGCATAGGTGCCCGGGGCATGTGACAGCGGCGCGCCGGCCTCGATCTGGGCGAGGTTGCGATAGATGCGCTTGGCGCGGGCCTGTTCCAGCATGTCGGCGCTGAGGTCGAGCCCGTCGATGGTGGTAAAGCCGGCCTGGCGCAGCGCCTGGCCCGACAGCCCGGTGCCGCAGCCGAAATCGAGGATCGGAAGGGTGGGGTCGTCCATGTGCTGCGCCAGCGCGGCGGCGCAGCGCCCCGGCGTGGCATAGCCTTCGCCGGAGACCTCGGCATCATAGCTGTCGGCCCAGTCGTCGTAGAGCTTGCGCGTGCCCTCGGCGTCGCGAGCTTCGTACACTTTGTTCAGATAGGTTTTGCTCATGAACCCAGACTATGCCCGTGGCTCAGGCGGCGTCCAGTGCCGTCTGGCCCAGCCAGCCGGTCCAGTCGGCCTTGGCGCGGTCGGTATAGGCCTTGTAACGGTCCTTGCGACCGCGCCGGCCGCCCCGCAGCCCTTCCACCGGGGGGAACAGGCCGAAATTCACGTTCATCGGCTGAAAGCTCTTTGCCTCGGCCCCGCCCGAGATGTGGGTGATCAGCGCGCCGGTGGCGGTGGTCTCCGGCGGTGTCGACAGCGGCGTGCCGCGCATCTCGGCGGCGGCCAGCCGCCCGGCCAGCAGGCCCATGGCGGCGCTTTCGACATAGCCCTCGACCCCGGTGATCTGCCCGGCAAAGCGGATATGCGGCCGCGATTTCAGCCGCATGCCGGCATCCAGCAGGGTGGGTGAGTTCAGGAACGTGTTGCGGTGGATGCCGCCCAGGCGGGCAAAGCGCGCGTTCTGGAGGCCGGGAATCATCCGGAACACCTCGGTTTGCGCGCCATACTTCATCTTGGTCTGGAAGCCGACGATATTGTACAGCGTGCCCAGCGCATTGTCGCGGCGCAGCTGCACCACGGCATGAGCCTTGCTCTCGGGGGCATGGGCATTGGTCAGGCCCACCGGTTTCATCGGCCCGTGGCGCAGGGTTTCGCGGCCGCGTTCGGCCATCACCTCGATCGGCAGGCAGCCGTCGAAATAGCCGGCCGTCTCGCCCTCGTGAAACTCGGTCTTGTCGGCGGCGAGCAGCGCGTCGATGAAGGCCTCGTACTGGGCCTTGTCCATCGGGCAGTTCAGATAGGCGGTGCGCTCGGCCTCGGTGTCGCCCTTGTCATAGCGCGACTGCATCCAGGCGATGTCCATATCGACACTGTCGAAATAGACGATGGGCGCGATGGCGTCGAAAAAGGCCAGCGCCTCGGCCCCGGTTTCGGCAGCGATGGCCTGGCCCAGCGCCGACGAGGTCAGCGGGCCGGTGGCAATGATCCAGTGGCCGTCCTCGGGCAGGGCGGTGATTTCCTCATGCGAGACCGAGATGCGCGGGTGATCCAGCAATTGCCGGGTGACCGCCTCGGCAAACGGATCGCGATCCACCGCCAGCGCGCCGCCGGCAGGCAGCCGGTGGGCATCGGCACAGGCCATGATCAAACCACCGGCCTGGCGCATCTCCCAATGCAGCAGGCCCACGGCGTTCTGTTCGTCATCATCCGAGCGGAAGGAATTGGAGCAGACCATCTCGGCCAGGTGGCCGGTCTTGTGGGCGAAGGTTTCGACCTTGGGGCGCATTTCGTGGATCACCACATTCACCCCCAGGCGGGCCGCCTGCCAGGCGGCCTCGGACCCGGCCATGCCGCCGCCGACGATATGAAGCGTGTTGTTCATGCCCGCCATGTAGGGCAGCCGATGGCGTCGGGCAATGCGAAAGGTGGCAGAATCCAAACGCCCGGCACAGCCGGGCGTTCGAGCCATTCTAGATGGCGGGATGTAATGCAGGGTCCGCCGCCGTGGATTGTCTTACCGGGGAGAGCGCCCGGCCTGGAGGGACCTTCACGTGCGGCGGTCCAAATATGCATACAGGTAAATGTCCTGCCGCAAACTTGCCATAGTCTCGCCTCGGTTGAAAGAACGGTGTTGGAAACAATCTGGCGAGGTTTCGGAAACAAGCGCGGGTTTGCCGCCAATCATTGCTGCCAATCGGGCGGGCGTTTCTCGATGAAGGCGGCGATGCCCTCGGCGGTGTCGCGATGCAGCATGTTTTCCACCATCACCGCGCCGGTATGGGCATAGGCCTGGTCCAGCGGCATCTCGATCTGGTCATAAAACGCCCGCTTGCCGATGCGCACCGCCGCGCCCAGTTTGCCGGCAACGGTCTCGGCCAGGTCGCGCGCCTCTCCCGCCAGCCGGTTGCCGGGCACGGCGCGGTTGATCAGGCCGGCGCGCGCGGCCTCGTCGGCCGAGATGAACTGGCCGGTGGTCAGCATCTCGAAGGCATGTTTGCGCGGGATGTTGCGCGACAGGGCCACCATGGGCGTGGAACAGAACAGGCCGATATTCACCCCGTTGACGCCGAAGCGGGTGTCTTCGTCGGCCACCGCCAGGTCGCAGGTCGCCACCAGCTGGCAGCCCGCCGCGGTGGCGATGCCGTGCACCTGGGCGATCACCGGCTGGGGCAGGGCGCGGATGGCCAGCATCATCTGGGTGCAGCGGTCGAACAGGTCCTTGAAATAGGCCTTGCCGCCATCCTCGGCCTGCCGGCCCTGGATCATCTGTTTCAGGTCATGCCCGGCGCAGAATGCCTTGCCCGCACCCGACAGGATCACCGCGCGGATGTGGGGCTGGGTTTTCAATGTATCGAATTCCGACTGCAGCGCGGCCAGCATCTCGTCGGACAGCGCGTTCAGCCGCTCGGGCGCGTTCATCGTCAATTGGGCGATGGCGCCCGTGTCGCTACGTTCCAGAATTGCCATCTTGTCCTCCCGCCGCGTCTTGGGCCAACACTACTGCGCAACGGCAGGGAGGGAAAGCATGGCGCTGGCACTGAACGCGGAGGAGTTGGAGGCCTTCCTGGACGAGGTGTTTCCGCAGGTCCGGGGCGATTTCGCGGTCGACCAGCTGGCGCCGGAGCGGCTGGTGATGCGGCTGAAGGTGGCCGAGCGTCACCTGCGGCCGGGCGGCACCATTTCCGGGCCGTCGATGTTCGGGCTGGCCGATTGTGCGGTCTATGCGCTGGTGCTGGCCAATATCGGGCGCGAGGCGCTGACGGTGACCACCAGCTGTTCGATCGATTTCATGCGCAAGCCCGCCGCCGGGGTCGACCTGCTGGCCGAGGCGCGGCTGCTGAAGTTGGGCCGGGTGCTGGCGGTGGCCGATGTGATGCTGCGCTCGGAAGGGCAGGAGGCGCCGGTTGCGCGCGCCTCGCTGACCTATTCGATCCCGCCACAGCGGTGACGGTGACTGTGCCGGCGCCGGCGCCGTGACCGGGCGCGGTGTTGTTCCATAAAAAAGGCCGGGGCGATGCCCCGGCCAGGTACAGGGTCCGTCAACCGGACGGGGAGCGCGTCAGCCCCGCCAGAAATACCGTTTCGATTCCTTGTGGGCCTGGGCGTAGGTGATGCCGATGTCTTTCAACAGGTGATCGTCCAGCTCGGCCAGGGCGCGGCGGCTGCGGCGGCGGAGGTCCCACTGCATGACCACACCGGCAAAACCTACCGCCAGCTTGGCCGCGACCGGCAGGCGCGGGCTGCTGCTGAGTTGAGCGAGCGTATCGGTGGTCAATGTGTGTGCCATGGGACATTCCTTTCATTGTATTGACACAAAGCAAAATCACTGCTTGAATAATTGATACAATCAGCGAAACTTCCGAGTCCAAGGAAATATTGTATTGAATACAATTTCGCGGGAAGCGCTCGCCCAAGCGGCGGGGCCGAAATACAAGGCGGTGGCCGCCACCATCCGCAAGGCCATCGCCGAGGGGCAGCTGCCTGCCGGGGCCCGTCTGCCGCCGGTGCGCGACCTGGCCTATCAGCTGGGCATCACGCCGGGTACCGTGGCGCGGGCCTATACCATCCTGACCGACGAGGGGGTTCTGGAGGCGGCGGTGGGGCGGGGCACCTTCGTGTCAAAGCCCGACAAGACCAATCTGGCGCCGATCGGGCCGATCGAAGTCGATACAATTCCGCACAGGGCCGAAGGCATGGCGGCGCCGATCAGCCTGTTTTCCCCGGCCCTTCCGAATGTCGGGCAGGCCGAACTGATCCGCGACCTGCTGACCGAGATCGCCATCGATCCGCCGTCGGGTGTGATGCATTACCCGAACCGGGCCGCCTTTCTGCCGGCGCGCGTGGCGGTGCTGCGCTGGCTGGATGGCGCGCCGCTGGGGCCGGTCGATCCATCTGACGTGGTGCTCAGCCATGGCGGGCAGAATGGGATCCTGCTGGTATTGCAGGCGCTGCTGCGCGGGCGGCGTCCGGTGGTTCTGGTCGAAGAGCTGAACTATCCCGGCTTCCGCCGCGCCGCCGAATTGCAGCGGGCCGATGTGGTGCCGGTGGCGATGGATCAATACGGGATCATTCCCGAGGCGCTGGAAGAGGCGGTGCGCGCCCATGACGCGCAGGTGCTGTGCACCTCGCCCGAGGTGCACAATCCCACCGGTATCTTCACCCCGGCGGACCGCCGCGAGGCGCTGGTGGCCGTTGCGCGGCGGTATGATCTGCATTTCCTGGAAGACGATTGTTACCGGGTCGGACGAGCGCAGGCGCCGTCCTATCGGATGCTGGCGCCCGAACGCGGCTGGTTCGTGACCTCGATTTCCAAGACCCTCACCCCGGCCCTGCGCCTGGGTTTCGCGATTGCGCCGCATGGCAAGGTGGCGGCGCTGCGCCGGGCGGCCGAACATGGCTTTTTCGGGATGTCGACGCCGATTGCCGACCTGGCGTCGAAGCTGCTGGCGCATCCCGATGTCACCGGGCTGGCCGACAAGGTGCGCGCGGTGCTCAACAGCTATATCCGCGTGGCGGTGAACCATCTGGGCATCTATGACCTGACCTGGCGCACCGACGTGCCGTTCCTGTGGCTGCAATTGCCGCCGGGCTGGCGGGCTTCGTCCTTCTGCCAGGCGGCGGAGGCGGCGGGCGTCCGCATCCGCCCGGCCGAGGAGTTTGCCTGCCGCGATGCGCGGACGCCGCATGCGGTGCGGATCGGGATCAATGCCCAGGTCAGCCCCGCCGACTTCGAGGACGCGATGATCCGGCTGCGTGATCTGCTGGCCAATCCGCCGGAGCGGATCGGGGTTTGATTGGGGTAAAATAATACCTATTTTGTAAGTACTTGATTCGCATTGATAAATTCGGACTAACGTCGCTTGACGTAATGCCTGCCGCACCTTAAACCCCGTCCATCAAATTCCGGCGCGGGGACAGTCCCGCGCCTTTCACGTCAGACGGGACTGAACCATGAAAACCTTTTCTGCGACTCCGGCAGAGATCGACAAGAAGTGGATCGTGATCGACGCGGAAGGCGTCGTTCTGGGCCGCCTCGCTTCGATCGTCGCCATGCGCCTGCGTGGCAAGCACAAGGCAACCTTCACGCCGCATATGGATATGGGTGACAATGTCATCGTCATCAACGCCGACAAGGTGCAGATGACCGGCAAGAAGCGCGAAGAAAACTTCTATTGGCACACCGGCTATCCGGGCGGGATCAAATCGCGCACCAAGCAGCAGATCCTCGACGGTGCCCACCCCGAGCGCGTGGTGGTGCAGGCGGTCAAGCGCATGCTGCCGGGCAACCGGCTGAGCCGCAAGCAAATGACTAACCTGCGCGTCTATGCCGGCGGCGAGCACCCGCACGAGGCGCAAAGCCCTGAAGTTCTGGACGTCAAGTCCATGAACAAGAAGAACACCCGGAGCTGAATGAATGGCTGACCAGATCAATTCCCTCGAAGACCTCAAGGATGCCGTGACCGAGAATGTCGGCGGCGCCCTGGGGACCGAAACCGAAATCTCCCCGCGTGAACCCGTGCGCGACGAGCTGGGCCGCGCCTATGCCACCGGCAAGCGGAAAGACGCGGTCGCCCGCGTCTGGATCAAGCCGGGCTCGGGCAAGGTTGTGGTGAACGACAAGGACATCAACGCCTATTTCGCCCGCCCCGTGCTGCAGATGATCCTGCGCCAGCCCTTCACCGTGGCCGGTGTCGAGGACCAGTTCGACGTGCACGCCACCGTCAAGGGCGGTGGCCTGTCGGGCCAGGCCGGCGCGGTTAAGCACGGCATCTCGAAGGCGCTGCAGCTCTATGATCCCAGCCTGCGCTCGGCGCTCAAGGCCGCCGGCTTCCTGACCCGCGACAGCCGCGTGGTGGAACGGAAGAAATACGGCCGGGCCAAGGCGCGCAAGAGCTTCCAGTTCTCCAAGCGTTAAGCTCCTATCCGACGACCGGATTGCAGAAAGGGCCGCCCCCCGGGGTGGCCCTTTTTCGTCGCCTGGCGGCGGGCGGTCTTTCGCGCGCGTCTTCCGTTCGCTTGTGGCAGCGCCCGGTTGCGTGTTACCAGAACCGTCAACAACCGCAGGAAGATCGGGGCAGAGAGTGAAGGCAGTCATCCTCGCCGGGGGGTTTGGCACCCGGATCAGCGAAGAATCCCATCTGCGACCCAAGCCGATGATCGAAATCGGCGGCCGCCCGTTGCTGTGGCATATCATGAAGATCTATGGCCATCACGGCATCACCGACTTTGTCGTGTGCTGCGGCTATAAGGGCTACATGATCAAGGAATATTTCGCCAATTACTTCCTGCACATGTCCGACGTGACCATCGATCTGTCGACCAACGGCATGGAGGTGCACAACCAGAGCGCCGAGCCCTGGAAGATCACCCTGGTCGATACCGGCGAGATGACCCAAACCGGCGGGCGCATCCGCCGCATCCGCAATTATATCGACGGTCCCTTCTGCCTGACCTATGGCGACGGGGTCAGCGATGTGAATATCTCGGCGCTGGTCGATTTCCACCGCGCCGAGGGCTGCGAGGCGACGCTGACCGCGATCCTGCCCGCCGGCCGGTTTGGCGCGCTGGGGATCGAGGGTAATCGGGTGACCCGGTTCCAGGAAAAGCCCAAGGGCGATAACCGCTGGATCAATGGCGGTTTCATGGTCTGCGAACCGGCGGTGTTCGACCGGCTGGAAAATGACGAGACGGTGTTCGAGCGCGACCCGCTGGAGGGGCTGGCCCGCGACCGGCAGCTGGCGCTGTGGAAACATGACGGGTTCTGGATGGCGATGGACACGCTGCGCGACAAGAACCAGTTGGAAGAGATGTGGGCCTCTGGCAAGGCGCCGTGGCGGGTGTGGGAGCCGCTGCGCGGATGAGTTTCTGGTCCGGCAAACGGGTATTGGTGACCGGCCATACCGGGTTCAAGGGCAGTTGGCTGTCGCTGTGGCTGACCCGGCTGGGCGCCGAGGTGGCGGGGCTGGCGCTGGCGCCCGATACCGAGCCGGCGCTGTTCGACCAGCTGGGGCTGGCGGATCGGCTGAACCATCGGATCGGCGATATCCGCGAGGCCGCCACCGTCGCCGAACGGGTGGCGCAGGTGCAGCCGGATGTCGTGTTTCACCTGGCGGCGCAGCCGCTGGTGCTGGCCTCCTACGACGATCCGCTGCTGACCTGGGACACCAATGTCATGGGCACCGCCCATGTGCTGCAGGCACTACGAGATCTGTCCCGGCCCTGCGCGGCGGTGATGATCACCACCGACAAGGTCTATGAAAACCGCGAATGGGTGCATCCCTATCGCGAGGAAGACCGGCTGGGCGGGCATGACCCTTACAGCGCCTCAAAGGCGGGCAGCGAACTGGTGATCGCCAGCTGGCGCAAATCGTTCCTTGCCGGTCATCCGGTGCGCGTGGTCTCGGCGCGGGCGGGCAATGTGATCGGCGGCGGCGACTGGGCGGCCAACCGGATCCTGCCGGATCTGGCCCGTGCGCTGGGGCAGGGCGCGGCCCTGCGCCTGCGCAAC
>NZ_PGTB01000120.1 GCF_002786325.1 Pseudooceanicola lipolyticus | reverse complement strand
AGGCCGCGGTCACCGCACCCGGCGCCACCCCGGATAGCGGGCCGACCGCTGCGCCGGTCACGGTGCTGCGCGCCGGGCCGCGCGGGGTCGAATTGCTGCAACCGGCCAATCCCGAACGCCCCGATGCGATGGCGCAAATCGCGCTGGACACGATCAGCTATGCCGAAACCGGCGAGGTGCTGATCAGCGGCCGGGCGCAGCGCCTGTCGGCGGTGCGTGTCTATCTCGACAACAAGGCGGTCGCGGATCTCAGCACCGATGACGAAGGGCGCTGGGAAGGCCGGCTGGAAGGGGTCGAACCCGGAGTCTATATCCTCAGGCTGGACGAGCTGAGCGCCGAGGGCGAGGTGCTGAGCCGGATGGAGACACCGTTCAAACGCGAGGCGCCCGAGGTGCTGAACCCGCCGGGCCGCGACGAAACCCCCGGCCAATCCACCCTGGTTCGGGCGGTGACGGTACAGCGCGGCGATACCCTGTGGGCGATCTCGCGCGAACGTTATGGCGACGGCATCCTCTATGTCCGTGTCTTCGAGGCCAACCGCGACCGCATCCGCGACCCCGACCTGATCTATCCCGGCCAGATCTTCACCATCCCGGACTGATCCGCACCCCTGCGTTGTGGTCTGGTTTTCCCCGCGCCAAGACCCTATGTGGTTGCGGATATCGAGGAAGCCATATGTCTCAGCCAGAACCCGATGCGGCCCGGGCGGCACGCCGCTCGGGGATGCGCACCATTCGCAAAGCCGCGCCCTATCTGTGGCCCCGGGACAATCCGGGGCTGAAGCTGCGCGTGGTGCTGGCGCTGGCGGCGCTGCTGATCAGCAAGCTGATCGCGGTTTACGTGCCGGTGCTGTACAAGGGCGCGGTCGACGGCCTGGCCAATGAAGGCGTGCCGCCGCTGGCGCTGGGCGCCATCGGGCTGACCGTGGCCTATGGCGCCGCGCGGGCGATGAATGTCGGCTTTCAGCAATTGCGCGACGCGCTGTTCGCGCCGGTGGCACAGCGGGCGCTGCGGCGCCTGGCGCTGACCACCTTCCGCCATATCCACCAGCTTTCGCTGCGCTATCACATTGCGCGCAAGACCGGCGGGCTGAGCCGTATCATCGAGCGCGGGGTCAAGGGGGTCGAATTCCTGCTGCGCTTCCTGCTGCTGAGCATCGGGCCGCTGATCCTGGAACTGATGCTGGTCGCCGGCATCCTCGCCGTGCTGTTCGACATCTGGTACCTGGTGGTGGTGGCGGTCACCGTGGGGCTGTATATCGCCTTCACCTTCTCGGTCACCGAATGGCGGGTCAAGCTGCGCCGGGTGATGAACGAACAGGACACCGATGCCAATCAGAAGGCCATCGACAGCCTGCTGAACTTCGAGACGGTGAAGTATTTCGGCGCCGAAAACCGCGAGGCCGCCCGCTATGACCGGGCGATGGCGGGCTATGAGGCGGCGGCGCTGAAGACCTCCTATTCGCTGGCCTTCCTGAATTTCGGCCAATCCGTTCTGATCACCATCGGCCTGGTGCTGGTGATGGTGATGGCGGCCATCGGGGTGCAGGCCGGAACCCTGACCGTGGGCGATTTCGTCATGGTCAATGCCTATATGATCCAGATCACCATTCCGCTGAACTTCCTGGGCACCGTCTATCGCGAGATCCGGCAGGCCCTGATCGACATGGGCGACATGTTCGACCTGCTGGAGCAACCCGCCGAGATCACCGACCGCCCCGAGGCGCAACCGCTGAAGGTCAACGGCGCCGAAGTGGTGCTGGAAGACGTGCATTTCGGGTACGAGCCCGAACGCGAGATCCTGAAAGGCATCTCGGTGCATGTGGGCGCGGGCCAGTCGGTGGCGATTGTCGGCGCGACCGGGTCGGGCAAATCCACCATCGGCCGGTTGCTGTTCCGTTTCTATGACGTGACCGGCGGCCGGTTGACCATCGACGGGCAGGATATCCGCGACGTGACCCAGGACAGCCTGCATGCCGCCATCGGGGTGGTGCCGCAGGACACCGTCCTGTTCAACGACACGATCCGCTATAACATCGCCTATGGCCGCGACGGCGCCACCCAGGACGAGATCGAGGCGGCGGCGCGCAAGGCGCAGATCCATGATTTCATCGCCAGCCTGCCGCAGGGCTATGACACCCAGGTCGGTGAACGCGGGCTGAAACTGTCGGGCGGCGAGAAACAGCGGGTCGGCATCGCCCGCACCCTGTTGAAAGACCCGCCGATCCTGCTGCTGGACGAGGCCACCAGCGCGCTGGACACCGATACCGAGCACGAGATCAAGGCGGCGCTGCACCGGGCCGGGCAGGGGCGCACGGTGATCACCATCGCGCACCGGCTGTCGACCATCGCCGAGGCGGACAAGATCGTGGTGCTGGAACAGGGCCGCATCCTCGAGCAGGGCAGCCACGAGGCTCTGCTGGCCCGTGACGGGCGCTATGCCCAGCTGTGGAGCCGCCAGCAGGCCGAGGAAGAGGCGGCCTGAACGCTGCCGGTGTTTCTCGGGCCAACCGAGGGCGGCGCGCCCGGCTATTCCGCCGCGCGGATCCCCGCCGGGCTCCGCGGGTCGAATTGCTGGTCCTCACCCTCGGCGGCTTCGGGCGCGTCGGGCTCCGGTTCCACCCACAGGATCTCGATGGCCGGCAGCTTGCGTGCCGCCCGGTGCAGGCGCATGTCGCGGGCGATGCGGCTGGAGCGGCCCGAGGTCAGCCGCGCCAGCAGCTGGCCGATCCAGGCGGCATAGGTGCTGATCCAGATCCGCAGCGCCAGAAACGAAGGCGTCACGATCAGCGTCAGCACCGTGGCGATGCCCAGCCCGAAGACCACCGCGGTGGCCAGCTGTTTCCACCACAGCGAGGTCGGGCTGTCGATGGAATAGCCGCCATTGATGAAGTCCAGCGACAGGCCGAACATCATCGGCGTCAGGCCCGCCATGGTGGTGATCGTGGTCAGCAGCACCGGGCGCAGGCGGCTTTCGGCGGTGCGGATGATCGCCTCGATCGGCGGCATGTAGCGACGCAATTCCTGGTAGGTGTCGATCAGCACGATATTGTTGTTCACCACGATCCCGGCCAGGGCGACGATGCCGGTGCCGGTCATGATGATCGAGAAGGGCTGTTGCATCACCATCATGCCGATCAGCACGCCGGTGGTCGACAGCACCACCGCCAGCAGCACCAGGATCGAGTTGTAGAAGCTGTTGAACTGCGCCAGCAGGATGATGAACATCAGCCCCAGCGCGCCGAGAAAGGCGCTGGACAGGAAGGCCTGGCTTTCGGCCTGTTCCTCCTGGTCGCCGGTCCATTGCCAGCCGATATTGGCGGGCAGCGGATTGGTGTTCAGCCACTCCGTCAGCAGCGTGATCCGTTCGTTGGGATTGATCGGCGTGACATACGCCTCGCCCGAATCCAGCGCCTCGCGCAGCGAGTCGAGGCTTTGCCCGTCCTCCAGCGAGATCAGTTCAAGCGGGTTGCCATCGGCGCCGGTCAGCATCTGGGCGCTGCCGGGGGTGTCCTCGGACGGCCGCCGGGCCAGCCCCAGCCGGGTTTCACCGCCGCTGCGCGGGGTGCCGGTGACGATCTTCAGCAGGCCGGGCGCGACATCGGCCTTGACGTCATAGAACCGCTGCTGGTCCACCCGGCTGATGGTGGCGCGTTTCTTCACCGGTTCGCGGGTGACGAAATTGGCCAGCGGCACCAGCCCGTCCTGGGTGCGCACCTTCAGCGTGTCCAGCGTCGACAGCAGCCGGTCTTCATCGGGCAGGCGCACGCGGATCTCGATCTCTTCGTCCGAGGAAGGCACCCGCATGGTGTCGAGCAGGATGCCGCGGGTGACCAACTGCACCATCGCGCCCACGGTCAGCACATCGGCGCCAAAGCGGCCGGCCTTTTCGACATCGACATCGATCTGCCAGTCGATGCCGGGCAGCGGGCGGCTGTCCTCGATCTGGATCAGGCCCGGCGTGGCCTCGAATTGCTGCCGGGCGAGGGCGGCGGCCTGGTTCAGCTCGTCCCAGCCGTCGCCGGTCAGCCGCAGATGCACCGGCTTGCCGGACCCCGGCCCCTGTTCCAGCGCCAGGATCTCGGCCTCGAAGCCGGGCAGCTTGGCCAATTCGGCGCCCAGCTGGTCCAGCACCCGGTCGCCGTCGAAATCCGGCGCGGTGACCTCGTGGCTGAAACGGCCGTTCAGCATTGGTTCCGCCACCTTGGGCCGGTCTTCCCACGGGATGATCTCGAACTGTACCTGGCCGATGGTGTCGGCCGGTTGCTGCATATTGGCCGGCCCGCCGGTGTTCAGCCCGCCGTCGCCGGCGAAGGCAAAGACATTGATCACCGCCGGGTGGGCGCTGATCACCTCTTCGACCTGGCGCACCATGCGGTCGGATTCGGCCAGCGACAGGTTGCCCCGCGCGCGGACATAGACGGTGGCCTGTTCCGGTTCGGATTCGACGAAGAATTCCACCCCCAGCGAATTCTGCGGGAACAGCACGAAGGCGATGTAGAAGACGCTGGCAAACACCGTGCCGATGGCAACCACCGGCATCACCGGATTGCCGGCGATGGCCCAGATCACCCAGCCGAAGGGCGACAGCCCCTTGCCGGTGCGCACCCGGCTGGGCGGGCGTTCCAGGCTGGCCGCCCCCATGGTGACCGAGGCGGCGAAGGCGGCAAAGATGAACAGCAGCGCGCCGAACAACGCGCCCAGCGTCGCCGGCACCGCGCCCGCGGGCAGCAGATAGGCCGGGTTCAGCACCTGCATCGCGCCCAGGAACATGGCATATAGCGCGAGCGGCACCAGCGCCGCGCGCGCGGCCCAGGGCAGGCGCTGACGCAGGCCGTCGGACAGGTTTGAAAAGATCCGCGACAGGCGGCCGGTGACGCCGCCCATCACCGGCAGATAGACCAGCGCCACCACCAGCGAGGCGGACAGCACGAAGATCAGCGTGACCGGCAGCATGCCCATGAACTCGCCCGGCACACCGGGCCAGAACAGCATCGGCAGGAAGGCGCAGAGCGTCGTCGCGGTGGAAGAGACCACCGGCCAGAACATCCGCTGCGCCGCCTCGACATAGGCATGCATCGGGCCGGTGCCTTCCTTGATGCGCTTGTCGGCATATTCGACCACCACGATGGCGCCATCCACCAGCATCCCGACCGCCAGGATCAGCCCGAACATGACGATGTTCGAAATCGAGATCTCCATCAGCGCCAGGAAGGCGAAACACAGCAGGAACGAGGTCGGAATGGCAAAGCCGACCAGCAGCGCGGCGCGGCTGCCCAGGGCGGCCAGCACCACGATCATCACCAGCGCAACCGCGGTCAGCACCGAGCCTTCCAGTTGGCTGACCATCGAGCCGACCACCCGGCTCTGATCGTTCGAGGTGCCGACGCGCACCGCGGTCTGCAACTCTTCGGGCCACTGGCTGCGGGCGGCCTCGACCGTCTGTTTCACCAGCGCGACGGTGTCGATCAGGTTATAGCCCTTGCGCTTGACCACCTGCAGCGCAACGGTGTTTTCGCCGTTGAACCGTGCGGTGCCGGTGCGGTCTTCGAAGGTCAGGTTGATCTTGGCCAGATCGCCCAGCGTCACCACCCGGTCGCCATTGACCTTGACCGGCAGGCTGTAGACATCGCGCGGTTCGTCGAACGAGGAGGGGATCTTGACCGAAAAGGTGCCCTGGTCAGTTTCCACCTCGCCGGCGGCGATCAGCTGGTTGTTGTTCTGCACCACGTTGATCAGCTCGCCCGCGGTGACGTTATAGGCCTCCAGCCGCAGCGGATCGATCACCACCTCCAGCATCTCGTCGCGGTTGCCGGCGATCCCGGCCTCCAGCACCGCGTCGAGCGATTCCAGGTCGTCCTGCAGATCCTTGGCGATCCGCGCCATGGTGCGTTCAGGGACATCGCCGGTCAGGTTGACGATGACGATGGGAAATTCCGAGAAATTGATCTCGGAAATGGTGTATTGCTCGGCCCCGTCGGGGAAATCCGCCTGTGCCGCGCCCAGGGCGTCGCGGACATCGGCCATGGTGGCGGTCTTGTCCCAGCCGAATTCGAACTCCATCACCACATTGGCGTAGTTCTCGGCGGCGGTCGAGGTCATCTCCTTCAGGCCGTCGATATCGGCCAGCTCGGTCTCCATCGGCTTGACCAGCAGCGATTCGGCATCGGCTGCCGAGATGCCGGGAAACTGGACCGAGGCGATCAGCAGCGGGATCTCGATATCCGGCTCGCCCTCTTTCGGCAGGCTCCAATAGGCGAAACCGCCGATGATCAGCGACAGCGCGATAAAGGCCAGGACCATTCGCGCCCGGGACGCGGCCCAGTCGACGATGCCGGTCATTGGATGGCCTCGCGATAGGTCGGCGCGACGGTGACGCCGGCGGTAACGAAATCCTGCCCGACGACGATCACGTCGCTTTGCTCGGGCAGGCCGGATACCCAGACGCCGGTGGTTTCGTCACGCAACAGCGTGACCGGCAGGAACTCGACCTTGTTGTCGCCATCCACTACGCGCACGCCCAGCGTGCCTTCGTTGTTCAGCGTCAGGGCCGATTGCGGCAGCTTATGCGCCTGCGCGCCCTGGGCCGAGATCGCGATGGTTGCGGTCTGGCCGTCACGAATTGCCAGGTCGGGGTTGGGCACGGTGATTTCCACCTGGAAGGTGCGCGTCACCGGGTCGGCCGAGCGGCTGAGAAACACAACCTGACCGGTCACCCGGCGGCCGCTGACCAGTTCGGCGCCGGCCTGGGCGCCGACCTGGACGCGGTCCACCTCGGTTTCAGGGACGAACCCGACCAGCTTGATCGGGTCCAGCTGAATGACAGTCGCACAGAGGCTGCCGGGCTGCATCAGGCTGCCCAATTCGGCGGTATCCGATTCCAGCAGCCCTTCGAACGGCGCGGTGATGGTCAGCCGGTCGATCTCGCGCTCGGCGGCGGCCACGGCGGCGGCGGCGGATTCAATGCCCGATTGGGCGGTTTCCAGCCCCGATTCCGCCGCGGCGATTCCCGCCTCGGCCGAGCGGACCGAGGCCATCGCCGATTTCAGCTTGGTTTCCGAGGCAAAGCCATCTTCGCTGAGCTTGCTGGTTGCGGTGTAGTTGATCATCGCCTCTTCCAGCCGGGCGCGGGCCTCTTCCAGCCGGGCGGCGGTTTCCGGCTGCTTGCTTTTCGCCTCGTTCAGCCGCGCGCGCGCCTCGGCCAGCGCCGCCTCGCGGGTGCCGGGATCCAGCTCGCACAGCAGATCCCCCTTGTTCACGAAAGTGCCCTTGCGGCGCGGTTCGGAGATCACCGTGGCAGAGGTTTCCGCCCGCACATCGACCTGGCGGGCGGCCTGGGTCTGGCCGCGCAGGATGACCGCGTTATTGATCGCCTCCGCGCGGGAGCGCAGCGCCACGACCCCGACCGCACGGCTGTCCGGTTCGGCCTGCGGCGCAGCGTCGTCACCGTCGACCGTTTCGGTCGCGACCCCGGAATCGGCGCCACGGGCAAAACCCAGCAGCGCGTCGCGCTGGAACACCGCGAGGTAAAGGACAACCATAACCACGATTGCGGTCAAGACGGGGATCGTTCGCATCTGGGCCTCTGTAACTTTACTGCGGATGCTCGGGCGGTCGGTCTCACGCCCGGTTTACGCTTCCCGTGTCATATAGGTGCTGGGCTGACTAAACTAACCAGTTCATTTTATTTTTTTTGCGTTACCGCTGCAAGCGTGCATCGAAATGCCCGCAGGCCCCCACTTGGCTTGTGCGGCCATGCACGGTAATAGGGGGCAATTCGGCCCGGATCCGGGCCGGGACTTGCCCCGCACCAAAGGTGCAACGGGTTAAAAAGCAAGGTATTTTCGGCGGGAGACCGGGCGGCGCATGAGCAATAGCGACAGTTTCATCGATGAGGTGACCGAGGAAGTCCGCAAGGACCGCCTGTTTCAGCTGTTCCGCCGCTATGGCTGGATCGCGGGGGTGGTGATCGTCCTGATCGTCGGCGGAGCGGCCTGGAACGAATATCGCAAGGCGCGGGACCGCGCGGCGGCCGAGGCGCTGGGCGACCAGATCCTCGCCGCGATGAATGCCCCCGACGCCAGCGCGCGGGCCGAGCAACTGTCGGATGTGACCGCGCAGACGCCGGGCGGCGGCGCGATCGTGGAATTTGTCCGCGCCGGCGCCCAGGCCGAGGCGGGCGAGGTCGAGGCGGCAGTGGCCGGGCTGAACCGGATTGCCACCGATGGCGATCTGCCGCTGATCTACCGCCAGATTGCCAGCTTCAAGGCGCTGGCCCTGCAAAGCGACACCCTGTCCGCCGATGAACGGCGCAGCGGTTTCGAGGCGCTGGCCCAGCCGGGCGTGGCGCTGCGCCTGCTGGCCGAGGAGCAACTGGCGCTGATCGAATTGGAACAGGGCGAGACCGAGGCGGCAATCGACCGCTTTCAGTCGATCCTTGCCGATGCCGAGTCGACCTCGGACTTGCAACAGCGCGCGACGCAGGCGATTGTGGCGCTCGGCGGAACCCCCGAGCTGAGCCCGCGCCAGCAGGGATAATGCGGGACCGGGCGTCAGGGAGGCAGCACCATGCCGGCACAAAAGACTGAGGCAGACAGCACTTCATGATTCCAACCGTTTTCCCAATCCGGCTGGGGCTTGCGCTTGCCGGCGGTGCGCTTCTGCTTCTGTCCGCCTGTGCCGAGCAGGAATTGATCCTGCCCGGTGAACGCGAGGCGATCCGCGGCCAGATCGACGGCACCCGCCTGGAACCGACCCCCGACGAGATCGACAATGTCAGCCGGCCGATCCGGCTGCCTTCGGCACAGCGCAGCGCCAGCTGGGCGCAAGCGCCGGGCATGCCTTCGCACCGCGTGGACAACGCGGCGCTGACCGTGGCGCCGCAGCTGGTCTGGTCTGCCGATATCGGCGCCGGCGATGGCCGGCGTGCGCGCATCACCGCCGATCCGGTGGTTGCAGGCGGGCTGATTTACACGCTGGACAGCGGCGCGCGTGTCAGCGCGGTGACCCCCGCCGGGCAGGTGGCATGGAGCGTCGACCTGATCCCGGTCACCGATGACGAAGACCAGGCAACCGGCGGCGGCATGGCCTATGACAAGGGCACGCTGTATGTCTCGTCCGGGTTTGGCCGTCTGACAGCGCTGGACGCCACCAGCGGCGCGGTGCGCTGGACCCAGAAGCTGGGCGCGACCGGCAGCGGCACGCCGCTGATCAGTGACGGGCTGGTCTATCTGGTGGCGGGTGATTCCACCGGGTGGGCCGTCGATACCGATGATGGCCGCATCCGGTGGCAGATCGAGGCGGCGCCCAGCGTTGCCAATGTGCTGGGGGCGCCGGCGCCGGTGATCGCCGGGGAATTCGTGGTCTTTGCCTTTGGCTCGGGCGAGCTGATCGGCGCCTTCCGGCGCGGCGGCTTCCAGCGCTGGAGTGCCACCGTGGCCGGGGGCCGTACCGGCCGTGTCGCCTCGCGCATCGGCGATATCACCGGCAGCCCGATGGTGTCGGGCAACCGCATTTATGCCGGGAATCACTCGGGCACCACCTCGGCCGTCGATGCCCGCAGCGGCGACGTGATCTGGACCGCGCGCCAGGGGGCGGTCGGGCCGGTCTGGCCGGTGGGCGGCAGCGTCTTCGCCGTCACCTCGGAAAGCCAGCTGGTGCGCCTGGATGGCGGCGACGGGTCGGTGATCTGGGCGGTGGACCTGCCGGGCTATCTGAAGGACAAGCCGCGCAAACGTGGCGAGATCGTCGCCCATTACGGCCCGATCGTCGCGGGCGGACAGCTGGTCATCGCGTCCAATGACGGGTTCCTGCGCTTTGTCGCGCCCGAGGATGGCAGCCTGATCGCCTCGGTCCCGGTGCCGGACGGGGCGACCACCGCGCCGGTGGTGGCGGATGGCACGTTGTACGTGGTGTCGACCGAAGGCGAATTGCACGCTTTCCGTTAGGCGCGAAATCCGCTAGACCCGCAGTCTGGATCCGGAAAAAGTACCGCCATGTCATTCACGCTCGCCATCGTGGGCCGCCCCAATGTGGGCAAGTCCACATTGTTCAACCGCCTCGTCGGCAAACGACTGGCCCTGGTCGATGATCAGCCCGGGGTCACCCGCGACCTGCGCGAAGGCGATGCGCGGCTGGCCGATCTGCGCTTTACCGTGGTCGACACCGCCGGGCTGGAAGACGCCAATGATGACAGCCTGCCGGGGCGGATGCGGCGGCTGACCGAGCGGGCGGTCGACATGGCCGATATCTGCCTGTTCATGGTTGATGCGCGCGCCGGCATCACCCCGACCGACCAAGTCTTTGCCGAGATCCTGCGCAAGCGCTCGGCGCATGTGATTCTGGCCGCCAACAAGGCCGAGGGCGCGGCGGCCGATGCCGGCGTGCTGGACGCCTACGGGCTGGGCCTTGGCGAGCCGATCCGCCTCTCCGCCGAACATGGCGAGGGGCTGAACGACCTTTACGTGCAACTGTTGCCGCTGGCCGATGCCTTCGCCGAGCGCGCCGCACAGGACGCGCCCGAGACCGATATCGAACTGGACGGGGACGAGGCCGAGGATGCGGCGATTCCCCAGCCCACCGCCGCCAAGCCGCTGCAGGTGGCCGTTGTGGGCCGGCCCAATGCGGGCAAGTCGACGCTGATCAACCGCATCCTGGGCGAAGATCGCCTGCTGACCGGGCCGGAGGCGGGAATCACCCGCGACGCGATTTCCCTGCGCCTGGACTGGCAGGGCACGCCGATGCGGATCTTCGACACCGCCGGTATGCGTCGCAAGGCCAAGGTGCAGGAAAAGCTGGAAAAGCTGTCGGTGGCCGACGGGTTGCGCGCGGTGAAATTCGCCGAGGTTGTGGTGGTGCTGCTGGATGCCGCGATTCCCTTCGAAAGCCAGGACCTGCGCATCGCCGACCTGGCCGAGCGCGAGGGACGCGCGGTGGTGGTCGCGGTCAACAAATGGGACGTGGAAGAGGACCGGCAGGGCAAGCTGGGCGCGTTGAAAGAGGCGTTCGAACGGCTGCTGCCGCAGCTGAAAGGCGCGCCGCTGGTCACCGTCTCGGCCAAGACCGGCCGCGGGCTGGACCGGCTGCATGATGCGATCATGCGCGCCTACGAGACCTGGAATGCCCGCGTGCCCACCGCGCAGCTGAACCGCTGGCTGACCGGCATGGTCGAGGCGCATCCGCCGCCGGCACCGCAGGGCAAGCGGATCAAGCTGCGCTATATGACCCAGGCCAAGACCCGGCCGCCGGGATTCGTGGTGATGTGCTCGCATCCCGACAAGTTGCCCGACAGCTATGCCCGTTATCTGGTCAACGGGCTGCGCGAAGATTTCGGCATGCCGGGCACGCCGATCCGCCTGACCTTCCGTTCGCAGGCCGACAAGAACCCCTATAAGGATCGCAAGCGCAAGCCCGGCCCGTCAAAGCTGCGCAAGCATACCGAGGGGCGGCGGCGCTAGGGTCCCAGGAGGGCAGTGGCACGAAGACGCCGCCGATTTGCGTAGACCGTTGAATCTGCACCCGGAGTGGTGGAGAATATGCCTATTGGTAACCAGGATCAGGGCAGGGTGACATGGCCACCGCTCAGGCAGGGGAATTCAACCTCCGCGCGCATACTCGCCGATTCGCCAAACAGGATAATCGCCTGGCCGGGCTCAGCTTCTTCGGGACATTCGCGGTGTATTTCGCCTCGCTCTACCTGGCGATCTCCTATGTGCACCTGTGGTATGTCCTGCTGCCGATGGCAGTGGTGCACGCGTTTTCCGCCGTGCGGCTATATGTGCTGCAGCATGACACCGGGCATCATTCGCTGTTCGAAACCCGCCTTCAGAACGAGGTGGCGGGGCATGTGCTGTCGCCCTTCACTTTTGCACCCTTCGAGGTGATGAAGCAGAATCACAACCTGCATCACGGTCATCTGGGCAATCTCGATCACCGCGATACCGGCGAAATTCACACCATGACGCTGAAGGAATGGAACGCCGCCGGCTTTCGCGAGCGTCTGTTCTATCGGCTGTACCGCAACCCGTTCGTGCTGCTGCCGGTGGGGGCGCTGTTCACCTATTTCCTGCGCTACCGCTGGCCCAAGAACACGCTGCGATTCGGCTGGAAAGGGGTGGTGGCGCATAACCTTGTCGTCATCGCCTATATCGCGACGCTTTATGCGCTGTTCGGCTGGACCGGCGTGCTGGTCTGGCTGGGCGCCAGCCTGCTGGGCGGGATGATCGGGGTGTTCCTGGTCTATCTGCAGCACAATTTCGAAGACACCTACTGGGACCGGCGCCCGGATCTGGATCCGCAGCTGGCGGCGATCCAGGGTTCGTCCTGCCTGGATTTCGGCTGGTGGTTCGACCACGCGGTCGCCTGCATCACGCTGCATGACATCCACCACTTCAACGCGCGGATCCCGTCCTATCGGCTGCGCGCCTGCCATTACAGCCTGCCGGAGGAATTCGCGCCGCGACGGATCAAGTTCCCCGAGGCGGTGGCGGCGCTGCGGCTGAAGCTGTGGGACGAGGATCAGCAAAGGCTGGTGCCGTTCCCGCCGCGCCAGACCGGGCAGGGCGCACAGCTGCGGGCCTGATCCGGGCGGTGCGGTCAGCCATTTTTGTATAACAAATGTATATACACTTCTGATCGCTTCCTGTAGGGTGCCTGCCAGTGTTGAAAAAACCCGGGCGACCGCTGGATTTGGCGGGCCGGCAGGGGCAGGAAAGGACAGGACATGACAGCGACCACCGAGGTCAACGGAGTCGGCGTGGCATTGGCCGCGCTGCTGAAATCTCACGGATTCGACAGCGCCGAAGCGATTGCTGCGGCCACGCCGGAAGAGTTGAGCGTGGTGCCGCGCATCGGGGCGCTGCGTGCGCCGGTCCTGATCGCAGCAGCGCGCGAGATCGTCGCTGCCAACGGGGTGGCCCCGTTGGCCCGGCCGGCCCCGGTGACGCCACCCGCACCCGCACCGGC
>NZ_PGTB01000011.1 GCF_002786325.1 Pseudooceanicola lipolyticus | reverse complement strand
CTCTTTCGCATTCGTCTGCTCCTTCAAGGTTGGGCAGACTCTACATCATGATGAGGGATTTCGCGGGGGGCAGGTCACTATTTTTGAGCCCTGATCCAAACAACATGCATCACGCGGGCCGTTGCAGTTTACACATATATGAAAAGCTTGAAGGCCACCGGGTCATCTGTGAACCTGGACAGGCCATCATTGCATCACAAAGGGATTCTTGGTTTCTGCCTCGTAGGAGAGCCAGACCGATTTGGTTTCCAGGTATTGCTCAATCGCCTCGATCCCGTTCTCGCGTCCGAAACCGGATTTCTTGACCCCGCCGAAGGGCATCATCACGCTAGCCGCCCGGTAGGTATTGACCCAGACCGTTCCCGCGCGAAGCCGTCGTGGCGCCACCGTCGCGCGCTTGATGCTGGAGGTCCAGACGCCGGCGGCCAAACCATATTCGGTATCGTTGGCAATGGCATAGGCCTCCTCGTCTTCCGAGAACGGGATAACCGAGACTACGGGACCGAAGACCTCCTCCTGCGCGATGCGCATGTCGTTGCGAACATCTGCGAAGACTGTGGGTTCGATGAACCACCCGTTGCCGCACTCGGGTCGGACTGCTGGGCCACCGCCGAGAGCACAGCGAGCGCCCTCCTCCTTGGCGATGTCGATGTAGGACAGGATGCGGTCAAACTGGGGTTGCGTCGTGACCGGACCGACTTGTGTCGTCAGCTCCATCGGATCTCCCATCTGCGCGGTTCTGGCTGAAGTGACGAACCGTTCCAGGTAGGCGTCATAGATGCCTTCATGTACCAACAGCCGCGACCCGGCGATGCAGGTCTGTCCGGTAGCGGCAAAGATCCCGGCGATCCCGCCCGAGACAGCAGCCGCAAGATCGGCGTCGGGGAACACGATCTGAGCGGATTTCCCGCCAAGTTCCAAGGTTAGCCGTTTGAAGTCGGCCGACGCATTTTCCATGATCTTTCGTCCGGCGCCCTCGCCCCCGGTGAAGGCGACCTTGGCTACTTTTGGGTGGCTGGTCAACGGATCGCCAACCTCCTTGCCGAAGCCGGTAACCACGTTGAAGACCCCCTCTGGGAAGCCTGCCTCACGCACGAGTGCCGCGAATTGCAGGGCGGAGGCCGAAGTGTATTCCGACGGTTTCAGCACAAAAGTACAGCCCGCCGCCAGCGCCGGGGCCAATTTCCACATCATCAGCATGAGTGGGGAGTTCCAAGGAACGATAGCGGCAACGACCCCCACAGGTTCCCGTAGTGTGTAGGTGAACATGTCCGGCCGGTCGATCGGCACGACTGAACCGGTGACCTTGTCTGCGAGGCCAGCATAAAAGTACAACCATTGTGGCAGAAAACTGACCTGACCGCGGACCTCCGCCAACAACTTGCCGTTGTCGCGCACTTCCACTGTCGCCAACTTGTCCGCATCTCGCTGGATTAGCTCCGCCAGTTTGCGCATCAACGCGCCGCGCTGCGTCGGCGGCATCTGCCCCCAGGGCCCGGAATAGAGCGCATCATGCGCCGCATCCACGGCGGCGTCGACATCCCGCGCATCGCACTTCGGGATCTTGGCCCAAGGCTCCCCGGAATAGGGGTTATAGCTTTCAAAGGTTTCCTTCGTGGCGCTGTCGCGCCACTCGTTGCCGATAAATATCTGATACTTTTCCAGGTCGTTTTCCATGTAGAGCTTCTCCCTCTTGTCGGTTTTTACATCGGGGGACCGGAAGCTGGTGCGCTCGAGACACTCGGTCGCCGGTCCATGTCCTCGGGGCCGCCGCCCTAGAGCTTCGACGGCAGATACGTCGTCAGGCCCGGCGCCACAGCAAGAATGATCATCCCAAGTATGAACAGGGCAACGAACGGCCAAGCTGCAGCGAACACGGTGGAAAGCGATCCCTCGCTCCATGCGCTTTTCAGGGCGAATAGTGTGTAGCCGAACGGCGGGGTTATCCCTCCAACCGTGATGTTCACTAGGAACAGAAGCCAGAACCAGATCGGGTCGTAGCCGAAGCTATCTATGATCGGTAGGTAGATCGGAATGACAATCAACATCAAAGCGATTTGGTCAATGAACATGCACAGGATGAATGGAAGAACCATCAGGAGCACCAGCATAAGCCAAGGGGAGACATCCAGTCCCACGATCCACGCGGTGAGTGCCGAGGCGCCACCGGAAAAGGCCAAAAGTTGACTGAACAACTTCGAACTGGCCATGATGATCAGGATCATCGCCGAAATCTTCACCGACCCGCCTAGGGACTCGAGAACCATCTTCACTGAAAGATTGCGATAGATCGCGGCTGTCATAAGCGCGCCCAGAACGCCCATCGCGCCGGCCTCCGTCGGAGTGGCAACTCCGGCCAGTATCAACCCCATGACGGAGACGATGATGATAGTGAACGGCAAGAGACGCGCAACTGCGATCAGGGCGTCCTTGAACTCGACCCGGCGCGTCGCCTCGTCATTTTGCGGAGCCAGAGACGGATTGCGCCATATACGCAGGAAAACATAGGTCGTGAACAGCCCCGCGAGTATCAGTCCAGGGATGATCCCCGCGATCAGCAACCCGGCGATGGATACCCCGGCGAGCGTGCCGATGATGATGACGAGTACGCTAGGCGGGATTAGCGGAGCGAGGCTGGCGCCGGCCAGGATCGTGCCGACCGACAGCCGCGCGTCATAGCCGCGCGCGATCATTCCTGGCAGAAGCGAGCGACCCAACATAGCCGCCACTCCCATTGCCGCGCCGGAGAGCGTGCTGAAGACAGTCGCAAGGACGATGGAGAGTACATACTGGCGTCCGGGCACCCGTCCAATCAACGTGTCTATCGACTGAAACAACACATCGACCGCGCGGCTTCGGAACAGGAGTTCCCCCATTAGGATGAATAGCGGGATCGTCACTAGGGTGGAGTTCGTGGCGGTCTCGTAGAAACTGCCGGAAAACATCCCGAAGCCAGCAGGTCCCAAAACCAGCAGCGTGGCGCCCATGTTCACCGTCAGGAAGGCGACAAAGACAGGCATACCAGCGGCCATGAACAGGAGCAGAAGCCCGACTCCGGCAAGTACGGCGGGAATACCCTCGATCATATCGTTGCCTGCGTCTCTTGATGGGATTTGCCGCTGAAGGCGAGCCTTAGAAAGGCGAGGCCGGCATTCAACATTCCGAACACGAGGAAGGCGAACAAGATCCATTTGGGAAACCGCACGCTGGTGAGTGTGGCCGTACCCCGGTCCATCAACCGCAGCGTTTCGTCCAGGAAGATGTAGCTGGCCCAGAGGCAGACGGCGGCACCTAACACAAACCCTAGGCGCCGCATGAAATCGGAGGCGCGCCGTCCGAGCACGTTGAGCAGGATCGGAACGGACACGTTGCCGTCAATCCGCGTTACGTGCGGCAGGACTAGAAAGATCGAGATAAGTAGCAGGAACGACACGAAGTCGCTGGCCCACTTGGTCGGCGCGCCCATCAGATAGCGCGAGAAGACCTCATAGGAAAAAATCATCACGATCAGGCCCAGGGCCCCAGCCCCTAGCCAGTAGCTCAAAGTGACCAACGCATCGTGAGCCCACAAGAGCGCTCGGCCCAGGCGGCGCAAAACCACTCTCATCCCTGTCTCCGTACCCGATTGGAACTCTGTGGGGCCGCCCCGAGACCGGGGCGACTACCGGGGAGGATCATCATTCGCCGATCCCGGCGGTTTCGGCGATCTCGCGCATCTGCGCGATCTCGTCGGGATTCACGGTCGCAGCCAGATCCATGACCCCGTTATACCAGGCGCTCTTGAGGTTGGCGACGACATCATCCTCGAACCGGGTCTCTTGCATCCCCTCGGCGACGAGGGTCTCTTCCTCGGTGCCCGCGAGGCCGTCGAAGGTCGCCGAGGCTTCAACCTCGTAGGCACGTGCGGCGGTTTCGATCTCGGTGCGGGTCTGTTCATCCAGCGCGTTCCACGCGTCGAGGTTCATCAAGAGCATATGCCCGACCTGACCGAAGGTCGGCCGCACGAAGTAGCTCGACACCTCGAACCAGCGGTAGTTGACCGCGCCCACTGCCGGCCAGGCCGCGCCGTCGACCACGCCACGTTCGAGAGCCGGATAGATATCCCCGCCCGGTAACACCACCGGGGAACCGCCAAGCGCTTCGATCACCGGATGATAGAGAGGGGTGCCCCGGATGCGCCGGCCGGTAAGCCCGTCGCCGGTCAGGGGCTCCTTCAGGATCATGTGGAAACCGTTGGTATCGTAGAAGATCGCGATGAGCTTCAACCCGGCTTTCTGGTATTCCTGATCGACGAAGTCCCACATGCCCGACTCGTGGATCGTACCAATGTCGCCGCTTAGAGAATCGAGCGCCATGCCGAGCGCGATATCATTGTAGTGATATCCGCCATTGGTATAGAGCATGTCGAACAGGCCCTGGGTCACCGGGTTCAGCTGTTCGAACGGCGGGATCGTCTCGGGCCCGAACCGCGACAGGCCGAGCTCGGCGGTCGTCTCCGCCTCCAGGTATTCCATGAACGGGTCCAGCACCTCGCCGACGGCGGCGTAGCTCTGGTCCCAGCTCGCCAGGATCTTGGTATCCGCCACCGCAGCGGTCGCCAGCGGCATTAGTGCTATGGATGCGGCAAGACTACGCAATAGTTTGTTCATTCTCTTTCCTCCTCTGTTTTCCGGCCGCCTCCCGGCACCCTGCCCGGGCATCGCGGAAGCAACGACCAATCCGGCTTAAAACTTACGGGACTGCAGCGCGCGGCCCCCATCTCAAAACACGATTACTCCCTTTCCCCCGACCTGCTTGTCGAGCAGGTCGTAGGCTTTTCCGGCGTCCTCCAGCGCCCACCGGTCTGAGAAGATTGAACCGACGTCGATCCCGCGATCCACGGAAAAGACGCCGCAATCCTCCATCAGGTTAGTGGAGAAGGTGAACGATCCCGCCATGTTGATCTGGCGAAAGATCACGTCTGACGCGAGGTTGATTTCTGTCGGCTGTCCCAGTCCAACGAAGACCGCGGTGCCCCAAAGCCGTAGGCATTTGACTGCGTCGTTGATCGCTTGTGGTGCGCCCGATGTTTCCAGCGTGTAGTGCGCGCCCCGACCGTGTGTCAGTTCTCGGATTGCCTCCACAGCGTCGGTTTCAACCGGGTTGATTGTTTCGACGGCGCCGAAGCGGCGGGCCATTTCGAGCCGCTCGGGGCTGATATCGAGAGCGATCACCCTCGCCCCCATTGCCGCGGCGAATTGTGTGCCTGATAACCCGACAGGGCCCTGTCCGAAGATCGCGATCGTATGGCTGCCGTTGGGCTGGATCTTGCGCAGTGCGGCGTAGGAGGTGCCGGACCCACAGGCAATCGCCGCACCCGCTTCGAACGACAGCTCTTCGGGCAGCGTGACCAGCGTATGGGCCGCGCATTTCATGTATTTCGCGTGCGCGCCATGGGCTGTCCAGCCGTAAATGTCAGGCACCTTGTTTTCGCAGATTTGGGGCCACCCGGTGCGGCACTGATCGCAGATGTGGCAGCCGGAGTAGTGATGGATCATCACCCGTTGCCCGATCCGCGCAATGTTCCGATCAATCCCCGGCCCGATCGCTACGACGACCCCGCAGGGCTCGTGTCCGGCGATTATGGGTCCGCCGTCGCGCATCGTCTCGTAAGGTTTGCCCTTGGCCAATTTGCGAAACGCCCGGTCGTCGCTCGGTGCGCGGTAGGCGTGCAGATCACTGCCGCAAAGACCCGATGCCTTGACCTCGATGACCACTTCGCCCGGCCCTGGCGTCGGATCGTCGAACTCCATGATCTCGACCCGCTTGTCTCCGGGAAATGTCACACCCCGCATATCGCGCTCCCTTTGCACTAAAATTCACCTGCCCTGCCGAATTACCGGACACGTCGTTTTCCGCTTCTCGTTTCCTTGTTCGAACTAGCTAACGTTCAAAGAGCGAACGGGATCGATCTCTTCGAGCCAGGCCAGGAGGGCACGCAATTGGGCGTCCCGCGTCTCGACTACCGCTTCGGGGCTGTTGTTGAACTTGTACCAACCCTGCCCCGTCATCGCGCCGAGGTTGTTCTGTTCGACCAGATCCTCAAGCACCTTCCGGCCCTTGTAATTCTCGTCTCCGGTCTGCTCGTAGATCGAATTAGTGACGGCGAGCGCGGTCTTCTTCGAGACGATTAGATCTTCAGTCAGGAGTGGACCCCATAGCGCGAGCCGCGGCCCGAGACTTAGCCGGACGGCATCGTCGATATCGTCGCGCGTTGCCAGGCCTTCGTCCATCAGACGATAGATCTCGGTCAGCATGGCGAACTGGATCCGGTTCACAAGAAAGCCCGGACGTTCGAGGATCGCGACACCGACATGTTCGATGTTCTGCACCAGCATGCGGCTCCATGCCACCAACTCCGCTGGCGTATCGGCCGCATGGATCAACTCGATTACGGGAACGATATGACCCGGAGTAACATAGTGAATGCCCATCATCCGCTCTTTGCGTGTCATTTGAGCGGCGATGTCGGAGATCAGGAAGGACGAGGTGTTGGTCGCCAGCACCACGTTTTCCGGACAGATCCTGTCGAGTTCCGCGAACAGGGCCTGTTTGACTTCCAGGGATTCCTGCACTGCTTCATGCACGAGGAAGGCCCCTTCGACCGCGCTCGCAAGATCCGGCTCAAGTGTCACTCCGGCTAGCATGGCCTCCGATTCATCCGAATCCTCGATCAGTCCTGCCGCGATCGGGCGGGCCCGCTCCACGTAAGTGTCAAGCATGGTCTGATTGCTGTCGCAGATCACCGCATCATAGCCGTGATGCGCATAGAGTGTCGCGATGACACATCCCATGAATCCGGCCCCGACGATGCAAATCCTACCGGACCCGGGCGGCTCCGTACCGAACGCAAATTCCTTCAAACTTTCCTCCTCCCTTCAAATGGTATGAACCTTCGACTCTTCTGGACGACAGGCTTCTAGCCGACTGTTTCACTCGAGCCGCTGCGATAGCCGCGCAAGGATCAGGAATGTTCCGATTGTGCGATGCCGAGCGGTCTCGCGTCCAATACGCAAACGTCGACAATATATATGGCTACGGTTATGATTTAATGCCGGGCACTCAATCAATAGAGTTGATTCCTGAACTTGCCCGACTGATTTATTGTGGTTTTGGTATGCTTCCGAGCCATCAAACCGGATGCCTGACACAGGAGAACAGGAATTGCGCAAAGATCGGCCAGAAGAACCGAACGACACGCTGTCGAAAGACTTGCTTCGGTCGCGCAACCTCACGCTGCACAAGCTGCACGTCTTTTGCACGATCGCCAAATTCAACAGTGTAACCCGCGCGGCGGAATATTTGAATATCGCGCAACCCGCAGTAACCGCCCACCTGCGCAGTCTTGAGAAGAGCCTTGGTGTCAAGTTGGTGCGCAAGGCCGGGCGCAACATCGAACTGACACAAGCCGGGCGTCGCACTCTTGCCTGGGCGAAGGAAACTATTCAGCGCAGCTCAGATATGTTTCTTGACCTCGCAGACATCAAGAAAGGCTTGATTGGCCGAACGCGGATCGCCTCGTCGATGGTGGCCGGGACTTACAAGTTGTCTGAAACTATAATCGCGTTCAAAAAGGAATATCCATCGGCCAGGATTTCGGTGTCGATGGCCAGCCCCTACCTTGCCACGGAATCAGTACTGCTTGGGGATTGCGACTTCGGGATCACTTTGGTTGATCACAATCGCGACACCTCACGGTTGGAGATCGAATTGCTCTGGCGCGAGCCGCTTTATCTGGTGGCCGCGATAGAGAGCCGACTGGTCGGCGATGTCGCTTATATCGATGAGCTAGGGACATTGCCGTTGATCACCCCGCCGAAAGGGCAAATGGCGCGAGAGCTCATCGACGAGGTGCTGCGCGCCGCAGGGGTCGTGCGAACCAACAGCGTACTAGCCTTCGGGCATCCCGAGCCGATCCTAAATGCGATCCGCGCCGATGTCGGGGCCGGTTTCGTCTTCAAGAGCGCATTGCCGAGGGACCCAGAGGCGTCGGGGCTTCGCCTTGTGCATACACCAGACCTGGAAATTGCAATGCCACTGTTCCTAGTCTACGACAAGAAGACGGTGTTTTCCGCACCGCAAATTCAGCTCATGGACCGCATCCGACAATCCTTCGCCGAGCCTGCATGATCATGTACAGAAGGCCCCGCGCGGGGGGCGACACTGCGAGCCACGCAAAGGACACCCTCCGAAGGGCACGACGATGCGGTCAGTGGGACATGAACACCGGCACTTGGCTGCTCCTGATGACTTCGTGAGTAACGCCCCCGAACAGGTCTTGCGAAAACTTGCTGTGTTCGTAAGCCCCCATCACGATCAATTTTGCCCCCAACTCGGCAGCGGTCCGTTGAATAACGTCGGCTATGCCGTTCTTGCCTTTGGGGCGCTCGACCTGTTCCACGTCAACACCGTGGCGTCGGAGGTGGGTGACAATGTCAGTTCCTTCGGGCATTTTCGGCAGGCTGGCGCCAACGCTCAAGATCGTGACCTTGCGCGGTCTCTCCTCCAAGATCGTCATTGCGTCGTTGAGCGCACGAGCTGCCGAGCGCTTTCCGTCCCAGGCGACGAGAGCATGTGAACCAAGTTTGTCGGTGGAGTATCCATTGGGTACAACAAGGACTGGGCGGCCGCTTTGCAATGCCATGAGATCGGGGTTCACAGCGCGAAATTCATCGGTAGGAAGGTTCGAGTGGTAGCCTGTCACCACAAAATCAAAATTACGTGCGATTTCGGGCAAACTTAACTTTCCGATCTCGCTTGGCATAACAAAACGCGACCGTTCGGCCACTCCAGCCGCAGAAGCTTGCTCCTCAAAAAAGGCGCGAGCAGCTTCGATTTTCTCATTCCGCACATTTCCGAGCTTGTCGAGAAGGTCCTCGGTCAGGCCGAGAACGTGTTCGAAGTAGGAAGAAGTGCTGCCATATACCGCCGTCAGCCATGCATCGTGCTTGGCCGCAATTTTTGTCGCATGACCTACGCCACTCGGGAATCCAGTACTCCCGGAATGCGTAATAAGAATATTCTTGATGCTCATCTTCGCCTCACTGATCGAACACTAAGGCATGCTATCATTTGACTACTTAGATGTCTATGTTTTTTGCTGCACTTCAAAAGATAGCCGGGTCGCGATAACCGCAAGACAAACTGCGCGCCGTTCAAGCATGAAAAAGGCCACCCGGATGTTCTCCGGGCAGCCTCGCAGCGATCCGTATACGCGTGTCCTGTTGGAAACGGACGACGAGAACGGCGTCAACCTTTGGCGTTTGCCTCCAGTTTCCACTCGGACATAACTGGGTCAAGATTGAACAGTTTCTGCGCGTTTCCACCCAGAATGCTCCGCTTGGCCTTCTCGTCCAAGAACGGAAGATCATAGATCGTGCTCGGAAGATCCATATCCCAATGCGGATAGTCGGACGAATAGAGCAACTGCGATTCTGCG
Source organism: Pseudooceanicola lipolyticus (assembly GCF_002786325.1). Classification (GTDB taxonomy): domain Bacteria; phylum Pseudomonadota; class Alphaproteobacteria; order Rhodobacterales; family Rhodobacteraceae; genus Pseudooceanicola_C; species Pseudooceanicola_C lipolyticus. The sequence goes on along the minus strand of NZ_PGTB01000011.1, from coordinate 58,547 downwards.
TTTATCATCTTGAAGGTGACCTCCAAAGCTTCGCGGTTGTCCACCAGCTCCATCGGCTGCGTAGAGTAGTACATCTCGCGCATGTAATCGCTGGGTTTTTTCTTCAAGAGCGGAGCATCGGACGTACGCATCATGTACTCGTTGTCCAGCCGTTGCATCAGGAAGGGAACCCAAGCCAGACCGCTTTCGATCCACATGGTTTTCAACTTTGGGAAACGTTCGGGCATGCCGTTCATAACCCAGTTGGTCATGTGAATGATGTTACAGAAGCTGAAACCAAGCGCGTGAACTGAGATAAACTTGTTCAGCTGCGCCAACGAGGTGTCGGCCCAGTGATAAGCCGCGTGGAAGCCAAGAGGCATTCCGTGCTCTTCCAGTTTGGCATAAATACGCATGTTTGCGCTGTCATGCACTGGGCGCTTCAGATAGCCAGTCGAAAGGAACCCAACGACGCCTTTCTTTTCGGCGAACTCGTCAATCATCTTCTCGGCTTCGTGCGGCTCGTTCATGGGCAGATAGACCATGGATACGAGGCGATTGTCTTCTTCAAGAATGCGCTCGCTCAGCCAACGGTTATAGGCGCGTGCCATTGCCACCTCGACCTCGACTTGGGGGTGCGTCGCCAACAGCAGCATTGGGGTTGGGAAAAGGCACGCCATATCCGTACCCATCGCGTCCATCCAGCGCCGGGCCAAAGTGATGTCACGGTGTGGCTCTTCGGGGACAATTTCCTTGTTCCGACCCGCATAGCGCGTCACGCGCCCAGCCATGTCCTGCGAACCGATCGCCTGCGGAATCAGGCCGGCGCGGCCAACGTTACCGGCTGACAAGCCAAGATGGCGCATCACCGGGTCGTCCATGTATTGCAGGATTTCCGGCAAGGCCTCAGTCTCATAGTGGTGGCTGTCCACATCGCAAATGAAGAAGTCTTTGTAATTGCGATCTTCCGCTTGCTTACGTGCGTTCTTCAGCAGCTTGCTGGTGTTAAATTCCTGGATCGCCGGATCGTTATCCGAGCTGTAGTTCATCGTGTTGCCCGTTAAAGACATTTTATCTCTCTCCCCTCGTGTTACGGATTCAGCGTCTGCCACATGCCCAACTCGAACACCGCCATATCGGCAGCATCGAGAATGCCGGTCGCGGCTATGGCGACAGCTGTCGCCGAGACATCGTTGTCTCGTGGGAATGCGGGCAAGCCGTCATTGGTTTCGCGAAGTTTCGCATATGCGGTCACAACATGTGAAAACAGCGCCTGAAGCTGCTCGGCGCGCAGGCCACTGCTTTCGGGGTTGCGAAGTGCATTCAGGACAGCATCGAGCGATGCCTCCAGAGCAGGAGCTTCAGCGGTTATCTGGTCAAACTTCGACATAGACCTCTCCTCCTCTTTCCACCACGTTGTAACGTTTCATTTTGTACTTCGGATCGCCGACGGCTTCGCCCGTCGCAATCTTGAATTCCCAGCCATGCCACGGGCAAACGAAATGCAGTTCGTCTTCGTTGAAGGTCTGCCGGAGCGTGCGCTGCTGGTCGTCGAGTTCAACGCAGACCTGCGGCATCTTTAGGCCTTCGCATACCGGGCCACCTTGGTGCGGACACACGTTCTTATATGCAACGATGTCTCCTTTGTGCCGAATGACCCCGATCTCGACCCCGTCGACCTCGCAAATTTTTGCCGTCTTGTCGCTCAAGTCCGACACCGCGCATAGCAATCTTTCTGGCATCTTAGCTCCTCCGTCTGTTGCCCAGTCTTGCTTCAAGTTAGTAAGATTGCCTTACTATAAGAACGGCTTTAGAATTGTCAAGAAATAAGACATCTAAATTAGAGGGCGCAAATCGTGCCGCAATCACCTTCTAGGAAACGTGGTCTTGGGGCGTCGCTCCGCCTGGCGCATCATCTTTATGGTAAGCTGCTGCAGGAGCAGTTGCGCGAAACCGGGCTCAGCATGGCGCAGTACATTCATCTTCGGTGCCTGAGAGAGGAAGGCAAACTAAAACAATCCGAGCTTTCCGGGTTGCTGGGCATCGAAAAGGCGTCGTCCACACGCGTCCTGGACGAGCTCGAAAAACGAGATCTTATCACGCGTAACCGCAGCCAGTCCGACCGGCGCGTGGTTCATGTCGACCTGACTGACGCAGGGCTTCGAACGATAGATGGCGCAATGAAATCTGCGCGTCTCGCGGCAGATCACGCCTCGGCGGGATTTGAACCCGACGAGTTGGGTCACCTTTTCGCTGCGATGGACAAGCTGCTGGACAATCTCGCAAGCGCGTGTTGCCAGTCCCACTAACCAAACCTTGGCGCAAGGGCGAGAAGTGTCACACCGGTCGCGGCTAGTGCAGACGACAGGTAGAATCTGGGACCCGGGCGCCGTTCGGTTTTGAAGATATGGCCTGCGAGCCAGGCGGCAAAGAACATCTCGATTGAAGACATGATCGCGACGACGGTCACATCAGTGAACATAAGCGAAAAGAACAGCGCGACTTGTCCGACCGTCATCGAACTGCCAGCCAGAAGTTGCCACCCGCTCGGCCGCTGAATTCGCCAGGCAAACGCGTCGCGCGATTTGAACCGGAACACCCAGGAGACCGCAAACCACATTAGACCCGTCATCGCACCGATGAAAACTCCGGCCAGAGGGTCCGGCAAAGTCTGCATCGCGAGCTTTCGGGAGACGAACGAGCCGCCATACCCGGCGGCGGACGCTACGGCCATCGCCCGGCCCTTGTTCTTCTCTCGAGGGTCAGGATCTCCGACCGCCAAGTCAGAAGCCGATTTGACCGAAGCGCGTGACATCATGATTACCACGCCGCTGGTAACCAGGAAGAAGGCGATGACCACAGGTGTCGTGATGACCTCACCGAGCAGAAAGAACGCCAACAGCGCCGCAAACACTGGTATCAGGCGTCGGATGAAACCGGTCTCGATGGCTCCGGCAAGCTCTACCGAGCGGAACAGCGTAAGACGGCCGACAACGTTGCCAAGCACCCCGGCTGCAACGAAATAGGCCACACCAATGAGTACACCGCGGTTAAGTTCCGGCATCGTTGGGCCCAGGAGCAGCCAAAGCGCCCCAGAGACAACGGCGGTCATCAGGACAGAGATAAGAACGTCGTTGCCGCGGCCCTGAACCGATTGGGAGCTCTTTGCAATGGAAACCGAACTGAAAGCGTAGCAGAACGCTCCGAACACGGCCAAGAGGCCGCCGAACCCCGCGGTCATCGCGCGTGTCGGCGCGGATTGTTCCTGCTACTTGTCATGGGCCAGCAACTGATCCAGGAAGTGGCCTGAAGACATAACCTCGCGCATTGGCAGCGTCTCCTGCTGCTCCATCAGCTCGGTAGAATAGGTCAAGCCCTGACCATCCCAGAACCACCAATAGATGATCTCGCCCTGTTTGTCGCGAATCGGCATCCGGAAAATCGGGAAACTTCTTTCAGAATGCGGAATGTCCGACCTTCCGGCAAGCGCGTGCTTCAACCCTAACCGATTCAATACCCCCGTTAGGGGGACCATGGCCATCGGTGCGGGTTTTTCGGCCAATACAGTCACATTGTCGGGCCGGTGCTCGCAAGGCCCCGGGAGGAACTTGACCACAGGGGGATAGCTCGGATGGGTATGGGTGAGCTGCACGTAAGCCAGCCCCTTCGTTGTTTCGACCTCGACGATATCTCCGGGTGCGTACTCTTCCATTGCGGCGCTCCTCTTAAAGGCTGTAGGCTTCTAGGGTCGAGGGATGGAACAGTTCTTCGATCTCCACTCGGCGTGGGGACAGACCCTGACTCGCGTGGTAATCCAAAAACTTGTTCAGGACATGGGCGTTGCCGCCGACGCCATAGCTCCAGGGGTCGTCACCCATTAGCGCATGCACGCGGTTGAGATTATCCTCGACGAAGGGCATCGTTACTTTCGTTGCCGAGGTGTCAGAAAGTGCTTCTTCTGCCAGCAGCTTCGATTGCGTGAACGCCTTGAGCAGGGCGGCGGGTAGGAATGGGTATTCTTCTGCGAGGCTGCGGCGCAACCCAAGAACATGCATGATCGGAAAGATCCGGGTCTTTTCGAAATAGGCTTCGGCCGTAGCGATGCTGTCTGCAAAGAGCCGACCTACGTGCGGATGCCGCTCGGCGAAACAACGCGGCCAACGCGGGCCGATGAAGCCGTCGATCTCACCGGCCTCGAGCATGCCATTCAACGTGCTGCCCACCGGCGCCTCTTCCATGCGGATATCGTCGGGCAACTGGACCTTGATCTTTTCGGGCCGGCCCGGCGTATCCATACCGCCGCGCACCCAGATGATATCGGAGGGTTTGACGCCGTATTCCTCTTCGAGAATGCCGCGCACCCAGACATTGGCAGACAGCTGGTATTCGGCAATGCCAATGCGCTTGCCCTTCAGATCCTGCGGCGTGTCGATCCCTTTGTCGGTTCGAATGTAGACTGAAGTGTGACGGAACGCCCGGCTCAGAAAGACCGGGATCGCGACATAGTGCGGATTTCCGCGGGCGACCGAGATCGAATACGAGGACAACGAAATTTCGCTGATATCGAACGCTTCGTGGCGGAACGCCCGGAAGAACATTTCTTCTGGGGACAGTAGCATGGGAACGGGATCGACACCGTCTATCTGCACTCTTCCATCCACAATGGCACGCGTCCGGTCATAGTTTCCCATGGCAAGGGATAGTTTGAGACTGCTCATCCTGTTTGTTCCTCCTCACTTGTTTTGCATTGTTGCCGCAAATCGACAGGTTGGCCGGTCGAGGCGGACTGCAGGATCGCATGGCAAACCTCCAGGCTTGCCAGACCCCATGCGCCTGTCTGGACGGGGGCCCTGTTCTGGCGGACAGCGGCCACCAGCGCATCGTTTACGGTTCTACGTGGCGCGGGCCCGAATTTTGCTTCGATGAAGCTGCGCTCGGTGTCACCGAATACTTCGACGCCGTCCGGAGTCAGCTTTAGATCGGCACGGTCGCAAAGCGCGATAACTGGGCCAAAATGCTCGTTGTGCTCTGCGTCGACAGTCTTACCGCTGCCGAATGTGCGCGTCGTCTTGAGGCGTGCCTCGTCATCGGGATCGAGGTCCATCAGTGCCCGCCTTGCATCGCCATAGGCGCCGGCGCGTTTTAGCTGCCCCAGCTCTCCGACGTCGTTCATCCAAATGTCGCTATCGAAATGGGCGTAGCCCGAATAGGTGAGATTGGCGACGCATCCACCCTCAAAGTTCATCAGCGCTGTAAAAGCACCTTCTGTTGGACGCTTTGGATCCCATGCCCCGGTCATGGCATAAATCTTCTCTCCCATGCCGCCTGCAAGCCGTCGGACCACGTCGATCTGGTGGATGGCCTGGCTGAACAGCACACCTCCTCCTTCTTCGGTGCGCAGCTCCTCCGGGCGTCGGGGACGATACAGGAAGTCGGTGTAGTTAAGGGCTTGGATCATTCTCAACTGGCCGAACTTGCCGCTCGCGATCAACTGTGCGGCCAAGTCGACCGGCGGATCGAAACTGTGGCTGGGCCCAACGATCAGGTGAACCCCCGCCGCGTTCGCCGCGGCGACCATGGTCTCGGCGTCTTCCATCGAGATCGCGAGCGGCTTTTCCACGAGAATGTGCTTTCCAGCGCGCGCCGCGGCCAGAACGTGATCTACATGCATTTGGTGCGGGGTGGCGATGTATATCGCTTCTACAGATGGGTCGGCGCATAGATCCTCGACAGTCGCATAGGCGACACCGCCATATTGCTCTTCGAATGCGGCCCGGCTTTCCGCTCGCGGCGCGGCCGCGGCCGTGAGCTTGACGCGTGCGTCGGCATCAAAGGTGGGGACCATCAGCATGAAAGCCCGCCCCAATCCCGCAACTCCGAGGCGGACGGGATCAGAGGTCAAGAACCAGCCTCCCCGATAGCGCGCGCGATACACAAATCATTATATGGTCGCTCTTTTCCTCTTCCATAAGCACCATGTCGCGATGGTCAGCTTCCCCTTCGAGGAGGCGGGTCTTGCAGGTGCCGCATGTGCCACTTTCACAGGAACTGGATGTTGCGAATCCGGCGTCACGCAATGCTTCCAAGATCGAACGATCTTCGGGCACCGTGACGGTTTCGCCACTTTTTTTCAGCTCCACTTCGAAAGAGACATCGTCTTGGCGCACCACATCGACGGGCTTGAAATCCTCGAAGTGAATTCGCCCCTCCGGCCAGTGCCCGGAAACGGCCTTGATTTCATCCATCAACGGTTTCGGTCCACAACAGAATACATGAGTGGCACGAGGTGTGACCAGATCGTCCCAGAAATCGTAGACCGCATCCGGAGCGCCGCCGTCATGGTGCACAATTATCCGGCCATCGAAATCTCTCATCAGTTCATCCAGATAGGCCGATTCCTCCGGACTGCGGCTGACGTAGATGATTCTGAGCATCTTGCCCTTCTTGTCGAGATACCGCGCCATCGACAGAATCGGCGTGATCCCGATACCGCCGGCGATGAGCAGGTATTTCTGAACATCGGTTAGCGGGAAATCGTTTTCCGGGAACTCGACTGTCAACTCGGAGCCGACGGTCGCCTGTTCGTGCATCGACGCGGAGCCCCCGCGCGAATTCGGCTCTTTCTTGATCGCGACAACAAATTCCTTTGGATCGCTGCCATCGTTGATCAGTGAATAGCGGCGCATTGCGCCGGACGGAGTTTCCAAGGTGATGTGAGCACCAGGATCGAAACTAGGGAGTACATCGTCTCCAACCGGCACCAGGGTGAATTCGGTGATGCTCGGGGTCAAGTCACGCCGTTTCTCGACGCGCATCTTGATATTCTCCATGAGGTCCTCCCATTTGGTCGTGATTGTGAAATTGTTTAGATAGCTAAGTTGTGTGTGTCAACCGACCATGTGCTGCGCAGTCATCCTGAACGTTGGGCGAGCCATCGAGAACGTGCAGGTTCTACTGGTGGAGGAACCTGTTATGACCGTCGGGTTTCGACGTTGACACCTGAGACAGCGGACACGGATCGTGCGCCCACAAAGGTCATGGTTCTCGTCATCTCATCTTCAAGGATCGAAAGCGCCCGTGACACGCCCGCCTCGCCTTGCGCCGCCAACCCATAGAGTGGCGCGCGGCCCAGCAGAACGCCCTTCGCACCCAAGGTGAGAGCTTTCACGATATCACTGCCGCGACGAATACCGCCGTCCAGCAGAACCGGGAACTTCCGATCCAGAGCCGCGATGATGTCGGCGAGAACATCGATCGTGGCAGGAGCGCCATCAAGCTGCCGACCACCGTGGTTCGAGACGATAACTCCATCCACGCCGGCGCGTTGCGCGTCAATAGCATCTTCTGGGCACATGATCCCCTTGATCAGCAGCGGGCCTTTCCATTTCTCCCGAATGCGGCGAACATCATCCCACGAAAATTCCGGGTTCCGCTGAGATCGTGTAAACTCGGCCAGCTCGCTGTCGCTAGCGCTGTTTCCGACAAAGTCCAAGAGGTTCTCAAGTCTGGGACGGTGCGGCCCGAGCCAAACGGAGCTCAGCCAAGCAGGATGAAGAAGCCCATCGAGAACAGTCCGCGGGCCAATGCGGATTTCGTGGGCGAAGCCATGCCGCAGATCACGTTCGCGCTTGCCGCCCACGAGTGAATCGACAGTCAGCACCAGAGCCGAGTAACCTGATGCCTGCGCCCGGTCGATCAGCGCTTCGGCGAACGCGCCTTGCCCCCAAGGGTAGAGCTGGAACCAGAGGGGACCCTTGCTCTTCCCTGCGATCTCCTCCAACGTCGTGTTCGAGGCGGTCGAAACCGTGAACCCGACCCCGGATCGTTCGGCCGCAGCGGCGAGGTGCAGATCTCCCTGGGGCCAGTAGAGGCCGTTCAGTCCTGTCGGCCCTATAAAAAACGGCTTGGAGTATGTTTCCCCGAACAGCTCCAAGGTGAGATCGACGCTCCCCCCTTTGAGGATTCGCGGCGTGAGAACGATATCCGTGAAGGAACTGCGGTTCCGCCGCAGCGTCACCTCTGCTTCCGCGCCCCCATCCAAATAGTCGAACACCACCCGTGGCAGGCGGCGCCGTGCCTGCTCCCGCAAGTCTTCAATATTGATTGCTGTCGTCATCACGCCTGTCGCCCGTCGAGCAGAATCCGTCGAGGCAAGCTTTGAAAGTCCGACGGCACCACGAAAAAAGAGCCGCCCAAAACCCCTTGAGGCTCTGGACGGTTCAGGGAGGAAACATGTAGGCGGGTTATTCCGCCGCTTCCGTCTTGCTCGACGTGTCCACAAGTGTTCGCCAATCGACGTCTTTAGGATACACGCCCTCATGAGAGGCGATTACCCTTTGCGGAATCTTCGAGTCAGTGCCGATCGCCTGACCACCTTCGGCGACTTTCTTTGCTGCATCGGCCATCAGCCGACGGAATTCGACAATCGCCAGGTCGGAAGCCCCAAGAATATCTGTGTGGCGCTGCACGCGGCTGCCCATCGAAACCCACATCACAATATCTTCGTTCGGAATGCCGTCCACGCCTGTAAAGTGGCCTTCCTTCATCCTTTCGCGGTCCTGTTTGAAGTCGTTCTCTAAGGTCCGGAGAGAGCGCCATTTGTGGTCGACATCCACACCCGGTACGGCATGGGCAAATTTGCGCCACTCTTCGGTAGAGGGAACGTTAGGTCCGTCGAAGGCTATGAAGTGAAATGCTGTCTCATCGTCATTGATCGGCACGATGACGCTTGCGACTCGGTAGTTGTTGTTGGGCGGAATCAGCGAGTAATAGGGCGCGACAAATTCGGTGATCCGAAGATAGTTGTGCGTCTGAGCGTTTTTGATTGGCTTTCGGATCGCCGCGTAGTGGAAACCGTAGCTCGTGGTTTCAGTCTGCATACGTGGGGATTTGTCGGTCGACGGGCGGTACCATGATTTGTCGTCCGCCGCGGCGCCCTCGACCCGTGCCGGAACCATATTCGACGAATGGAGCGACGACGAGTGCGCGCTGTCGATCTGACCCTCGTGGATCTGCGCCCAGTTTGCAGGAACGCGAATTTTCAGGATCGAAACTGGGGTGTCCTCGGTCGGGGCAAAGGCCGGCGGTTGGAACTCAGGCATGTCATCTTTCTCGCCGAGCCAAGCCCAGACGAAGCCGCCCCACTCCCGCACGGGGTAGGAACGATGTTTGACCTTGTCCATCAATGGACTGCCTTCCGGCTCCGAAGACATGGCGACGACATTGCCTTCGACGTCCATCTTCCAGCCGTGATAAAGGCAGCGCAGCCCACATTCCTCGTTTCGGCCATAGACCAGAGAGGCCTTTCTGTGCGGGCAAAGCTCATCCAGCATCCCCAGACGACCCTTGGTATCCCGGAACGCGACATAGCTCTCGCCGAGAACTTCGACTCGAAGCGGTTTGCCGTCCGACTCTTCAACCTCTTCGATCAGGCATACGGGCGTCCAGTGTTGACGCATGAGTTGCGCCATCGGGGCATCCCCCGTTACGCGTGTAAGCAGTTCATTCTCTTCGGGTGTAAGCATCTGGGCTCCTCCAAGGGCATCCGACTCTTTTAGTGGATGAGTGGTACTCTACCTCTCAAGTATTCTTAGCTCTCTAAGTTTTATCTGTCAACGTAACCTGCAAATTTTTTTGCCCGCGTAGTAGGAACTGACCTCACTTGTTGTCCGAAATAGCGGGTTCTGAACTAGACCAAGCTGACGAGATCGCCTAACCGAGATACTTTCGCGCAATTGTGCTTCTGTACCTCCCCGACAGCGGCTTGCCGGGCCCGTCACTGAGGTGTCATGGCAGCCAGCCTGCGCATGAGTCGCGGCAAGCGCACTATCTCGCTTCACCGTGTGAGCCATGGACGCAATCTCTTGCCCAGAAACGGCGCAACGTAGACACCGTTCACTCCGGTGAGCACCAGCGCAACAAGAAACAATGACACCGGACCTGGAAGGTTTTGCGTGAGCGGTTGCAGCGCGTAGTAGATAAGGATCAGCAGAGGATAGACACCCAGCATGCTGGCGACCCAGGCTTTCCAATAGCGCGGCGCGGCTGGCGGTTTCGGGTCAGTACCGTTGGCTGGCACCTGTTGTCCTACAGTCACCGAAGCGAAGCTCAGCCTCTCTTCGAGATCATGGGCCAAGGCGGCCATTCCGTCTCGGAGCGAAACGGATGCTTCTTCCCCACGCAAGGTCACCGAAAAGATGATCTGGTCATTGACAGTCTGATTCTGTAGCGACATGCGCGCGTCAAATCGGTTCCAATCTAGGTGATCAGGAGCGGCATCGTTGATCGCCTTCGCGACGACCGCGGCCTGTACAAGGGGTGCTCTGATGGTAACCGACAGCACGGAGATCGCGTCGGTGCCGATACTAAGCTGTTTTGGCCCAAGTTCTTCCGGTCCCCGTGTTTCATTCATTTCCTGAACCTCGACGTACTTTGCGCCGGTTGCGAAGTGATCAGTTCCCACCTACGGAAGTAGCCGCCTGTTTTCCGCGTCATAGGCCGAGTCATAGGCCGACCGGCCCGGACCAACCTTAGAAATTGGCCCAGGCCACATGCCGCCTCTGGGTTGAATCCCTCGATGACCAGACTGCACTTCAATTGGGGCAACCTGCTGAGGCGCGACAGCTAGGCTCTGTCGACGTGGGCGCTTTCTGTCGTGAAAGCGATCTGCCGGATTAGCATTGCGACAATCACCAAAATACAGATCGCGGATACCGCCAAATATGGACTTACGGCGCCAATCGCAGCGATGGGAAGTACGCCCCTTTCGATTGCAGTGAGTTGTGTCTTGACCAAGCCTTCCAGAGAGGCTGCGACCGCGAGGGCTCCGGCAAAAGCACCCACGACGGCCAAGGTGTTTGCCAGGGGGCCAAGTTCTAGGAGAATACCTGGGTTCCACACGAAGGCGAAGGGCAGCAGGAAGCCGACGATGGCTAGCCGGACTGCAGAGAACGCGATCTTGAAGGGGTCTTCGTCTGCAATCGCTGAGGCCGCGATTGCAGCCACAGCAATCGGTGGCGTCAGTGCCGAGAGAATCGCGTAGTAGAGCAGAAACATCTGGCTGGGCAACGTCGGGAAACCAAGTTTCGCCAGCGCCGGACCTACTAGCACGGCCGCCAGGATATACGCACTGGGCGTTGGCATCCCGAGACCGAGAACAATCGTGACGAGCGCGGCGATAACGAGAGTCAGCAGTGGTTGCATGTTGCTGACAGTCAAAATGACGTTCGCGGATTTCATTCCAAGGCCGGTCATCGACAGGCCGCCGATCACAAGACCAGCTGCGGCACAAGCGCCTGCGACCGGCAGGATTTGGAGCGTAGTTGCCCCCAGCCCTTCCACCAACTGCCACAGTGACAGCCGTGTGTCCTTCAGGATCATCGCGGCCAGGATGGTTACCAGAACGCCGACACCGGCTGTGAAGGTCGGGGAATACCCCAAGATAAGGGCGACGATGATGCCGATGATCGGTAGCAGGAAAACCCATCCGGTCTTAAACGTTTCCTTTGCTGAAGGAATTTCGTCTGCGGACGGTCGCAGGTTGTGCTTGACTGACCGGAAGTGAACCTGAGCGAAGACACCAGTGTAGTAAAGAAGTGCCGGCACCAGAGCGGCAAGCACAATGGCGTTATAAGAGATGCCGGAATACTCGGCCATGATGAAGGCAGCCGATCCCATGATCGGAGGCATCGCGCTACCACCTGTCGACGCCGCAACTTCTACCGCCCCTGCGAACCGCGCCCGGTATCCGAGACGCTTCATGACCGGTATCGTGATCGACCCAGTCGCAACAACGTCGGATGTCGGGCTCCCGGACATCGTGCCGTAGAGGCCCGACGAAATGATCGCGATTTTGGCCGGGCCGCCGCGCGCATTGCCGGTCACAAGCGCTGCAAGGTTGAAAAAGAAGTCCCCACCGCCCGCTTTTGCTAGGAAAGTTCCGAACATTACGAACAGAAAGACATAGCTCGCAACAACCTGCAGCGGCACACCAAAGAGCCCATCGGTGGTGAAAACTAGAATATCCAAGAGATAGCTAAACTCGCTGACGCGATGCCCGAACGGCGGCGGCAGAAGGTAGCCAAACAGGTTATAAATCAGGAAGAGGACGACAACGCCGGTCAGGCCCAGGCCGGTGGTCCGGCGCGTCGCTTCGATGGTCAGAAACAACAAGGCTGAGCCAAAGAAGAACTGATCGGTGGTGAATTCGTCGAGAAGACTGATCCGGTCCGCAATCGCTCCCGAGGTCACGTAGAAGTACACCCCTGTGGCCAGGCTCAGCGCAGAGAGAAACCAATCATAGATCGGAATGCTATCCGGCGCGCGCGAGGTCGCGCCGATCGCAAGGAAGAGAATCGTGAAAATGCCCGATACAAACAGAATGCCCTGAATGAGCGGATCGGAGATGATGAAGAGGTTTGAGTGGATTACCCAAATCGCGAATGCCGCCGCCAGCACCATGACAATGGTCCTCATCGGCGAGCCTAAACTTCTACGACGACCGGTTTCTGTAAGTGAAGGAAAATTCATGTAGCCCCCGTATCAGGCATAGATGAGAACGGGCCGCGAGGTACAGGCCGCACGATGACGTGACGTGACATCTCACTCAGTCATCGGGGCGCATTGCACCGCGCAGTCGATGAGGAGGCCGGCGCGTGCCGCGGCAGCGCACCGGCCGGATCGTTAGGGTCGACCTTATTCGAGCAAGCCCAGTTCCCTGTAGGCACGCTCCGCACCAGGATGGAACGGCAACGTCGTTTGCGACGTCAGCAATTCCGGTGTGAGCGCCTGCATCGCATTATGCACGCCGCGGATCTCGTCGATATTGGTCGCGATACTCTTGGCGAGCATGTAGCCAGTTTCTTCTGGCAGTACGTCGGAAGTGATCAACATCGCACCCAGTGCGAGCGTGACGACATCTTCGGTCTGGTTTTTGTAGCTGTTGGCTGGAATTGTGTAGGTGCCGGTTCCGAAACGCTCGTTGGTCGCAGCGATGATGTCTTCGGGAACGCTGAGCAGCACCACGTCATTGCCCTCATCGACCTTGCGGAACGACGAATGCCCGACGAAGATGCCGTTGATAACCATATCGGTGCGGCCGTCGGTAATCAGATCCGCTTGCTGTGCCGAACCACCGCGAACAAGCACGCCGCCATTTGCCTCAATCGTGGCTTCGTCATAGCCCGCCTCTTCAAGCATGAAAGTCGTGATGTTGGCGACAATGTTCCCGGCGTTGTTATTCGCGACACGGATCGCTGCGCCAGACGTCGCAAGGTCGTCAATGCTATCAATGCCATATTCTTCGGCGAGGGATCTCTTGATGAAGAAATGCATTGGCGCCCAGTTGTACATATAGCCGACAGCCTGAAGGTTCTCGATCGGTGCGTCGAACGGATCGTCTCCCGCGAGGGCCAATTTTATCTCGGCATCATGCGCTAGTCCTAGGTCGGTCCGTTCACGGCCAAGAAGGCCGATGTTCGCAAAGCCACCGCCGGTGGCCTGATAGGTCACCACGCCGTTCGGGTCATCCGCCTTGACGGCCCGGTCGATACCAGCGCCCAGAAGCGACCAAAGCCCCGAGGGATTGCCGCCTGAAAGGGTCACATTGATGCTGTCTGCGGAAGCAGCGCTCGAAAGTACCGCGACCCCGAGCGATGCGGCAACGGCTTTGATTGGAAATTTCATGTCTTCCTCCCTGTTTTCAGTAGACATCTAATATTAGATGTCTATCTTTAATGCCACTAGTCTATCCACTCACACCCGTCAACCCTGATTGAAGTCGAGACTATTGTTCAGCGAAAGCCACTCAGGTCATAGTTCCTGACGCGGAACACCCTAAAGCTGAATATTCGGCGTGGGTGCTTTGCAATGACACATCGTCAACCGGTGGAACCCCGGGACGGCAGGGCTCATATCCCGTCCCGAGCCGAAAAATCTATCCACAACCGCCACCTAAAGGCCCGCGCCTGACACTCGGCACGTGTGGCTTGCGATTTAGTTTGCTGTGTTGCCCTTGGTCGGAGGTACACGGACCCCTCTCGCGGCCGCATCGTGTTCGTCATTCTCGAGGTTCCGGATCATCACGGAAAGGGCGTTTCGCAAGTCGTCCTGAGCTTTCACGGAAAGGCCTGCCATTGCCGCATCGTTCACTTCAAGCGCCAGCGGTTCGAGAACGTCCCGCAGCGCCCATCCCCTTTTCGTCAGAAAAGCGTGCTGGCGCCGCTTGTTGCCATCGACGTTGCGTCTTTCGATGTACCCCAGCTCTTCCATCTTAATGAGCGCAGTGTGGGCGGTGGGTTCGGTGAGATGCGCCCGGTCGCTCAGTTCGCGTTGCGACAACCCGTCTTCCTGCCAGAGGATACGCAGGAAGATCCACTGACCGAATGTGACATTTTCCGTTTGCAGGCGAAGTTGAAGCGCCCGGTTGAATCCACGGGCTGCCAGTCGTACCAGCCGGGCCATGCGCTCGTCGGGGTGGACAGGTACATGGCTTGATTGCTTATCTTTCTTTGCGTCGCTCATCGCCTGCATCTACACATAGTTTTTGTCCAAACAGCGCGCCCGCTCAGACCTGATAGCTATCAAAACTCCAGTGGCTTTGCTGCACACCTTTTACCGCGAAAAAACACTCGCGTGGCGCGCGAGATATAGGTGCCGAACCGTGGTGTAAAGTCAAGACATGGAGCCTGAAGTGCCTATCATTGGGCCTGAGTTTGCGCCTTCATCCGGCGTATTTTCGCCCCAGTGTCGGGATTGTGTGTGGGGTGCCTTCCGTTTTTCGGCCCTCATGCGTCGAGACCCGTTTGGCTCGCCTGTGCCGCACAACACCGGGGGGCCGTTGTGTAACACCGCCATGCGAACACTAGTCGACTTGGCCGTTCAATCGGTGCAAGGAGCACAGGCTCTCCAGTTTGACGGTGCACGCTGCTCGCACGGTGGGTCAGGTCAGCTCAGATCGCCCAGCTTTTGCCGCCAGCGTTCCACCACATCGGGGTTTCTGACATATTTCGGCAGATCACCTTTCATGATGCGCGTGGCGTTCTCGACCAGCACGTCGGGCATGACCGTGTAGAGATCGACTGTGTGACCGAGAATGTGTGGGGTCAGGATCACCCGGTCGAGGTTGCGCAAGGGATGGTCCTCCGGAAGGGGTTCGGTTTCCGTCACATCGAGACCGGCACCGGCAAGGTGCCCCTCCCCCATCACCCGAACGAGCGCAGCCTCGTCAATCAGCCCGCCCCGAGAGGTGTTGATGAGGATCGCATTTGTCTTCATCGCGCGCAGTTCTGCCTCAGCAATCATGCTCCGAGTCTGCGGGTTGAGCGGCACATGCAGGCTGATCACATCAGACGCGGCAAGCAACTCATCACGGTCCACCAGCCTTACGCCGTCCGGAGCGCTCTGTGGCGTGAGGAACGGATCGTTTACCAAAATCTGCCCTGGGTCGAACGCCTGGAGCCTTTCGATTACCCCGGCCCCGATGCGACCCGATCCGATCAACCCAATAGTGCGCCCCCGCAGCATCCGCGCATACATCTGCTGCGGACGGCTCGCGTTTTCGCGCAGTATACGCTCGGATTCGTGCAGCCGGTAGAGCAGCACGAGCATCAGCATCACCGTCGCCTCTGACATCGCCAGGAAGTTTTCTGGCGTGGCACCGTTAGCGACGATCAAACCGCGAGCGGCACAGGCCTCGAGATCGACCGCATCGACGCCAATGGTCGGAAAGACTAACGCACGCAGGCGCGGCGAAGCATCGAGATCCTTCGCACTCAGCCGCGACCGGGAGCTTGCGACGATTATGTCCACATCCTCGATCAACGCCTGCCGCTGGTCCGCCGACAGGCGCAACGGCACGCCGGGGGTGATCTCTGGTCCGCGCACGACAGTCCAACCGAGGGCAAGCAGTTTCTCCGCAGCGATATCGAGCACGTCTTCCAGCACCGGGTCCTGTGCTATGTAGATCTTCGGCGCCAAGGTCAGTCGCTCCGCGTCAGGCCGGCGACCATATTGGGGTTGTATCCCGGCTGCACCCGCGCATCGATCACCACGCTTTTGCCCGCGCGGACCAATTCGATACCTTCCCTGACCGCCTCCACCAGCTCACCAGCGGTGAAGACCGGACCGATGCCCTCGCAGCCTTGCGCGCGCGCCACGCCGGCGATGTCGATGTCGGGATCGCCGATGCGCTGGCCGATCCACTTGTTCTCCACCGGGCGGCCGCGCGCTACGGCGACCCGTTCCTGGTGGACCTCGTCATTATAAAACGAACGGTTGTTCGAGACGATAGCAAGGAACGGTGTGCCGTAATGTGCCGCTGTCCAGAAGGCAGATGCCGCCATCATGAAGTCACCATCGCCGAGGACTGCGACCGGCAGCCGGTCGCTGTCCTTCAGTGCCAGCGCAGCACCAATCAGCATTCCCGGACCCGACCCGATCCCGGCACCGCCGTCCGAGCCCAGGAAGTCGAGCGGGTGGCGGAAGTGCCAGGCCTCGCCTGCCCAGCCCAGTGGCAGGCGCACGATACTGGCACAAACACCGTCGAGCCCTTCTCCGAGCGCGCCTGCCAGCGTCATGATATCGAGCGCCGCATCTGCCTCCGGCATTCCCAGCGCCGGTTTGACCGGCAGGGTCTCTGGCAGATCGCCCGCACCCACGCCCAGTGCATCGGCAATGGCGTGCATCGCTACATCCGGTGAGCAGGCCAGGTGAAGGTCTAGTGCAGGCAGTCCTTGGTGTTCCATGCCCCAGCCATTGTGCAACTGGTAGTCGAGCGAGGCTTGGATAACCTTCGCCTTAACCTCGCCCGCCAGCTTGATCGTGCCCGCGACATCCAGCCAGTCGAGGCTTAGGATCACGTCAGCCTCGCGCAACACCTCGCCCGCCGCATCGTCGATGAAAAAGGCTGGCTTGCCGCGGTGCTGCACATGGTCGGTCGGGAAAGAGGCCCCGATCCGGATATCGGTGAGGACCTTTGCCCCAAGCGCTTCGACAAGGGCGACGCGTCGCGCCCAATCCGCCGGATCGCGCGACACGCGCCCCGCCAGCACCACAGGGGCCTTGGCGTTCTTCAACAGATCTGCGGCACGCGCTACGCCCTCGGCTGAGGGGGCCGCCGGCAAAGGTGGCTGGTAACGTGCAAAATTAGGCAGCGTCGGGGCCTTCTCGTGTTGCTTTTCCTGGATAGACACGTCGAAGTTTACATAGGTCGGACCTTTCGGCTCGCTCCGCGCAATCACATCCGCCCGCAACATTGATTCCAATGCCGCCTCCATCGAGCCAGGTTGGTCGTCCCATTTGACATAGTTGCGGATCATCGAGGCCTGGTCGCGGCAGGTATGCAGCCAGTCGATCCAGGGCCTGCGCAGCGCCGCATCCACCGGGCCTGTGGCCCCGTAGATCAGAACCGGTACCCGGTCACACCATGCATTGAAGATCGCCATGGTGCCGTGCATCAGCCCCACATTGCTGTGCAGAATCACCGCTAACGGCTCGCCCGTGACCTTGGCATAGCCATGTGCAATCGCCACCGCATGTTCTTCATGAAGGCAGAGCAGCATCTGCGGATCCTCGTTGCCGAGGTGATTAACCAAACTGTCATGCAGACCCCGAAAGCTCGACCCAGGGTTGAGGGCTACATATTTGACCCCTAGACCGCGCAGCATATCGGCAAAGATATCGCTGCCCCAGACCCCGTTGCCGGCAGACCCAACCGGGCGCTCTATCTGTGATGGTCTCTCTTCCGTCATGTGTTCTTCCATATCCATATTAATCTCGTTCAGCCTGCGCTCCGCAGGCATGCTCCCTTCAACCCGAAGACCGGTCTTCGCTAGCCCACACTGGGGCGTAGGCGCGGCGTAGGCGCCACGGGTTTCTATCAGTGACCGTCTCCACTGGCGCACTGTCAATTTCCGGCGGCGTCCGGCCAAACGCGGTCTTACTGACCATTCAGGTTGATGTGGACGTTCTTCTCGTGCGTGAACGAAATGAGTTCCCCGATCCCTTCTTCGCGCCCAATGCCGGATTGCTTGACACCGCCGAACGGCGCTCCGAGGAAATGCCGACCGACTTCGTTTACCCAGACGAACCCAGCCTCGACCCGCGAAGCTGTGCGATGGGCGGTCACAAGGTCGCGCGTCCAGATTGCACAAGTCAAACCCAGTTCGAGGGAGTTGACCTCTTTCAGCATGGCGTTTTCGTCCGACCATTTGCGTACGGCGAGTACGGGACCGAATATCTCTTCACGGGCAATTCGCATCTGTGGTTCGACATCGGCAAAGATTGTCGGCGCGATGAAGCTTCCCTGTCCCAGTGCACCTTCGGTCACCGCATGGCCGCCGGTTACGGCGCGCGCGCCTTCGCTCTTGGCGGATTCGATGAAGTCCATGATCCGGTCGAACTGTGTCCGGCTGACGATCGCCCCCATCGTGGTCTCCGGCTCCGTCGGAATGCCTGGCTTGTACCGTTCGACAGCCGCCTTGAGATGTGAGATGACCGCATCGTGGATGTCTGCATGCAAGAAGGCGCGGCTCGTCGATCCGCAGGATTGCCCGCACCAGCCGAAATTCATGCCGCCGACGATCGCATCGGCGATCTTCTTAGGATCGCTGTCCGGATAGGCGATCAGCGCGTTCTTACCGCCGAGTTCCAACAGCACTGGTTTGACGGTATCGCTCGCGCTGCGCATCACCGCCCGGCCCGCAGGTACCGAGCCGATCAGTGTGACTTTGGCGACGTCGGGATGTTCGGCCAGCCCAGCTCCTGCCTCGACGCCGCCCGGCAGAACATTGAAAGTACCCTTCGGCAGCAGGCCATCGATAAGCTCCGCCAGCCGCAGCGAAGACAGCGGAGCCTGAACCGGCGGCTTGATGATGACGGCATTGCCTGCGGCCAGAGGCGCTGCCATCTTGCCGCCGCAGAACATGAACGGGTGATTAAAGGCAAGAATCCGTGCAACAACGCCCATCGGCTGACGTAAGGTCATGTTGATGCGCTCTGGTCCCATAGGGATCGTATCGCCTTTCATCTCGGTCACGAGACCAGCGAAAAACTCCATCTGCGCTGCCGCGATCGCGGCGTCGCCGCGCATTTCGGTATAGGGGTTGCCACAGTTTGCAGCGTCCATCATCGCCAGTTCATCGCCATGCTTTCGCAAGAGATTTGCGATTTCCTTCAGGATACGTGCACGTTCCAGCGGCACAACATCCCGCCATACCTCGAACCCTTCTTTCGCTGCCGCAACCGCCGCATCCACATCGGCGCGACTTGCCGTCGCAACCGACCCGATCCGTTCACCGGTTCCTGGGTTGAAAGTGTCTTCGTACTTTCCCTCTAGTGGCGGCACCCATGCGCCGCCGTAGTAGAGATGGGCTGGTTCTTGAAGAGAGAGCTTCGCGTCTAGTTTCAGATTTTCCATCTAAGGTATCCTCCCGGCTTGAGGCCCTGATAACTTAGACTTCTAAATAATGTCAATCAGAGAACCCGCCCGAGGGCCGATTGGACGCCAAGCAAGTGCGGCAAGTATGTTTCAATCGTCTGCATCGGTGTCCGGCCGGCAGACGACAAACCGATATTGAGAGCGGCGACGGTCAAACCCTTGCGATCATTCAGCGGAACAGCGATTGACCGTAAACCCGTTTCCACTTCCTGGTCCACAAACGCATATCCGTCCTCTCTTGCAGCATCGATCCGGCACAGGGTCTGAACTGGGTCGAGTATGGAGAACTTGGTCCGCGGGGTAAGGTCCGAGCGTCTGACAAGCAGGTCAGCCTCTTCCCTAGGCAACGCAGCCAACAGAACCCTTCCCATCGAGGTGCAATGAGCGGGGAGGCGTGACCCAGGCATGAGCCCGATGGACATCACACGTTTCTGCGCCGCGCGAGCGATGTACACGATCTCGGTCTCATCGAGCAGTGCTACCGAACAGCTTTGACCAATTTGCTCTGAGAGTTGGTCAAGCCAAGGTTGGACAATCTGCGAGAGTGGCAGGGAGGCAAGTGCGGCCACTCCAAGGCGTAGGATGCGCGGGGTAAGAGTAAAAAACTTACCGTCATAGTCGGCGTAACCTTCGCGGTGGAGCGTCAACAGTACGCGTCGCGTGGCCGCGCGATCCAAGCCGCTGGCGGCAGCAGCTTCGGATATCGACAGACGCGG
Organism: Pseudooceanicola lipolyticus; assembly: GCF_002786325.1. Lineage (GTDB taxonomy): Bacteria > Pseudomonadota > Alphaproteobacteria > Rhodobacterales > Rhodobacteraceae > Pseudooceanicola_C > Pseudooceanicola_C lipolyticus. Next base: position 38,417 of record NZ_PGTB01000011.1, on the reverse strand, counting down.
GGATGTGGGTCCGAAGGCTTCGATCACTTTCAGCCCCTTGGCAAGCGAGGCGATGTAGTCGGTGGGCTTGTTCAACATGCGAACGCTGATATTCACAATTTGAACAAATATCAATATATGAACATTTTGCTCGCTACGGCGGTAATCTAGGGATATTTCGAAGGGTATCTAAGGAGGATCCTGATGAACAAAACATCGCCCAGCCTCGCTGACGCGGTTTCGGATATCCCCGATGGCGTACAGCTTATGATCGGTGGCTTTGGAGGCTCCGGAGCCCCGATCGAACTGATCCACGCTTTGATCGATCGCTTTCGCGCCACCGGCAGCCCCAAGAATCTTACAGTTATCAACAATAACGCGGGAAACGGCGCGATCGGAATCGCCGCGATGATCAAAGCGGGGATGGTCAGGAAGATGATCTGCTCTTTCCCGCGCAGCTCCAACGCCGAGGCATTCAACGAAAAATACCTGGCGGGCGAAATTGAGCTCGAGTTGATCCCGCAGGGTACGTTGGCCGAACGCATTCGCGCGCGCGGAGCAGGCATTCCGGCTTTTTATACGCCTACGTCTTTTGGTACCGAGCTTGCCGAAGGCAAGCCGACAGAGACGTTCGACGGCAAGATGTACGTGCAAGAGTTGTGGTTGAAGGCCGACTTCGCCCTGATCAAAGGTCATGATGGTGACGAGACCGGTAACCTTACTTATCGTTTGGCTGGCCGGAACTTCAATCCGTTGATGGCGATGGCAGCCGATCGCACGATTGCGCAGGTCTCCAACCTCCGCGCACCCGGCTCAATCGATCCTGAGGCGGTAGTCACCCCCGGAATCTTCGTCGACAAGATTGTCGAGGTTCCCACGCCTCAACAAGAAGAAGTACTCGTGCGTAGGGGGGTGGTCTACTGATGTCCGGTTTCAACTTAATGGAAGACAAGCTGACGAACGCGCAGATCGCTTGGCGTGCCGCTCAGGATATCGAAGATGGTTCCTATGTGAACCTCGGTATCGGATTTCCCGAAATGATCGCCAAGTTCCAACCTGATGGCCGCGATGTAACCTATCATACCGAGAACGGCGTGCTGGGATTCGGAAAAGCCCCCTCAGAGGGCGAGGAAGACTGGGACCTAATCAACGCAGGCAAAAAGGCGATTACATTGAAGCCCGGTGCATCCTTTTTCCATCATGCCGACAGCTTTTCGATGGTGCGCGGCGGGCACCTCGATCTGGCCGTTCTTGGCGCGTATCAGGTCGCCCAGAACGGCGATCTGGCGAACTGGCGCGTAGGCACCAAAGGCGTGCCTGCCGTTGGGGGTGCAATGGACCTTGTGCATGGGGCAAAACGTGTCGCGGTTGTGACTGACCACGTAACCAAGGATGGCGGCCCGAAACTGGTCGAGGCCTGTACTTTCCCGCTGACAGGTGTCGCGTGCGTTACCCGCATCTACACCTCTCTGGCCGTAATTGACGTCGAGGACGGCAAATTCGTGCTTCGTGAAAAACTGCCGGGCATCACCCTGGACGCCTTGCAGGCGGTGACTGGCGCGACGTTGCACATTGATGGCGAAGTTGCCGAACTCAATGTTCCCGAGGGAATCTCATGACTGACGTATACATATGCGACTACATCCGCACACCAATCGGCCGCTTTGGAGGTGCGCTTTCCTCCGTCCGCGCTGACGACCTTGCTGCGATTCCGCTTCGGGCCATTGCCGCGCGCAATCCGGGTCTCGACCTTGCCGCGATCGACGAGGTGATCTTCGGCTGCGCCAATCAGGCTGGCGAAGACAACCGCAATGTCGCCCGCATGGCGCTGCTTCTCGCAGGCTATCCCGAGACGGTGCCGGGTACGACGATGAACCGACTTTGCGGCTCGGGTATGGATGCGGTCATCACTGCAGCTCGGGCGATCAAATCCGGCGAGGCCGAGTTGATTGTCGCCGGAGGGGTGGAGAGCATGTCGCGCGCGCCATTCGTGATGCCCAAGGCCACCTCCGCCTTCTCGCGGGCCAATGAGGTCCACGACACCACTATCGGCTGGCGTTTCGTTAACAAGCTGATGAAGGAACATTATGGCGTCGACAGCATGCCCGAGACGGCAGAGAATGTGGCCGAAGATTTTGGCATCTCGCGCCCCGATCAGGATGCCTTCGCCTTGCGCTCGCAGCAGAAAGCGGCCAAAGCCCAAGTCAATGGCCGTTTGGCCCAGGAGATCGTGCCGGTTACGATCCCGCAGCGCAAAGGTGATCCTCTGGTCATCGACATCGACGAGCATCCGCGTTCCACGACTACATACGAAGGCCTGAAAAAGCTTCGGCCCTTCGTGAAAGCCGATGGTACTGTGACAGCGGGCAACGCCTCTGGCGTGAATGACGGGTCTGCCGCTTTGGTCCTTTCGACGAAAGAAGCTGCCGAGAAGCATGGGCTTAAGCCGATCGCCAGAGTGCTCGGCGGGGCGACCGCCGGCGTGGCGCCGCGCATCATGGGCTTCGGCCCGGCTCCGGCCTCGAGAAAGCTTCTGGCGCGTCTTGGCCTGCGCCAAGAGGAGTTCGCAGTGATTGAGGTTAACGAAGCTTTCGCCTCGCAGGGCCTCGCCACGTTGCGTAATCTTGGGATTGCTGATGATGACGTGCGTGTGAACCCAAATGGCGGGGCAATCGCGTTGGGTCATCCGCTGGGCATGTCGGGTGCGCGAATTACTGGCACCGCGATGCTCGACCTCAAGCCTGGTGAGAAATCGCTCTCTACTATGTGTATCGGTGTAGGACAGGGTATTGCTATTGCGCTAGAAGCCGTCTGACTGGATCAACGACAGGTGAAATCCTCTTCAACCCGCCGGTGCAGCAGCCGCGCCAGTAGATCGGCATGGCTGTCTTCGTCGAACGTGAACTTGCGCGTCAGGCCAACCGCCCCGGCCATGTATTCCGATCTTAAATCGAGCGCAGCAAGGCTGCCACGCGCAATTTCCCGCGCCACGACGCCGCGCGAGATGAACCAGAGCATTTCAGAACCTTCGAGAAGCGTCTGCGCCGCTGGCAGGGCCACCGTCTCGAACACCGGTGTGAGATCCGATAACCCCATCGCGGCAAGGTACTGATCCACGCTCTGACGGATGATCGCACCGGGGTTGGGCAGGATGAGGGGATAGCGTAGCAGCGCGTCGGTCACCGGCAGATCCAGCGCTGGATGTCCGGCGCGCGCCACCAGCAAGATCGGCTCATCATAGAGATACTCGAAAGACAGGCCTGCCATGTCGGCTGCCCGTGGCATGCGCCCGACCATAAGGTCAATCTTGCCGCCGCGTAGTCGTTCGAGCAGGTAGTGGTTCGGGCCAGTGATAATACCGATCCGCGCATCCGGGCGCGCCTGCGAGAATGCAAGAGCGGCCGAGGGGAAGAACCCACCGGCCACGGTCGGCAGCAACCCGACCTTCACCAGCCCCGCCGTCGCCTGCCCCGACAGGTCGCGCACCCCTGCCTCGAGGCTTTGCAGCGCGGCGCGGGCATGAGCAAGAAAATTCTCACCTGCTGGGGTTAAGACGGCCCGCCGCCCCGTACGCTCGAAGAGATGCGCGCCAAGTAGCCCCTCCAGTTCCGAGATCGTTTTTGACAGTGCTGGCTGCGACACGTTCCGTTGCCGCGCCGCAGCAGAGATTGTTCCGGCTTGAGCAACGGTTAGGAAAGCTTCGAGATGGCGCAGTTTCAGGCCATTGGGTATATTCATTTGGTTATAGTTTTTGGACAAGATCATATTTTTGTAAAGGAAAAAGTTATGCCAAAATATCGGCAGGAGGATACTATGCAGGCATTGAAACGCGATTGGGGCACCACGCATCTGCGCGCCACTGGCGGCGAAGGTGTCGCGCTTGTCTTCATCAATTCGCTCGGCACAGATCTGCGGATGTGGGACGATGTCGTCGCGCTTCTGCCGGCGGGCTGGTCTAACTTGCGCATGGACAAGCGCGGTCACGGGCTGAGCAGTACCGCGCCGCAGGGATATGGCATTCCAGAGCTGGCCGAGGACGTGCTGGCAGCGATGGACCATATCGGTCTCGCTCGGGCTGTGATCGTCGGTTGTTCCATCGGCGGGCTGATCGCGCAGCACATCGCGCTCATGGCGCCAGATAGGGTGATCGGCTTGGTGCTTTCGAATACCGCCCCAATGCTGGGAAATGCGGATAGCTGGCTGAGTCGGATAGAGGGTGTACGTGCTAATGGCATGGCTGCAATGGCAGACGGCATCTTACAGCGGTGGTTCGGCCCCGAAATGCTTGCGTCTCTTGAAACCGATCTGTGGAGGGCGCTGCTCACCCGGACAGATACGGAAGGCTATATCGCCACTTGTGCGGCGATCGCTGGCACCGACATCACCGGCCGCCTTGGCGAAATCACCCAGCCCGCGCTGGTGATCGGCGGCTATCACGATCAGGCGACGCCGCCGGACGTGGTCGAAAAGCTCGCCGCCGCCCTGCCCCGCTCCGATTTTGTCATGTTCGACCGCTCCGGCCATCTGCCCGCGGTAGAGCAGCCAAAGGTATTTGCCCACACCCTGATGAATTTCGTGGAAAGGATCATCCCATGACAGAGACGTTCGACAAAGGCATGCAAGTGCGCCGCGAGGTGCTGGGAGACGCTCATGTGGACCGGGCAGAGGCAGGCAAGACCGAATTCGACTTGCCGTTTCAGTCGTTGATCACCGAAAGCGCATGGGGAACTGTTTGGGCGTCGGAGCGGATCACCCGACGCGAACGCTCGATGTTGACCCTCGCACTGCTGGCCGCGACAGGAAATTTCGAGGAAATTCCAATGCATATCCGGGCTACCGCTAATACCGGTGCCTCTAAAGCAGATGTCGCCGAGGCGCTGCAACACGTCGCGATCTATGCTGGCGTGCCGAAAGCCAACCACGCGCTGAAGCTGGCCAAGCAGACTTATGCGGAAATGGAGGAAAGTATCTAATGACTGATCAGGGACCACTGATTCCGCGCAACCGCGCGATCCACCCCGAGCCTTATGACCCTGGCTACAAAACGAGCGTCGCGCGCTCGCCCTTCTTGCCGTTGCTCTCGATGGAGAGCACCCCATCGGAAGAGACTGGCCCGAGATTCGGCCACACGAAGCTCGGCGCGCTCGACAACAACCTGATCTTGAACTGGACAAAGGGTGCTGCTCCCGCCGTGGGCGAACGAATCCTGGTGCATGGCCGCTTGCTGGACGAGATGAGCCGCCCGATACCGAACGCGCTGATAGAGATCTGGCAGGCTAATGCGGGTGGGCGCTACCGGCACAAGAAAGACACCTATTTCGCACCGCTCGATCCGAATTTCGGCGGCTGCGGTCGGACCATCACGGATGAAAACGGCTATTACGAATTCTTGACCGTACGTCCTGGGGCTTACCCCTGGCCGAACCGCGCCAATGACTGGCGTCCGATGCACATCCACTTTTCGATATTTGGCCACAGTTTCGGCCAAAGGTTGATCTCGCAGATGTATTTCGAAGGCGATCCGCTCATCAATCACTGCCCGATCGCCGCGACGATCAAGGATCGCAGCCAGCTCGACCGGTTGGTCGCGCCACTCGATTTCTCGAAATCGCGCCCACTCGATTTTCTCGCCTATAAATTTGACATTGTTCTGCGCGGCCGCCGTCAGACCATGTTTGAAAACAAGATGGAGGGCATGTGAAATGGTTCAGAAACTTGAAACACTGATCGAAAGCGCTTCGCAAACGGCGGGCCCTTATGTCCATATCGGCCTGATGCCTACCTATGCGGGAAACGCAGGTTACTATGACGAAGAGATTGGCACCACGCCCTTTCTGGATGAAAGCAAAGCCAAGGGTGAGATCGTTGAGATCGTTGGCTCCGTATTTGACGGCACCGGCTGGGCAATGCGCGATGCGTTGATTGAGAGCTGGCAATGCGATGCCGGGGGCGTGTTCCCGGGGGATAAAGGCGCCGATCCCGCCTTTACAGGCCATTGCCGCTTTGCAGCCGACGCCGAAAGCGGCGAGTTTACCCTGCGCACAGTCAAACCTGGCTCCTACAAGGGGCGCGGTGGTGTTGAGAGCGCGCCTCATATTTCCCTTTGGGTCGTGGCACGTGGGATCAATATAGGTCTCAATACCCGGATCTATTTCGAAGACGAGGACAACGCCAATGACCCGTTGCTGAACCGAATCGAACAGCGTCCACGGGTGAATACCTTGATCGCCAAGAAAACCGGTGACGGCAAATACCGCTTCGACATACGCCTGCAGGGCGAGGGCGAGACGGTCTTCCTCGACATCTGACCAGATCGGGAAATGAGGTATCGAATAGGTTGGTCATCCCGCCCCTTTCGGCGCACCATAAGGAGCTCGATATGAGCGCTTCAGTGTTTGAGAGTCTGTGGCTATCCGGTCTGTTCGGCGATGACGCAATGGCAGCGATCCTCGCCCCGGAACGGCAGCTTCAGCACATGCTCGCCTTCGAGGCGGCATGGTCGCGGGCCTGTGGTCGGGCAGGACTGATTGACGCAACCCTGGCCGAGACAGCTGCACAAGCCATCGAAGTTGCCAATCCCGATCTAACCGATCTTACCAAGGGTACTGCGCAGGATGGTCTGCCGGTGCCGAGTCTGGTCAAACAGCTGAAGGCTATCGCACCTGGAGAAGCCGTCCACATGGGCGCTACTTCTCAAGATGTGGTCGACACCACGACAGTCCTGGTTCTGCGAGAGGCTTCATTTCTCATCACCAACAGATTGATTAAATTGGAGAAACTCCTCAAGGAGCTAGAAGAGCGGTTCGGGGATGAACCGTTAATGGGGCGCACAAGAATGCAGGCCGCCACGCTGATCACCGTACGTGATCGGGTTCTACCCTGGCGCCTGCCTTTGGCCGAGCATCGGGTGCGGCTGGATCAAATCCGTCCCCGTATCGAGCGGGTACAGATTGGCGGGGCCTCCGGCGACCGCAAAGCTCTCCGAAACAAGGCGGATGAAGTTGTTGCCGATGTCGCCAACCAGCTCGATCTTGCGCCGACTAATAAGGCCTGGCACACGATGCGTGACGGGATTGTGGAATATGCCTCTCTGCTTTCAATGATTTCTGGCACTCTCGGCAAGATTGGCCAGGACATCGCCCTAATGGCGCAGCAAGGCATCAGTGCGATCGCGATTTCAGGCGGTGGTACTTCGTCCGCCATGCCACACAAAAACAATCCGATCTCCGCCGAGCTCTTGGTGACGTTAGCACGATTCAATGCGGTGCAGGTCTCGGCTATGCATCATGCTTTGATACATGAACAGGAACGGTCGGGTACAGCCTGGGCTTTGGAGTGGATGGTCCTTCCTCAAATGCTGATGGCAACCGCGAGAGCGTTGGATGCCTGCTGCGCACTCAGTCGGTCAATAACAACAATTGGTGAAGCAGAACCGAAAAAGTAAGATACCAGATGGGCCTGTTCCCTCGCATGCCACACGTACTGTTTGTTCCGATGGAGATTGGGCAGCCCGGTTCACGCCGTCCGGTCCATGCGAAGCTGGTTGCCGACCAAGTATCAGCCGCTCTCAAAGTCCCAACAGTTTCGGTAGGTCAGCCATATCGGTTAACCGTCGTGCGTCGAAGAGGTTCTCTGGTTCCAACGTCGTCTTCGGGTCGTAAGCAAAACAGGTCATCGCAGCATTGGAAGCCGCTTCGAATCCGCTTGCGCTGTCTTCGATTACCACGCAGTGTTCTGGCGCAGCGCGATTCATTTCAGCCGCATGCAAAAACACATCGGGCGCGGGTTTACTTGCGCCGACATCATAAGCCGAATACATCTTTCCTTCGAACCAAGGAAGCAGACCCGACCGCTCCAGAGTGACATGCATCTTTGCCAGAAGCCCATTGGAGGCTACGCAGAGCGGAATGCCAGCCGACGAAATCATCGCCACCGCCTCACGGGCGCCCGGAATTGGCGCAACCTCTGTCCTGAGGGCGTCGAGAACGCTGTCGTAGAAGTCCTGCGGCCATTTCGCTGGAAGGCGGAATCCTCTTTCGCTCACGTAATGTTCGACATCATGTCTGCTCTTGCCGACGAACAGACTGTGGCATTCGACGAGTGACAAACGTGCGCCACTTGAAAGCAAATATTCGTGCAAGACGCGATTGAAGGTGGGCTCGGAGTCGACAAGCACACCGTCACAGTCAAAGATCACGAGTTTCGGAGTGCGTGGCGAAATTGGCAATTCCAGTTCCCGTCCTCTTTGTTTGGTATTAATCATCCAAAGCTGCTTGGAGGACTTAAAGCCATGCAACGTTCCTGCATCCGGAGCAACCCAACTCCTAAAGTTCGGCCAAGCGCCGTCGCGAAACGACTGAATGGTGAACATGCCATATCTGCCCAGTCCAGTCATCCAAATTGTGCAGAGTTTTCAAGCGTCACATTTTTTGGAGCGGCTTCTGGAAGCAGCTGGCCTCGAAAACGGTTGCTCTTACTCTCAAGCACCCGACTCGCACATGCTAACCCATGCAGCATTCGCCGAGCACCCGGTTGGTGTCAGCGCAGCGGATGCCGGTTCGTGAGCGCGCGGTGCAGCATCGCAAACCTCGTGGTCGAACGTGCGACCCGTGCCGAGAGTTTCTGCCGCCAGTATTTTCCCGAGGGGCGCAAGCAGGGCAATTTTTGGCAGGTTGGCGACACCTCTTGCGCTAAGGGGCAAAGTCTCGCCATCCGCCTGCAAGCTGAAGGTGGGCGCAAAGCTGGCTCCTAGGTCGACTATGCGACGGGGTAATACGGCGACTTGATCGACCTGCTGCAGGAACGACATGGCTCGGTTACGCCGAACGAGACGCTGAGGGAAGCCCAGGCACTTCTCGGTGAAGCCCCCTGCCCTACCGTGCCACGAGAGCCGCGAAAAGCTGAGCACCCGGATGGAGCTCCGGCAAACGCATCTCGCGGGCGCGAAAATTTTTCGCCGCTGGCCAGCCGGTGCTCGGGACCCTGGCTGCCACCTATCTGCAGAGGCGTGGCATCACACGTCTTGGCCCGGCCCTGCTCTATCACCCGCGGGTCTTCCTGTGGCAGGGTGAGCACGATACCGATCCGCCGCAAAGGGCCCCTGCCCTGCTGGCCAAGATCACCGACAACCGGGGTCAGATTACCGGATGTGCGCGGTTCTATCTAGATCCGTCCATCGGCCGTTTGGCCGAAATCGAGAGCCCGAAGCGGATCCTCGGACAACCTGCACGGCTATGCCGCCCGCTTCTGGTCCGACACGGGCCGCTCCGATCTCATCGTCGGCGAAGAGCTCGAGAACACTCTCTCGGTCGGCACAGCCCTCCCCGAATTCGATCTCGCCTCCTGTCTTACTGCCAACCATCTCGGCCTTTTCGTTCCGACGCCGAGGATCAGGCGCATCTGGATCGCGCGGGACAATGACGACGCAGGACGCAATGCATCAATGAGATTGCGTAACCAAATAGAATTGCTCGGAATTGACTGTGGCGATCTCGTGCCAGCCAGGGGCGATTTCAACGACGATCTGCGGGCATTTGGAAGAGATGCACTGCCCCGGTACCTGCTAAAGGCCATGAAAGCACAAGGTCAGGAGATCGAGGACGGGTGACCGCTAACCTCCCCTGGGATGCCTGACAGGGCAAATGTTCCGCGGGTTCGATCTGATCCCGGTTGGAAAAGGTAGCGATGGACCGGCGGGTCGGGACTGAGCGCCACTCGTCCGGGCAGCAATGCGCACCGCACCAGAAATTTCCCCTGCCCCTTTGGGGCATTACTCGCGGGAACATGTGTGGACACCCATCGGTCAAGCATTTTTCGAAATCCGACTTCCAGTTCAGTGCGCTCATGTGTCCGGCCTATTCGTCGCGGCGGAATCCGCTGGCCCTGATGAAGTCCGCAGATCATGGTCCCTATCAATCTTACGCATATGACAATGCGGTCTCGCGTACGGGTTTTCCTGATCTCCGGCTGGCACCGGTTTTCATCATTCGAAGTACACGCTCTCCCGGTCTCTGTGTTTCTCGCCTTGCTTAAACGGTGAGCACCGCCTTCTCAGATTTATTCTCGGCCTTCCCGGTCATGACTGACCAGACGGTCCTCGCAATCTTGTTGGCCAGAGCTACGGTCACCAGCTGCGGTGGCTGGCCAGTATTGATCAGGCGTTTCACCCAGCCATAGAGCGGCGTTTCCCGCCCTGAAGTCACCCGCCTGATGACAGAGCTCGCACCGAGCTCCAGCAGCGTTCTCAGCGTCCTGTCCCCGTCTTTCGAGATCTTCCCGTTGCGTTCTTTCCCACCTGAACCAGGACGATCCGTCCCAGCAGGCGGTCATCCCCTAGTGCCCCAAAGACGCTGAGTAAGCTATCAGCCAGACCGCTCCGGCGGTCTGACTTTTCCTCGTTTCGAGGTTTTTGCACGCGTGCAAAAACAACTCGGCGGCTCAGGTTGCTGTCCGTATTTTCAATCGGAGTAGCCCATATTGTGCGCCGGAAATCCTGTAGGCGTACAATATCTGTACATTTCCTCAAAAACCGTGCTATTTACAACTCGGAGCGATTCCTTGAGAGAGTCGAAATGAGAGCGGTGTAATGGGCGGCAGTATAGAACAGTTCCTTCAAGAGCTCGAGCGGGGCCTTGGCCGGACCATGGTCTCGGTCAACAAGGAGTTGACTATGCGTGAGCGCATCAAGCGCTCTTGGTCGATGCGCCAATGTGCTCGCTTCCTGAACATTAGCCATCAGCATCTGACGAAGTTCGCTAAGGACAATGAGGATTTTCCTGCCGGCAAACATGTAGGGCGCGAACGTGTTTTCACCCTGACGGAGCTGATGCACATCCGGGCTTTGATGGCTGCCTCAGCAAAGCGGCCTGAGCATTTTCTTGCTTGGCGCAAACTCGACGATCCTTTGCCCGTCATTTCATTTGCAAGTCAGAAAGGTGGAACTGCGAAGTCGCTTAGTGCTGCGCACTTCGCTCAGTTCCTGAGTCTGCACTACGGCATGCGAGTCGGCGTCATGGACGCTGACCCCCAGAGCACGATCACGCTCTATTTTGTTGGCGGCGAAGAAATGCCAACTTTGCCAGATGACGAAACTCCGACGATGGTTGACTTCGCGGGGCTGTTTCAGACCGACGAATCCATCCCCTACACTGACTATGATGCGGAGACGCTTGACGGGTTTTTCAAGAAAACCTCTTGGCCGGGCGTGCGGCTAGTACCTGCGCATGGCGAAACTTCAGAAGGTGAAATTCAGATCGCTAGGTTGTTGCGAGCGGGCACCCCGGAAAAGCGGTTCTACAGGTTCCTAAGAGACTCCATAGATCGTTGGAATGAGGGGCATCCACCGGTCACCCGTCCGAATGAACTTGTGAGCAACGGTAGGGTCGACCAAGCGAAGCTTGAAAGTGCCCTCAACGAGACCTTGGACTGCATCATTATCGACTATCAGCCTGCGCTGACACTGTTCCAGCTGAATAATGTGATGGCGTCTACTTCGTTGATTATCCCGCAGACGATGAAAGGGTTCGACATTGCGACCTTGTCCACCTTTGTGACTGGTCTCCTCACCATGCTGCGCCACATTTTCGCGACGGATCGGATCGATATGGGCGGTGCGGCACATATGCTGTTGCCCACGATCGTGCAGAGAACAAATGAGCAAGATCTCACACAGGTCGGCAACCTGCTCGAAAACTGCCCAGATGAGGTGCTGCCGGTATTCTATCTTCGCTCTGATGCTATTTCGAACGCATCGGACGTTTATCAATCCGTCTACGAGTACGACCCAGATACGCCAGGCAAGCGAAAAGGCATCAACAGGTTCATCGAGAATGCTGACGCAGTGAATGACGCCATCGTCTCACGCCTCTGGCCCGGTCTTGAGCGTGGCTATGCCGAGGATTGGATGCAGAACTTCTACAATTTCGAGGAGGAAGCCGAATGAAGCGAACACTGAGCAGCTCGGTCCTCAAGAAAAAGCCCACGCGCCCAGATGAAGATGTGTCTGCGGCTCCTGAATCTGTTGCAAGCGAACAGGTTCACGAAGACGAAGCGAAACTGGTTGGTGGGGTTAAGCCAAGACTGGGCGGCTCTGGCAGTGCTTGGAAGGCCGGAGCGCTTTCAGACGCCAGCCAGATGCTTCACGTTGAGCGCGCACAGATCGTGGAGCGCATTCTCGCGGGTCGACATGAGTTGCAGATTGATCCGTCTCAGATCGTGGACGTGATTGGATCGGACCGGCGTGAAGATTGGCGCGACCAAGAGGCATTCGAGAAGCTCAAAGAGAGTATCGAGAAGAATGGTCAAGATACGCCCATTCATATTCGGCCAGCGGATCCTGATTGGCGACCGGATGAACGTGAGCCCGAGAACATAGAAGGCGTGACGTTCCAGTTGATCGTGGGTCGGCGACGCCATGCGATCCTTGAAGCTTTGGGATTGCCTGTCCGCGCCATTCTGGTTCCACAATCCCTTCGGGGTTCCCGTGAAGAGCAGTTCGAGATGCTATTCATGCGCTTCCGGGAGAATGAGGAACGTGAAAACCTCAGCGCTTTCGAGCGACTGGTTTCGATAGGCGAGATGTTTGAGCGGCTACAAGATGCCAAACCGGACGAGAAGATAACTGCAACCGAGTTCGCCAAGCGTGTGGGTGTTCATAACAGCGCGGTATCACGTGGTCGCGCTGTCTATGCCGCTAGAACTGAGATTTTGCACGCGTGCAAAGATGTCTACGATCTCAGCCACCGTGACCTCGAAAAGGTTCTTGGTGACCTGACTGAGAAGCAGTCCAAGCCTGCAAAAAAGAAATCGCAGAGCCCCAAGAAACTCACTGTACAGCGAAAGATCGGTTCGCGGAAATTGAGTATTACAGGGCAGGGCGGGAAGCTCTCGGTCGCCGCCACGGGGCTAACATTGGACGAGGACATTCTCAGAGGTTTGAGTGATGTCATCGCTGAGTATTTGGAGAAACACGGATCGAAGTAAGAGGCAGGAGCCGCGGAGACGGTGGTCTTCGATCCAAACGAGGTAAGAAACAGGAGCGGATATGCTTTGAGATAACGGCAAAAGAAAAGCCCCCAAGCTGAGGGCCTGAGAGCTTATCAAGATTAGTTTGGTCGCTATCAAGATAGTTCTCTGGCGAATCACTGTCAACAGCAACGCTCCTGAGCGAACGGGATTCTTTTGCCCTCCATCAAGCAGAGGAGGCGAGAACTATCCATGAAACATACAGGTTGGCGCAAGCCGACACCGGGTCTTGGCATTGCAGAGCAACTTGCCCAAGCCGGTGAACAGGTAGCTGTACCCAAAACGCGGGCCTTCGTGGCCGTGAAGCGGGTCGGTGCATATATTGGCCTCAAGGCCGGAGACATGATGCTCCTCGACACGCTCGGGGCCTTTACCCAGGCCCAGGACTGGGAGGAGGGGCAGCGCCCGATCGTCTGGGCGTCGAACGCCTATCTGATGGAACAGACGGGCTTCTCGCTCTCCGCACTCAAGCGCCATGCACGGCGCCTGGCCGAGATCGGCGTGATCTCCTTTCAGGACAGCCCAAACGGCAAGCGGTGGGGCCGCAGGGACGCCGAGGGGCGCATCGTCGAGGCCTACGGCTTCGATCTGTCGCCGCTGTCGGCGCGTGTCGAGGAATTCGAGGAGCTTCATGCCGAGTTGCAGGCTGAACGCGAGCTCTGCCAGCGCCTGAAGCGCCAGATCACGGTTGCACGCCGTATGATCCGCGCTCGGATCGAAGCGGCCGTCAGCAGCGCGCTGCGAGGACCCTGGACGCAATTCACGGGTCTCCTCGAGGAGCTTCTGGACCGGCTTCCTCGCCGCCATGAAGCTTCAGAACAGCTTGAGCGGCTGCTAACCTGGTTCAAGGAGCTCCAGGAGCGCGTTGAAGCTGCCTATCTCAAGGCAACAGAGGTCGTTCAACCTGTGGAAAACACGCCGGAAACCAAGGAGCAAGTTACTAAGACCACTCAAGAAATGAACCCCAGGGAGGTCATTTCTGACCCCCATATACTAATTACAAACCAACTTGATCCTGTAACTCGTAATTCCTCAGAAAATGAGGAAGCCGTGGCCGTGGTGCCCAATGCTCGACCCGAAGATCAGGTTGATAGGGAGCTGGAAGAATGGGTAGCCGAGGTGCGCAAGAAGCGCGCAGCGCTGGATCTGCCCACTGTGATGCAGGCCTGTCCCGAATTCGCGTCGTGGGCGCGCAATTTGGGCGGGTTCCTGAAGGATTGGGGCGATCTGCACCGGGTTGCTGGTCAACTCAGGCCGATGATCGGCATTTCTGAACATGCCTGGAACGTGGCACAGGACCGGCTGGGCAAACAGGTGGCGACAGCGGCGCTCGCGCTCGTCTTCGAGAAGCATTGTGCCGGCGAAGTTTCCTCGCCGGGCGGCTATCTGCGCGGCATGGTCGAGAAGGCCGGGGCAGGGGAGCTGCATCTCGAGCGGAGCTTCTATGGCAGGCTCAGCGGTCAGGCGGCGTGATGGAGCAGGGGGTCAGAGACCTGCGGCTTTGCTCAGGTTCACGCGGAACCGGTCACGACGGCGCTGGTAGCGGCGGGTCATCTCGGCCGAGGCGTGACCGAGTTGCTTCTGGACGTAGCGCTCGTCAACTTCGGCCGAACTGGCGAGGCCGGCGCGCAGCGAATGACCGGAGAACAGCGCCAGTCGGTCTTTTTCGGGCAGCTCGGATCGGATACCCGCGTCCAGCACCGTACGCTTGATCAGGCGCGCGACGTGCTTGTCGTTCAGTCTGGTTTCGGTCGCGCGTTTGCCATCCCGTGAGGTGCCGACGAAGACCGGGCCGAAATTGATCTTCGCGAAGTGCAGCCATTGCTCGAGCGCATGCACGGGGCAGGTCTGATCCTTGGAGCCCCGGCCGATCTCGACTTCACGCCAACCGGTCTTGGCGTTGAGGGTCAGGAGGGCGCCTTTCTCGAAGATCTCGATCCAGCCGCCGGAATCCGGCGTATCGTCTTTGTGCACGTCGAGGCTGACGATTTCCGAGCGGCGTAAACCACCGGCGTAGCCCATGAGCAGGATCGCCCGATCCCGGAGCCCGCGCAGGTCGAAAGGAAGGGTGGCCACCATCGCGAGGATGTCCTCCGCCAGGATCGCCTCCTTCTGCACCGGGGGACGCGCATGCTTGCGCTTGATCCCGGCCAGCACGGTGGCGATGTGGCGGTTTTTGCGATCAAGGTTGAAGCCGCGTTGCGCGTAGTTCCAGGCGAGGCCCGACAGGCGGCGGTCGATGGTCGAGACGGATAGGGCAGGGGAGGGGCCCGACCCTGATGCCAGATTGGCAAGGTAGAGCCCGATCATCTCCGGCGACGGGGGCAGGGGCTCGGTGCCTTTCATCCGGCACCACCGAGCGAAATGCGCCCAGTCTTTTGCATAGGCCTTCAGCGTGTTCTCGGAGGCCGCGGCGCGGGCATAGTCTCGGGCCGTGTCCACCAGCCGATCGAGACTGCCGGAACCGGCGACAAAGGACGGCAGGCTCAAGGCCCCGCCGTCAGGGAGATCTCTCTCGTTGTCCTCGTTGGACGAAGGCCCGATTGGCGCTTCGGAGCTGTCGCGTAGCCCTTAATTGTGAGATGAGAAATCCAACGAAATCAACGGCCTTGCTTTGCCCTTAAATATGATATTTTGCCTTTAAATCCGATATTTTTGCCCTTAAACCTGAGACAGGGTTCGCAGCTTCGTGTGGCAAATATTGATGGATGATGATCGCGAAGACTTCGTTGCCGCTGGTGCTGAGGAGGCGCGCAGGGCGGCCGTTCTGCGTCCGCTTGTTCAGGCATATCTCAAAGGAACTGGCAGTCTGGAAAGTGGCATCAATGACGCCGTTTGGGAGCTTGGTGTCAGCAGGGCGACTGTCTGGCGCTGGATAAAGCGTCTGGCCGAAGAGGGTGGGCGCACCAGCGCGCTGGCTTCTCGGAAACGGGGCCGCCCGACTGGTACAACCTTGATATCCGGCAAGGTGGAAGCGGTGATCGAAGAACATCTTCGCCGTTATTTCTTACGGCGGGAACGCCCAAGCCTGTCGCGCATCGTGACAGAAATCCGAAGCGCGTGCTGGCAGCAGGGCTTGCAACCGCCGACACGTCGGACGGTTCAGCGCAGGCTGGATGCAATGGATGCCCGTGAAATTGCCAAGGCACGCGAAGGCGCAAAGGCGGCCCGCCAGAAATTTGCGCCGGTCGTAGGCGACAACAAGGCAAACCGGCCACTGGAGGTCGTGCAAATCGACCATACGCCTGCGGACATCATTCTCGTCGACAGTTTTGAACGCAAACCAATTGGGCGGCCTTGGGTCACGCTGGCGATCGACGTCGCAACGCGGATGGTGACCGGATATTACACCTCTCTCGAGGCACCTTCGCGTCTGTCGGTGGCGCTTTGCCTGACACAGGCTGTGGCCCCCAAGGCGGAACTTCTGGCGGAATTGGTGCGCAATGTTCCTTGGCCCGCGCAGGGTAAACCGCATAGCATCCACGTCGATAACGGGCGCGATTTCCGGTCGCATGCCTTTCGGTCGGCATGTGCAGAATGGGGGATCGATCTGGTCTATCGGCCGCCAGGCAGTCCTCATTTCGGAGGGCACATCGAACGATTGATCGGCACGATGATGGGGGCCGTGCACCTGTTGCCTGGAACAACGCAATCCTCGGTCGTGGCCAAGGGCGACTATGACGCCGAGGGCATGGCCACGATGACCTTAAGCGACTTCGATCGCTGGTTTGCTCTGGAAATCTGCCGCTACAACAACAGCATTCATTCAAGTCTTGGCTGCACGCCCGTTGCCAAATGGGAGGCGCTCTCAGAGCAAATGATGGGCGATATCCCCTTCGAGATTGAAGCCTTTCGGGTGAGCTTTCTGCCAAGTGAACTGCGCAAGGTCAGGCGTGACGGCATCCATCTGTTCCAGATACGGTACTGGTCCGATGCGCTTGCAGGCCACATCGGGCGCGGGGATGGAAAGGTGGTCGTCCGCTACGACCCTCGCGACCTCTCGGTGATCTGGGTCGAACTGGATAATGACCGATACGTCGAAGCTCGGTACCGAAACCTGGAAATTCCGCCTGTGTCGCTCTGGGAATATCGCGAAGCCATGAGGAATGCCCGTGCCCTTGGCAAGTCCGGGTCCAATGAGCTGGTCCTGGCTGAGCTGATCCGACAGCAACGCCAAATCGAGTCTGAAAGCCGGAGCCTGACGAGGGCCGAACGCCGATCCCGTGAAAGAAAAGGGACATTGGAGGGCGCCAACTCGGCCGTCTCAACAACCGAAGGGCTGCGCGCGATCGATACGGGTGATACATCGCGCCCATTGTTCAAGGTGGAGAGATGGTGAATTGAGGGCAGGAAAAACAGAGGAAGACGGTCGGATCACCCTCATTCAATCGGATATCTGGATTGGCTTTCCGCGGGCCGAACAAGTTCTGGACCGTTTGCAGTGTATGATCGAAGCGCCAAGGCAAACCCGTATGCCTGGCCTTCTTGTGCATGGCGCGTCCGGGATCGGAAAGACGATGATCGCCCGCAATCTTTCGCGCAGATATGCACCGGAATATGACCCAGCATCGGGAATTACGCGAACGCCGCTGTTACTGTTACAAGCACCACCAGCTCCCGACGAACGACGGTTCTATCTGCACATCCTGGCGACCGTCGGGGCACCGGCCACGGCACTGAGCGCGCGCGCTCAAAATGTGGCCTCCCTCGAAGTCCGTGTCGTCGCGCTCTTGCGCGACCTTGGCCTGCGGATGATCATGATCGACGAAGTCCACAACCTCTTGGCCGGGACCCACCGCGAACAGCGCCGCTTTCTCAATGTTCTGCGGTATCTCAGCAATGAACTCGAAGTGTCGCTGGTCTGCCTGGGGGTCAGCGAGGCCGTCGATGCCATCCGTGGTGATATCCAGCTTGCCAGGCGGCTGGACGAACATCACCTTCCAAACTGGCGCGACGACGCCGAGTTCTCGGACATGATCCAGACACTCATCGCGGCAATGCCCCTCGAGAAGAAATCCAATCTGAAGGTCAAGTCACTAAAGCAGATACTTGCGCTGACCGGCGGGGTGACCTCGCGCATCTTCGCCCTGATCAAGGATCTTTCCATCGACGCCATTGTCACAGGTGATGAATGCATCACCGATGACGCAATCGCAAAATGGACGCCGGTTTGGTCGCGCCATGCGAACCCCCATCGGCGGCTCGAGAAGTCCGGGGTGTGAAGCCGCACCCGCTGCCCAAGACTGTCGCGCCGCTGCCCGACGAGTTGTTGTCAGGTTGGTTGTCTAGGCTGGCGGCGGCCAACTACTGTGATGATGCGGAACTACTGGCTCATCTCAGAATCGATACCGCGCATGGCACCGCCTTGAACTTCAACGTCGACGCGGCTGCGGCGGCGAAGATTGCCAACGCCGCACGGATTGACCCAGATGTTGTGCGATCTTTGACCTTCCCAGCAATGACGACACGAGAAGCCTCGCTGACGGCCCAGATACCATTCCAGCATTGCCTGCAATGTTCCAGAGAGGGCCTTTCGCTCAAGCATTGGAGGCGAGCCTGGGCATTCGACTGCCAGGTTTGTGGGACGAGACTTGTGCCGACGCTCGGCAAGGCCAGTGGCGAACAGATGCCCGAAAAGCTGATAAATCGTGCGCGCAACGGCGCCGCGCGGCTTGAATACGCCGCGCGATTACGCAGCTCCAAGCAATTTCGGCGCGCAATGCGCGCGGTCACCTTTGCCATATCATTAAAGGCCTTCCGCGGAGATCCGTTATACGCTCTTCAGGGCCACAGGCTGGAAGTAAGGCTGTTTTGCCTTGCTGCAATTGATGCAGCCCAATCCCGTCCACTGGTCAAAGCGGCCATCTCAAGCTCCGGCATCGACGACTATGCAAGGGTTGCTCTATTGCGCGCCTTCGATAAGGAGCCACGTCTGCTTGCCGCGGTCGATTACATCGCCCGGCAGCGCGCGAAAAGCATAGGCGCGATGGCAGTGGAATCTCATAATTAAGGGCAAAAAATATCCCCGAACGCGTCGTGTCTCAGATTTAAGGGCAACGCGACAGTTGCCTGACCATGCTGCGGCTGCCATCCATGCGTTGATCTGCCAAGCGGAGGCGATTGCCGATCAGGCTGAGGCCCTGGAGAAACGGATCCTCGAGTGGCACCGGACGCACGAGACGAGCCGGCGACTGGCGACCATTCCCGGTATCGGACCGATCACCGCCAGCGCAATTGCTGCAAATGTTCCGGATCCGAGCCTGTTCCGCTCGGCACGACAGTTCGCGGCCTGGCTAGGCCTGACGCCACGGGCGAACTCAAGCAGTGGCAAGGATCGACAGACCGGGATCAGCAAGCAGGGTGATGGATATATCCGGCGACTGCTCGTTTCCGGCGCGACTGCGGTGCTTCGCTTTGCAAGGCAGGGCGATGCCGGCAAGGCTTGGATGCTTGGGCTTAAAGCACGCAAGCGACCGAAAGTCGTTGCGGTCGCGCTCGCCAACAAGACTGCCCGGATCGCTTGGGCGCTCCTGCGCCGCAACGAGATCTACGCGGCCCCTGTCTCCTGAGCGCGGAACCGCTGACGGAATGCGTGAAGCTGAGAAGAGATGACAAACCGGTCGAACCGGGGATCGGGACACCCCAGGGGGTCAAGGCGCAGAAAGCGCGCAATTTTGATTGGGACCCGATCCGCGGACTTCATCTGGGCCAGCGGCTAGACCGCACCACAAAGGCCGTAGACATGACTGCTTTCGGCATAGGCGCGTCAATTCCCAGCTTGCGCAGCAGGGGTCGTCCAGACATGGGAACACTTGCCCTCGCCAGAGATGCCCACTGCGCGTTGGCGACGGTCCACCAATGACTTGCGCCACCGGACCTGTGGGGGAACCGGCGCAGCGCCAGTTCCCCATCGGCTCATTCTGCCGGAACCCAGGGCCGGTTATAGGCTGCCACGCGCCAATCACCGTGTTCGATGAACCGGGGGGCGCTCCCGGTTTCCAGCGCCTCGGCTGCGGCGTTCAGCGCCTCGGGCGATGTCTCGGGCCAGGCGCCCGTTTCGATCCGTTCGACCAGGGTCTCGACGATGGCCGTGCTTTCGGCAGCCGTGAACTCGCAATGGCCCGTGCCCTGGACCAGCGCCTGCCGATACAGATCGCCGGTACCCTGCTCCTGCACCAGCGCGCCGTAGCCTTCCATCAGCGTGTAGGGAATGGCCCAGTCGCCCAGCATGTGGATGCGGATCGCCGGAACCTGCAGATCGCCGGTCGTCGTGCGCCCGTCTGCGGCCCAGAAATCGCGCGCATAATCCGAGGCCGCGATGCGGGGGGCGGCGTTGATCCTGGCAATGTCGGCCTGAAGGTCCAAACCGGCCTGTTCGTAGAGCGCCTCAACCGTCCGCGCCATCGCGGGTGCGGCATTCTGGTAGAAGGCGGCATAGTCGACCCCCTCGTTCCCGGAAAGTTGCTGCCCCGATGCGGCGTTTTCGAACAGAAGCCGCGAGGTCCCGCCAACATTACCGCCGATGCGCAGCGCCGAGGCCACGATCATGTCGGCCATGGCGCCGGCATCCGCGGTGTCGGGTAGTTCGGTCCCCTCGACCATCCACGGCGACCACTGTCCGATGGCGAAGGCAAGCGCCAGCCGCGCGCGGCCCTCCGGGCTTTCGCCCGCCGTTTCGATGGCGGCCATCCAGGACGCACGGATCGCGTCAAGGCTGCGCTCGCCACCCGCTCCGGCATTGGGCAGGCCGACGATGGCGAGATCGCTGGCCGGACCGTGCCCAGCGGCCTCATAGCTTTCGCCCAGCAGGGTCTGCATGGCGAACCAGCCATCCAGGAAACTGCTCATGATCCAGACCGGCGTATGGGCGGCAAGCACGGCGGCACCGTCGATCCTGTCCGGGTAATCCTCGGCCGAAGCGAGGCTGTCGAGCCCTCCGCCAGAACAGCCGTATTGCAGCACCATGTCAGGAGCGCGCTCCAGGTCCGTGAAAATGTCCTGAACAGCTTGTAGATTCAGGATTTCACGCTGCGGATCGTATTGCCACAGGCGCAGCGGGTGCCGGGCGAGCCCGGCGAAGGCATAGCCACGACCGAGCAGGTCGTCATACCGCTGGACCGCTGACGCGACCGAAACGTTGCTGGCGAAATCCAGATCCCTGAGTAGTCGACCATTCCAGTTCTCGGGCACGCGGATCAGCCATGCCGTCCCGTCCGGCAGGGTTCCCGCATGTTCGTTGAAGGCGGGCTGCTCCTGCGCCGACGCGAGCGGGGCGAAGCCCGCGGTCAGAGCGAGGCAAAGCACCACCATTCCGGTCCGCGAACGCGGGCCGGCCAAATTGGCTGTCCGTGACATGAATTTCCTCCAGTTTGATGCAGCGATGAAATCCGGCTCCTCTTCCGGGGAACCATAGCCGGGAAAAACATAGATAGCTAATTATTAGTGTCAAGGGCTCTGATGCACAAATCGGCTTAAGGCCGAGGTTCCCCTTTCCCCGGACGGACTTATCCCACAGCTTCCGTGACGGGTATTCCGAGCGCGGTGTAGCCGTTCAGGACGGCGATGCGGACCTGGAGTTCGGCGACCTGTCGATCGAAGTCCCGTGCCATGAGCCGCTGGCCCAGCAACTTGATACAATGCATCTTTGTCTCGACGCGGCTTCGGCGGTGGTATCCACTCCATCGTCGCCAGAGCGCGCGGCCCAGGTATTTCGCCGCGCGCAGGGCCTCATTTCGCGCCACGGCTCCGGCGGTGATCGTCTTCCAGGGCTTCGCGTTCTTGCGGGGCGGGATGACGGCATGGGCACCGCGATCTGCAATCGCATCGTGGCATTTGCGCGTGTCGTAGGCGCCATCAGCCGTAACGCTACCGATTTCCTGGTCCTGCGGGATTTGGTCGAGAAGGTGGGTAGGATGGGCGCATCACCGATGTGGCTCCCGGTGACTTCGACGGCCCGGATCTCCAACGTTTCTTCATCGATCCCAAGGTGGAGCTTGCGCCAGACGCGCCGTTTCGGGCCGCCATGCTTGCGTGCGTGCCACTCGCCTTCACCTTCGACCTTGATCCCGGTGCTGTCGATCAGCAGGTGCAACGGCCCCTTGGAGCCGCGGTAGGGGATGTTCACGGCCAAGGTCTTCTGGCGGCGAGATAGCGTGCTGAAGTCGGGCACCGTCCAGTTCAGGCCGACCAGCCGTAGCAGGCTCTCGACGAACCCGGTCGTCTGCCGGAGCGCCATGCCGAACAGCACTTTCATCGAGAGGCACGTCTGGATAGCGGCATCGCTGTAGGTCTGCTGGCGGCCACGCCTGCCTGTCGGCGCGGCATCCCAGCTCATCTCGGGGTCAAACCAGATCGTCAGCGAGCCCCGGCGCTTGACTGCTTCATTGTAGGCTGGCCAGTTCCTGGTCTTGTAGGTCGGGGGTATGGGTCTGCTCATGCAGCCTGACTAACAGACTGGATTCGCAAGGTGAAACCTTCACAGCATTTGCGCAACATGTATAACCGCCCCTTGCGCAAGAGGGTTTCTGGATCAGTTTCGCGCGGTGTCGGGTGCTGACATGTATCCGGCCTCTGTTGCGGCCATCATCACGCCGCGGGCCCGTATGGTGTTCGCAGGTCGGGTCCAGATCAAAGCCGCGTGCTCGATGGCACTCTGTTGCGCTCTGGTTCTCCCGATCCCGTCTCACGACCGTGCGCCAAACGTCTCCTTGCCCTCTTCCGCTCCGACGTCCTCGCGACCAGTGACGGCTTACGCCGCAGCGGTCGGAGACTGGTAGGCGCCGCCTCGGGCCATCAGCGCCCAGACGATCCGCGCCATTTTGTTCGCCAGCGCGACCCGCACCAGCATCGGCGGCTTGCGCGTCAGCATCTCGCCAAGCCATGTGCCCGGCCGGGCAGCGGCATGAACATGCCTGTCGCGTAGCCCTTAATTGTGAGATGAGAAATCCAACGAAATCAACGGCCTTGCTTTGCCCTTAAATATGATATTTTGCCTTTAAATCCGATATTTTTGCCCTTAAACCTGAGACAGGGTTCGCAGCTTCGTGTGGCAAATATTGATGGATGATGATCGCGAAGACTTCGTTGCCGCTGGTGCTGAGGAGGCGCGCAGGGCGGCCGTTCTGCGTCCGCTTGTTCAGGCATATCTCAAAGGAACTGGCAGTCTGGAAAGTGGCATCAATGACGCCGTTTGGGAGCTTGGTGTCAGCAGGGCGACTGTCTGGCGCTGGATAAAGCGTCTGGCCGAAGAGGGTGGGCGCACCAGCGCGCTGGCTTCTCGGAAACGGGGCCGCCCGACTGGTACAACCTTGATATCCGGCAAGGTGGAAGCGGTGATCGAAGAACATCTTCGCCGTTATTTCTTACGGCGGGAACGCCCAAGCCTGTCGCGCATCGTGACAGAAATCCGAAGCGCGTGCTGGCAGCAGGGCTTGCAACCGCCGACACGTCGGACGGTTCAGCGCAGGCTGGATGCAATGGATGCCCGTGAAATTGCCAAGGCACGCGAAGGCGCAAAGGCGGCCCGCCAGAAATTTGCGCCGGTCGTAGGCGACAACAAGGCAAACCGGCCACTGGAGGTCGTGCAAATCGACCATACGCCTGCGGACATCATTCTCGTCGACAGTTTTGAACGCAAACCAATTGGGCGGCCTTGGGTCACGCTGGCGATCGACGTCGCAACGCGGATGGTGACCGGATATTACACCTCTCTCGAGGCACCTTCGCGTCTGTCGGTGGCGCTTTGCCTGACACAGGCTGTGGCCCCCAAGGCGGAACTTCTGGCGGAATTGGTGCGCAATGTTCCTTGGCCCGCGCAGGGTAAACCGCATAGCATCCACGTCGATAACGGGCGCGATTTCCGGTCGCATGCCTTTCGGTCGGCATGTGCAGAATGGGGGATCGATCTGGTCTATCGGCCGCCAGGCAGTCCTCATTTCGGAGGGCACATCGAACGATTGATCGGCACGATGATGGGGGCCGTGCACCTGTTGCCTGGAACAACGCAATCCTCGGTCGTGGCCAAGGGCGACTATGACGCCGAGGGCATGGCCACGATGACCTTAAGCGACTTCGATCGCTGGTTTGCTCTGGAAATCTGCCGCTACAACAACAGCATTCATTCAAGTCTTGGCTGCACGCCCGTTGCCAAATGGGAGGCGCTCTCAGAGCAAATGATGGGCGATATCCCCTTCGAGATTGAAGCCTTTCGGGTGAGCTTTCTGCCAAGTGAACTGCGCAAGGTCAGGCGTGACGGCATCCATCTGTTCCAGATACGGTACTGGTCCGATGCGCTTGCAGGCCACATCGGGCGCGGGGATGGAAAGGTGGTCGTCCGCTACGACCCTCGCGACCTCTCGGTGATCTGGGTCGAACTGGATAATGACCGATACGTCGAAGCTCGGTACCGAAACCTGGAAATTCCGCCTGTGTCGCTCTGGGAATATCGCGAAGCCATGAGGAATGCCCGTGCCCTTGGCAAGTCCGGGTCCAATGAGCTGGTCCTGGCTGAGCTGATCCGACAGCAACGCCAAATCGAGTCTGAAAGCCGGAGCCTGACGAGGGCCGAACGCCGATCCCGTGAAAGAAAAGGGACATTGGAGGGCGCCAACTCGGCCGTCTCAACAACCGAAGGGCTGCGCGCGATCGATACGGGTGATACATCGCGCCCATTGTTCAAGGTGGAGAGATGGTGAATTGAGGGCAGGAAAAACAGAGGAAGACGGTCGGATCACCCTCATTCAATCGGATATCTGGATTGGCTTTCCGCGGGCCGAACAAGTTCTGGACCGTTTGCAGTGTATGATCGAAGCGCCAAGGCAAACCCGTATGCCTGGCCTTCTTGTGCATGGCGCGTCCGGGATCGGAAAGACGATGATCGCCCGCAATCTTTCGCGCAGATATGCACCGGAATATGACCCAGCATCGGGAATTACGCGAACGCCGCTGTTACTGTTACAAGCACCACCAGCTCCCGACGAACGACGGTTCTATCTGCACATCCTGGCGACCGTCGGGGCACCGGCCACGGCACTGAGCGCGCGCGCTCAAAATGTGGCCTCCCTCGAAGTCCGTGTCGTCGCGCTCTTGCGCGACCTTGGCCTGCGGATGATCATGATCGACGAAGTCCACAACCTCTTGGCCGGGACCCACCGCGAACAGCGCCGCTTTCTCAATGTTCTGCGGTATCTCAGCAATGAACTCGAAGTGTCGCTGGTCTGCCTGGGGGTCAGCGAGGCCGTCGATGCCATCCGTGGTGATATCCAGCTTGCCAGGCGGCTGGACGAACATCACCTTCCAAACTGGCGCGACGACGCCGAGTTCTCGGACATGATCCAGACACTCATCGCGGCAATGCCCCTCGAGAAGAAATCCAATCTGAAGGTCAAGTCACTAAAGCAGATACTTGCGCTGACCGGCGGGGTGACCTCGCGCATCTTCGCCCTGATCAAGGATCTTTCCATCGACGCCATTGTCACAGGTGATGAATGCATCACCGATGACGCAATCGCAAAATGGACGCCGGTTTGGTCGCGCCATGCGAACCCCCATCGGCGGCTCGAGAAGTCCGGGGTGTGAAGCCGCACCCGCTGCCCAAGACTGTCGCGCCGCTGCCCGACGAGTTGTTGTCAGGTTGGTTGTCTAGGCTGGCGGCGGCCAACTACTGTGATGATGCGGAACTACTGGCTCATCTCAGAATCGATACCGCGCATGGCACCGCCTTGAACTTCAACGTCGACGCGGCTGCGGCGGCGAAGATTGCCAACGCCGCACGGATTGACCCAGATGTTGTGCGATCTTTGACCTTCCCAGCAATGACGACACGAGAAGCCTCGCTGACGGCCCAGATACCATTCCAGCATTGCCTGCAATGTTCCAGAGAGGGCCTTTCGCTCAAGCATTGGAGGCGAGCCTGGGCATTCGACTGCCAGGTTTGTGGGACGAGACTTGTGCCGACGCTCGGCAAGGCCAGTGGCGAACAGATGCCCGAAAAGCTGATAAATCGTGCGCGCAACGGCGCCGCGCGGCTTGAATACGCCGCGCGATTACGCAGCTCCAAGCAATTTCGGCGCGCAATGCGCGCGGTCACCTTTGCCATATCATTAAAGGCCTTCCGCGGAGATCCGTTATACGCTCTTCAGGGCCACAGGCTGGAAGTAAGGCTGTTTTGCCTTGCTGCAATTGATGCAGCCCAATCCCGTCCACTGGTCAAAGCGGCCATCTCAAGCTCCGGCATCGACGACTATGCAAGGGTTGCTCTATTGCGCGCCTTCGATAAGGAGCCACGTCTGCTTGCCGCGGTCGATTACATCGCCCGGCAGCGCGCGAAAAGCATAGGCGCGATGGCAGTGGAATCTCATAATTAAGGGCAAAAAATATCCCCGAACGCGTCGTGTCTCAGATTTAAGGGCAACGCGACAGGAGCTCGATTTCTCGGTGTTTTCTGACATGCCGCTGAGCATATCATTTTGTGTCCGATAATGCAAACTTATTGGACATAGTGTAGAACAGCAAGGTGGGGCGGTTTATACATCATATTGTGGACGAAAGCGCCGCGAGAGACTAGTGTTGTGGCATGACATATCAGCCCGCCACGATCTCCGACGACCTGAACAGGCTACCGCAGCTACCCGGCTGGGTCACTTCCGGACGTACCGAAACCCTTGAAACTGTGGCCTTTCGGTCGGGGGGGGCGCTCACGGTACTCGACCAGCTGGTTTGCGATCCGCGATATGGCGTGCCGGTGAAGCTGCTCGCCAACCGGCTGGCGCTGAGTGCCGCGACGGCGACCTCAAAACTTGAAGGCCGACTTGCGCGGGAGGCCGATATTCGCGACGCCTATCACCTGACACCGCCGGGCGAAGCCCGGGGGCCGGATGGCGATCTGCTGGCCTTCTGGCGCGAGGCCGTGCGCCTGAGGACGGGTGGGGCAGGCGAAATCGCTGACCTAGTCGGCGAGCATCTTGCGGGCGAGGTGGGCGTCTGGCTCGACGCGGGAACGGAGCGGGCCCGGACCCATGGGCCGCTGGCTGGGTGCGCGGCCATGCTGCGAAGCGTACTCGAGGCCGACGACCGGGCGGAGCGGGTCGCTTGCTTGCTGTCCGATATCGTCCTGGCGCGGGCGTCAAGCTGGAAGACCGTGCTGCCGATCTCGGCGCAGCACCTCACCAAGACAGCACTGCGTGATCTGGCCGCATGCGGGCAAGGGGCCGAGATGGCGGTTCAGGCGCGGATTCTTGAGAGCATCGAAAAGACGATCCGGCTGGCGCGGGATCTGGCTCGCCGTGCGGAAGCGCTTCGCGCCGTAGCCCCGAAGCTCCGGGCAAAAGGATCAGACGCGGCCGTCAATCTGTTTCTGACCGAGGATGCCGTGGCGCCGACCTCGATGCTGTCGCCGCGCATCCGTTGCACCCATATTCCGATGACGGACCGCGCGGCGCGGCGGTTCTGCGACCGGCTGGTCGAGTTGGGCGTGGCGCGGGAACTGACTGGGCGGCCGACCTTCCGGCTCTATGGGCTATGAGCATGGCCAGCGAAAGTGGGAACCGGTTTCGCGGTTCGGCCATGCGGCCGCTGAAGGGTTCGCCATGACGACAGCGACCAGGAAACGAAAACCGGCGGATGAGGGCGCCGCCGTCTTCGACAGGGAGTTGGATAACCTGCCGCCGGAGTTGCGCTGGCGCGAATGGATGGGCCGGATCGAGGCCATTCTCTTCGCCAGTGCCTCACCGGTTGACCGCGAAGACCTGGCGCGCGTGGTGGGGCAGGGCGCCTCGGTGGAGATGCTGATCGAGGACATCCAGGCCGAGCTGACGGGTCGTCCTTACGACCTGGCCCAAGTGACCGGCGGCTGGATGTTCCGCACCAAGACGCAGTTTGCAGATGCCATCAAGGCCGCCGCTGATCTGGGCGACCAGTCCCTGGCTTTTACCGAGATGGAGATGGGCGTGCTCTGCGCCATCGCCTATCATCAGCCGATCGACCGGGCGGGCCTCGCCGACATCTTCGGCAAGGAGGTCAGCCGCGATCTGCTGGCCCGGTTGCGGTACAAAGACCTGATCGCCTCTGGACCGCGCTCGCCGCGGCCGGGCGCGCCACATACCTTCGTGACGACCGAGACGTTCCTGGTGACATTCGATCTGCAGAGCCTGCGGGACTTGCCGGAGCTGGAAACTCTCTACGAACAGTCCGGGTAGTGCGCTTGGTTTGGAGGTGCACGTCGTTCGTCGCGCCAGCACGCCAAATCGCTTGGCAATAAGCGGCTGCATATCAATATCTTGTGGTCAGCATCCCAAAGTTGAGCTACAAATTTGGCCAGGAGGTTGCGGCATGGCGCGTGGCGAATTGATGAAGAAATTGCTGCTCAACTATGGGCGTGAGGATGAATTCCGCGCGGTCGTCGAGCAGATCATTTCTGAAGAAGAAAAGAAGAATAACCGCGTACTTGCGCGTGGCCTTCGCAATGCTCTCGAGACCATCTCGTCTGCGCAGCTACCCAAGGAGCTGAATCGGCTCGTTCCGTTTCCGGACGATGCAAAGGAGTTCATTCAGCGTATCGAACCGCGCTTCAGTCCCGAGGACATTCAGCTGAGCGTCGAGAACCTCAGCCTCTTCACAGGATTGATCGATGAGTTCCGCAAGTCAGAACTTATCAAGCGGAACGGCCTGCCAGTTCGCTCAAAGCTCCTGTTCTGCGGACCTCCCGGAACTGGGAAGACACTGTGCGCCGAGATCTTCGCCGGTCAGCTGGGGCTGCCGTTCTTCCACGTCAAGCTCGATCGGCTCATCTCCTCCTTTCTGGGCGAGACCGCGTCCAACATTCGCAAGACCTTCGAGTTCGCCCGCCGTCAACCCTGCGTCTTGTTTTTCGATGAGTTCGACGCGCTCGCCCGCTCGCGCGAAGAGGGAAGCGATCACAGCGAGCTGCGCCGCGTCGTCAACTCCCTGTTGATCTTCATCGATCAGATCCAGCCGAGTGGGTTCCTCATCGCGGCCACCAACCTAGACGGGCAACTCGATCCCGCCATCTGGCGCAGGTTCGATGAAGTCGTATGGTTCGATCATCCGGATGAAGCGATGACACGGCGGTATCTTACCAACGCAATGAAGAACTCTGAACTCGAATTCGATATCGAAGACATGGTTCAGGGGACCATGGACTATTCCTATGCCGAGCTCGAGAAGATATGCAATCAGGCCAAAAAACTGGCACTGCTCGATCGCAAAAAGTCGATCTCGAAGAAGCATTTCAGAGAAGCCATTCGTTATGCCGATCGACGGCGCATGCGGATTCGCAAGATTGCCAACGGTTCGTGAGTTAAACCTTGCCCCAACATCAGCACCTGCCCCTGGTGCGCCTGCCTGAGAATTTTGCCCGCCGCAAGCATGGTAGAGTGCCCAGCCCCCCAACCCGAGGCGGAGGTCACGGCGGCCGCATCCGGCAGGAGGTTGACGCCGCCGTCCAAAACCAACGTGCGCAGCAGCCTCCTCCGAGGTTCGTTGACCCGGCGCTGATCCTTCGGGTGGAGATGAGCGGGGCAAGCATGGAGGAGGATTGGGAAGGTCTTGGCCTGACCGTGCTGTCCACAGATGAAGACAACACCCTGGTCCTGTTCTCGTCGACGGATGATTTGCAGGACTTTCGGACCCGGCTCGACGAATATGAGGGTCCAATACCGCAGGGTCAGCGCAATCGTCGCTACGCCGGTTTCATTGACAGGATTGGCGCAATCGGCACGATTGAAGGTCGCGACCGTCTAGGCGTTTTGGCGCGCGAAGAAGGCTTTTCCGAGGTCCAGGACTTCCAGGACGATACGGACTACGTCGTCGATATCGAGTTATGGGAGTTCGGTCCTCAGGCGGCCCGTCGGTCGCTCGGCGAAGAAATCGTCGAATGGGTCGAGAGCCAGGAAGGGGAACTCTACGACCACTATTGTGGGCCTTCCATCAGCATCATCCGGGTGCGAGCCTCCGGCCAGACCATTCGGCCGATCCTTGCGATACCCCAGGTCGCATTTGTCGATTTTCCGCCACAGCCCGATATCCAGATGGAACGGCCTGAGGCCTTTGCCGTTGAGGATATGCCGCCGGTGTCACCGCGCGAGGTGGAACTACCTGTGGTTGCCATTCTCGACAGCGGTGTTAACGACAATCCCCTGCTCGAAGACAATATCGTCGCGCGTGAGGCCTTTCCGGCAGAGCTTGGCGAGGCCGACATCTTCGGTCATGGCACGGCTGTCGCCGGGGTCGCGTGCTACGGCGACCTCCGGAACCATCTCGATCAGCCAGAACTTGTCCCCGCCGCTCGGATAATCTCGGCGAAGGTTGTGACAGATCAGGGCCAGTTCTTCGAGCGCCGTACCTTGCCGACCCAGATGCGGATGACCATCGAACGCATTCGGGAAGAATATGGGTGCAAACTCTTTGTCATTTCGCTTGGGGATACTCGTGCACGCTTCGAGCGCGGTCGGGTCGGGCCGTGGGCCGCGACCCTGGACGAGCTCGCGCGCGAACTTGATGTCCTGATTTTCGTATCTGCAGGCAATCGCGACCCCCGGGGCGGTACGTCTTTGGAGCAGGGCGTCACACAGTATCCGGGCTATCTGCTGGAGAATGCCAACCGCGTCTGCGAACCGGCAGGTGCCGTCAACGCCTTAACAGTCGGGTCTCTCGCGCATTCCAATGGGCTCGGACCGGCGCACGAGTTCGATGTCCACATCCAACGCATCACCGAACCGGATGAACCGTCGCCGTTTTCGCGTTCTGGCCCGGGTGCCGGCGGCATCAAGAAACCAGATTTCGTTGACTACGGTGGAACATTGGTTTTCGACGCGGTGGCCAGGCGCTTGCAGCGTGCGCCCCGCTTGGCAAATGCGGGCATTTTGACCACCAACGCTGACTTCCAGCGGCAACTCCTTGTGAGCAAGACGGGCACATCTTTTTCCGCCCCGCATCTGGCACACAAGGCGGCGCAAGTTTTGCGTTATCATCCGGACGCATCGGCGAGCCTCATCAAGGCGTTTATGGCCAGTTCTGCCCGCGTCCCTGAAGCCACGCAGCGCAGGTTGGGCGGCATGATCGAGGCCGAGCGAGACCAAATTCATGGAAACGGGGTTGTAAACCCTGCCACAGCAACCTTCTCTGATGATCATCGGGTCGTCCTCTACGCCGAAGACGCGCTCGGAATGGACCAATTCGCTGTTTACCAGGTCCCGATCCCCGCCGAGTTCCAAGGCAATGGTCCCCGCTGGATTCATGTCTCGCTGGCCTTCGACCCGCCGGTGCGACGAACTCGCGCTGAATATGTCGGCACGCGAATGAACTTCCGGTTGATCCGGGGACGCACCGCGGATCAGGTCTTTGAGCATTTTCGATCCCATGCGGGCGAAGATACGGAGGCGCCAGAGATGGCGGGGCGTTTCAACTGTGGTCTTAGCCCAGGACCGCAACGTCGCGACCGCAACACGCTACAAACGGCGAGTGTAAAATTCACCCAAGATACTCCGCAGTACGGCGCCGACTATTTCCTCGTGGTGCGGTGTGTCGGAGGCTGGGCTGCAGATCAGGAAGTCCGTCAGCGATATGCGATCGTTGTCGAACTGGAACACGAAGCCCCAATCGAGCTCTACGCACGAGTGCAACAGCGCGGTCGCATCAGAGTATAGTGGCCTAAATCCTTTGGTTTGAGATTGCAGATCACAGCTCGCAGCTCATGGGTGCATGAGCTAGCCGGCCTCGATATCCTCCTCTTTTGTCATGATGCCGCTAATTTCCGGACGCAGGCGTCAAAAAATTGAGCAAATTGAACAAAATTTTGTGCCCCTATTTCCTGGACTGTATCATTAATGGCTGGACTGCGCCTTTAATTCCCGGACGGTTCGTTTTGTGGAAAAGTTGGCAGGTCGTTGGCTTGGTGACCCTTCGGAACGCGGTAAACAGCCCTGTTCTGATCTGGTCGTCCCAAGAATGGGCCACCTCCAACCTGTGGATATCCAGCAATTGAGGGCACAAAACTCGCCCGATTTCTCACCAATGCAAGTGCGTCCAAGAATTAAGGACACAGTGGCACGCGGTTTCGAATGCAACGACAACTTGAAGCCCGGCGCAGCTTTCTAACGCTCGCATGCGGTTTGCTTGACAAACTTAGCATGCTTGATATAGTTAGCAAGGATGGAGGCCCTAGATGAGAGATCTTGCTGTTGCCCTGGGAACGGACCGGAAGAGTAGGGGATATACCCTGCGACAGGTGGAATCTGCCACTGGCGTTTCAAACGCTTATGTCAGTCAGTTAGAGACAGGAAAGATCAAGACGCCATCACCGAGCACGTTGCACAAGCTCGCTGTGCTTTATGAAGCATCTTATGAGAGGTACATGGGACTAGCCGGGTACCCGGTACCGAAAGGAACTGACCCGGAACTGCCGCAGGCAGCTAGTCAACTGGCGTCACGTATTGGGGATGTCAGCCCCTCCGAAGCGGATGCGTTGGTTGATTACTTGAAGTTCCTTCGTCAGCGGAGTGCTGAGGGATCATGACCTGGTCCTATTCGTCTCAGCGAACCTTCGCGCGATGTCAGCGGCAATGGTTCTACAGCAATTTCGCAGCGCAACCTCGCGTGAAGGACCCGATGAGACGGCGTGCCCTTTACTACGGGCAACTCAATACAATCAGCGCGTGGCGGGGCCGATTGGTCGATACAGTGATTTCATCATATGTTGTTCCGTCGCTCAGCGACCCATTGAGCGAAGAGCCTATGCAATTGCAGGACGGTCTTCGCATTGCGCGCCGCTTGTTCGATGAGCAAAGGGCCTATGCCTGCCACAACAGAGCGGCGACGACAGAGGTCACCATCAGCAAAGAGGGAGAGAAATTCGCGCTCCTTTTTGAAAATGAGTACCAAGCGCCGCCGTCTGAAGATGACTTTGACAACGCATGGATCGAGGTTGAGACGTCGCTTGCCAACTTCTGGGAATCCGATGCCATTTGGTCTGTTCTAAACGAGGCGACTGGCCTCATTTCGCAACCGCGCTCAATAAGTTTTGAGCTAGCCAACGGTACGAAAGGGGTTGCGTTTCCCGATCTGATAGCATTTTTTGCAGATAAGCCGCCTACAATCATCGATTGGAAAGTGCACGCTAACGCGGGCAACAACGCGCGCCGACAGCTCGCAGTTTATGCTCTTGCGTTAAGTATGTGTAGTAAAGCGCACTTTGATTTTCCACCAGATTGGAAAAGACCGGCGATAGAAATCAAACTTATTGAGGCGCAACTGCTTCTAGATCGCTTGACCCACTATGAGCTGGACGACGAGGATATCGCAGAGGTTGAAACGTTCATTGCGTCATCTGCCTATGAGATGGAGTGCCTTGCGGAAGGAAAGAAATTTACTGAGTTGGATATGGGCGACTTTCGAACGGCACATGACGGCACAGCTTGCGAAGTCTGCGTTTACCAGGCGATTTGCACGGAGGCAGTTCAATGACATTAGAAACAACACTTTTCCCGCTTGAGGGTTTGGAAGGGCTGACCGCCTCTTATCAACTCTACGCCGTAAAGGGCCTCAGTGGCCTCGATGAAACTGAGTACCATAAGAACGTCAATCTCTTGGTGCGGCGGTTGTCTTTCTCGATGAAAGCTCCGTTTGTGGCCCTTTCTCGCGACGGCGAGCAGTTTATTGCGGTGCCGAACTATGTCACCGAATTTCCAGTGGATCATCGCGTCGTGAGAGCGATGGTAAAGTTGGTTCCAACTGGTGAGCCATTGAATCTCCGGTTTGATGCCGCGGATGACGAATACGACGGGCTGCGATTGCGGTACCTGGATTTTGTGTTGCAGCAACCGCTCTTTGCAAACCATCACCTTTGGCAACCGGGTTCAGGCCAGCCCTTCTTTCACAAGAAACCGCTTAAGCGCCTCGATGACGTGGATCTCTATGACGGGGTGTCGGTCAGGGCAGCTAAACATCCTGAGGGGGGCTTCGGAATTGTCTGTGATGCACGCAGCAAGTTCATCACGCATACCCCAATTGGAGCACGCGCGGATCGGAAGCGCCTCGGCAAACTCATCAATCGCAGTTGCCTCTATAAGATGGGAGATCATTGGTACCAGTTCCGCATCGACGCGGTCTCAGATTGGAAGGTTGGAGAACCGTCTCTGTTTGAGGGCAATGTGCCAATCAGCTTGGCGCAACAGCTTGTCAGAACTGCCGGTAACGCCGCCCCAAAATCGATCATTGATCTTGATCCCGAGGGAGGCGCGCTGGAGTATTTCACGTCGACGAATGAGCGTCGCATGGCCCCTGCGGAACTGTGTTTCCTGATCGAGGATACCCATGGAAGGAGGGCAGCGAAACTTCAGCGCCAAACGATCCTTTCGCCATCGGAACGTCGCGCAAGGGTGAACGGTTTCATCCGCCGCTATCTGTCTGAATTGAACATCGGCGGCGCAAAGCTTTCGGCCGGCGCGCGGGCCCACGCATTCTTCACCGAAACCCACATGCCACCAGCCCTCAGCTTCGGAAACGGTACGGTTTTGGCGCCAGATACCTCGAAAGACCGGTTTCAGGCGATGCAGGAATACTCGAGCATGCGTCGAACTATGATGCTCGACAAGAAAGTGGGGTTCTTTCATCAAGATGTCTTCCCACCGCAGACGCTATTGCTCCCCGAAAGTGTGAAGAAAAGCTGGGGCCCTGCTTTTGCCTCTGATTTTGTAGGGACCGTCCAAGAGCTCTACCCAGCAGGCGGATACCGCCCAGAGATCATCGAGTATAGAGACAAAGCTTACGGCGGCGGAGTACCAGGGCAAATGAAGGCGCTGTTAGAAGTTGCTGAGCGTGGAGAGATAAAGTCAGGCGATGTGCTCGTGATGCTGCACCGGATTAACGGAGCACCAAGAGCGCAAGACAAGCTTGCAGCCATGGTTTGCAATGAGTTTGAGAAACGGTTCGGGAAGCGTGTCCAGGTCATTCATTCAGATAGCCCTGGTCGTGGTTACAAGCGCATCTTCAAAAATGACAAGCCCACCTATGTTCAACAGAGAGGGCGGGGCGTTAACATTAAGGGCTACCTGAAGGGTGCTGCGTTGAACAAAGTGTGCCTCGGAAACAGCCGGTGGCCTTTCGTCCTCAGAGATCCGCTCAACGCAGATGTTACCATAGGGATTGATGTTAAGAACAATATGGCCGTGTTCACGATGGTCGCTGAAGGTGGCCGGATTGTACGGGTTCAACGATCCCGCTCAAGGCAACGCGAGCAATTGCTTGAAAGTCAGGTCACGCAAGTGATCACCGAGATGCTTTCAAAAGAACTTCCCGAGATAAAGAAACAGGTGCAACGTGTTGTCATTCATCGCGACGGGCGCGCCTGGCCAGCAGAAATTGCTGGTGCGCGAAAGACGTTTGCAGACATGGCAGAATCCGGTCTGATTGCTGTTGATGCTGACGTAAGCGTATTTGAAGTGCTGAAATCCTCACCGGCACCACTGCGCCTCTTTAGCTTTGAAGAGCCAACCCAGGAGAACCCAAAAGGAGTGATCAATCCCGTTTTGGGCTCTTGGCTCAAGCTTTCAGAGAATGATGGCTACATTTGTACAACTGGTGCACCGCTATTGCTGCAAGGA
This sequence comes from Pseudooceanicola lipolyticus, assembly GCF_002786325.1. GTDB lineage: Bacteria > Pseudomonadota > Alphaproteobacteria > Rhodobacterales > Rhodobacteraceae > Pseudooceanicola_C > Pseudooceanicola_C lipolyticus. The sequence continues at coordinate 2,799 of NZ_PGTB01000011.1, read as the reverse complement.
ACCGCAGACCCGCTGCACGTCCGCAAAGCATTTGGCCCAATGGCTATCGAAGATGCGTTAAAGGACGTTTTTGATTTGAGCTGTCTGACGTGGCCTAAGCCTGACAGCTGCATGCGGTTACCTTTGACCATTAAGCTCTGTGATATCGCGTTGTTTGATGACGCAGCTGAGTATGACGTGGACGTGGTGCGCTTCGCTGATGGCAACACCGGGGAGGCATCCGCGTGAGCGGAAATACACGCCTATCGGTGGTTGCGGACCGGCTAGACGAATACGGTCTCTTGGCCGCAAAGGCTCGACGCGCAACATTGTCGCTCACGACGCCAGATACAAAGTCGGTATCGGCATTTGCAGATTTGTTGGAACCACAAGAGCGAGACAACGTGGCTCTTGATGCCGTGGTCTTTCAAGTCTTCCTGAGAACTAGGCTCGGGTTCAAAGATGCCGACCTACGAGAACTTCGGCAGAGCCTTTTAGATGATAGTATCTCGGAGAAAACCAGCGAGCGCCTTAAGTGTATCGCGGAATCTCTTGAAAGGGAGAGGTCGGCAGCACGACACCGGCTCGGTGGAGCATAGCTTTATGGTGTTTGATCTCTTTCTGGGTGCGCTGCTGCAGGTCAAAAAGCGCGCGCTACATTTGCAAGAGGTCGCGGTCACTAATCCACGTTCGGACCTCAGGGACATCCAAAGACAGTGCATTGAGAAGCTGAAACAAGCGTTGGCGGAAATCGACGGTCTCATAGTCGAAACCGAAACTATCTGGCGTCAGGATCCTTCGCTTGCGCTGGACCTGTACCGCCATCTGTCTGATCAAGTTTTCATCATCGAGCGAAACGGCGTGTTTTCTCTGATCCACTCACCGGAGAGTGACGCGTTTCTGACAAAGCTGATTCAACAGATTTGCAGAGACATCGGTTTTCCTGTTCTTGCTCCTACCGTCAGCCAAACCTCTCGCACCCACTATCGGTTTGAGCGGCAGTTTAACCTCATGTTCGTGCCACCCTTAGAGAGCCGGTTCTTGCTGCATCTGCCAGACCTCTATCATGAATTATGCCATCCACTCTTTTCCAAGGAGTACAAGCAACTCCCGAGTTTGCAGCCGTTTCGCACGCAATTCTCAAACATGGTGCTTGATCGAACCCAAGCACTTACCCAACAGATGCAGATGCTTGATAGACGGGAAGGGCCTGCAGAAGAGATGCTGCGGCTGAATACGTGGCTCGCGTCTTGGGCTCCAGATTGGCTGGAAGAGTTCTATTGTGATCTCTTTGCGGTTTTCACGCTTGGTCCTGCATATGCTTGGGCGAACTGCTACCTGTGTCTCAAGCTTCGGGAAAACCCGTTCGCGACGCCAAGCGAAGTGAAGGTGGAGCACCCGCCAAACGCCGCGCGAATGAGTATAATGCTCATGGGTCTACGTCGTTTGGGTTTTGACGACGCGGCCGACGGATGCTCTGCACTATGGGCCAATCAGGTACAGACTACGGGATACTCAGAGGACATGGCATTTGGTCAATGCTTTCCCGATACTGTGCTGGAAGACGTTGTCAGCAACGCGTTCAAAGCCTTTGAGGACATTGGACTGAGGCGGTCAGAGCCTGGAAAACATGCCGGGGTCGCCCTCTGCTTGAACCAAGCATGGGACAGTTTTTGGACGGATCCAGAGGGGTTTGGTGAGTGGGAAACAAAAGCCGTCACTCATCTACAAAAGGAGCTAGCTGGTGCCGCTTCTTGACAAACGCCCACACGATTACTATAGTACCTATAGGTTCTCACGGTCATCTAGGACCTCTAGGTTCAAGGTATCAGGCAGGAGATAAGGATGAAACTCGATTTTTCAGACCTCCCAGTAGGAGAAAAAGGGCTGTCATCTGAGTTGGTAGACGAAATCTGGTCACAGGTGAGTGGCTCTCTCGAGCGAAAGGGTGTTGAAGAGTTTCGTCGCGAGCAAAGAGGGATTGTTGGCCGTGTAAGTCACAATGCCTCGGGTGCGATACTGACCTCCTACGGCAAAGAAGTCGCGACGATTCTCCCCATAAAGTATTCGAAAGTTGCCGTCGCACTTGTCCATTTGATGGAGAACGCACGAGTAAACGCTGCGATGGATGAGGCAGATCGAAACCCTGACCAGACATTCTATGATTTAGAAGACGTCATTGCCGAGCAAGGCAGCTAAGAGGCATTCTGCGGTCCGTTGAGTAGTTCAAGACGAGTAATTCTTCGCGCAACGGCTCGCAGCGTGTTCAACGGACTAGATCAACGTTCAAAGGACGCGTTGATCCCCGAACTTCGTGCGCTTGTCGCCAACCCAATACCGCCAGACGCGATATCAATTTCAAACGAATTACCTCGGTATCGACTTCAGGTAGCCGATTTGACGGTCGGTTATGAGTTTGATCCCCAGCTCGACGTGGTGGAGATAAAGGTCATTCTACCTGATTCAAGCCGACAAACGGATGACGCACTGATGCTCCGGCTCATGCGTGGGTTGTCTGGGGACTAATTGGCCTCCTGAAAAGTCACCAATCCGGCCAACCATTGACGATTGAATTCGTCCACAACGACGATTTTTCGTTTGGCGCGACCACGGGACAGTTTCGCCTCCGGGAAGTCGCCGAGAATGCTCAGCTCCGCCGCGCCGGTTCTCTCAATCGTTTGAGTGATCTGGACCCCATCTCCAGTTCCAATTGCAAATTCGGTGACTCTGGCGTCTCTGATTGTGACCTGCCCCCCTTCGGTCCCTCGTTCATAACGAGAGTCTGCGGGTTTGATCTTGATAATCATGGGTTTCGGTTTG
>NZ_PGTB01000119.1 GCF_002786325.1 Pseudooceanicola lipolyticus | reverse complement strand
TCGATCCGCCGCTTCCTGCGCCCGGTCTGCTACCAGAACCTGCCCGACGCGCTGCTGCCGGCGGATATGGCCTGAGCCGCTCCGGGGCCGTGGCGCGGTGCCGCGCCACGGCGGGTCGGTTCAGAGGCTGGGGTAGAGCGGGAAGTTGGCGCAGAGCGCGGCAACTTCGGATTTCACCTTGGCCTCGATCTCGCCATTGCCGTCCTCGCCATTGGCGGCGAGGCCATCGACGACCTCGACGATCCAGTCGGCGATCTGGCGGAACTCGGCCTCGCCAAAGCCGCGGGTGGTGCCGGCGGGCGAGCCCAGCCGGATGCCCGAGGTCACGAAGGGTTTTTCCGGGTCGAAGGGCACGCCGTTCTTGTTGCAGGTGATATGGGCCCGGCCCAGCGCCGCCTCGGCCGCCTTGCCGGTCACGCCCTTGGGCCGCAGGTCGGCCAGGCACAGGTGGTTTTCGGTGCCGCCCGACACGATGTCGATGCCGCCCTTCATCAGCTGGTCGGCCATTGCCGCGGCATTGGCCTTGACCTGGGCGGCATAGGTCTTGAATTCGGGGCGCAGCGCCTCGCCGAAGGCCACCGCCTTGGCGGCGATCACATGCATCAGCGGGCCGCCCTGCAGGCCGGGGAAGACGGCCGAGTTCACCTTTTTGGCGATGTCGGCGTCATTGGTCAGAATCATGCCGCCCCGCGGGCCGCGCAGGGATTTATGCGTGGTGGTGGTGACCACATGGGCATGCGGGACCGGCGAGGCATGTACGCCGCCGGCCACCAGACCGGCGATATGCGCCATGTCCACGTGCAGATAGGCACCGATTTCATCGGCGATCTCGCGGAAGGCGGCCCAGTCCCATTCGCGGCTGTAGGCGGTGCCGCCGGCGAGGATCAGTTTGGGCTTGTGCTCGCGCGCCTTGGCGCGGATCTCGTCCATGTCCAGCAGCTGGTCCTGCTGGCGCACGCCATAGGAAACCACGTTGAACCATTTGCCCGACATGTTGACCGGCGAGCCGTGGGTCAGGTGGCCACCCGAGTTGAGATCCAGCCCCATGAAGGTATCGCCGGGTTTCAGCAGCGCCAGGAACACCGCCTGGTTCATCTGCGAGCCCGAATTGGGCTGAACATTGGCGAATTCACAGCCGAACAATTCCTTGGCGCGCTCGATCGCCAGGGTTTCGGCGACGTCGACGAACTGGCAGCCGCCGTAATAGCGTTTGCCGGGATAGCCCTCGGCATATTTGTTGGTCAGCACCGTGCCCTGCGCCTGCAGCACCGCGAGGCTGACGATGTTTTCCGAGGCGATCAGCTCGATCTCGTCGCGCTGGCGGCCCAGCTCGTCGGTGACGGCACCGAACAGTTCGGGGTCGCGGGTGGCAAGGGATTCGGTAAAGAAGCCGGTATCACGGTGTGGCGCGTTCATATCGTTCTCCAAACTGGGAAGGAGGGCAGCAAGTTGGCGTTTGCCTAAAGGAAAGCGGCGCCGGGATAAAGCCTGATAAGCGACAAAGCGGCGCGCAGCACCGCCAAGGCTGGCCTTGGCCGGAAAGGTATGGTTGTTTCGGATCCGTGTGAGCAGGACCGGAAACCCCTGGAATGACCCTGAAAATTGCCTTTCTGGCCAGCGAGGCGCCGGTCGCCCAGTCGGCGCGCGCCGCGCTGATCGGTCGCTATGGCGATGTGGCGCAGGACAAGGCCGATGTGATCGTCGCGCTGGGCGGCGACGGCTTCATGCTGCGCACGCTGCATGCGACGCAGAATCTGCCGGCGCCGGTCTATGGCATGAACCGCGGCACCATCGGCTTCTTGATGAACGAATACAGCGAAACCGATCTGATGGAGCGGCTGGGCGCGGCCGAGGACGAGCTGATCAATCCGCTGCGGATGACGGCGATGGACCGCGAGGGCGTCATGCACGAGGCGCTGGCGATCAACGAGGTGTCGCTGTTGCGGGCCGGGCCGCAGGCGGCGCGGCTGCGGATCTCGGTCGACGGGCGGGTGCGGCTGGCCGAGCTGGTCTGCGACGGGGCGCTGGTGTCGACCCCGGCGGGGTCGACCGCCTATAATTATTCGGCGCACGGGCCGATCCTGCCGATCGGGGCCGATGTGCTGGCGGTGACCGCGATCGCCGCCTTCCGGCCGCGCCGCTGGCGCGGAGCGCTGCTGCCGAAGATCGCCAAGGTGCGATTCGATGTGCTGGAGCCCGAGAAACGCCCGGTCATGGCGGATGCGGATTCGATCTCGGCCGGGGTGATCGACTGGGTCGAGATTCGTTCCGATCCCAGCGTCGCGCACCGGATTCTGTTCGATCCGGGCCACGGGCTGGAAGAGCGCCTGATCTCGGAACAGTTCACCTAGCCCGGCCGGGGGCGCGTTCAATTTCTCGTGTAACCCGGATCACCTGCTGCATACGCCGATGTGAGTATGTATATTACTCCAGCCGCTGCGGCGGCTTGGTGGGTACGAGTGTTCACGTCATCGCGTGATGTAACAACCATGCATGTTATGCGGCAAGTTGCGGGCGTGGAGCCGCTACTCTGCGCCCGCATTTTCTTGTGCATAACTTCACGATCTTCATAGAACTGTGATCCGGGTTACTTACCTAGGCAAGCGCGTAGTGCAAAAGGCAGTTGGCTGTATTCTCGGCCTTCCGGTTCGGTTTCATGTGTGCCGGAAAGTGTGGTTACGATTGATGCGGTGTTTTTTTACTGGTTCTGTCTGCGGGCGTGGGGCCCCAACCCCGCGCCCGTAATTTCTGCGCGCAGAGGATGCCGCGCCTTGCCTTTTCGGGCAAGCGTCGCGCCGCCGGCTGGGCCGATTTCCGCCGGTCGCGACATATGACGCCGCCGCCGATCCGAAGATTGCAAAAAATGGTCGGGAACTCACCGGGCGGTGAAGCAGTTCACTTACGACGGGCCGGGGTCGTGCCATACAGAACCCGGCTGCAATTACAGCCCTTCGGATGGTCTCTTCCCCTTCCCGAAGCTGTATTTGACCAGGCATTTTCAATCCGCGATCTGCGGGTGCCGGGATTTACCGGCGCCCGCAATTTTTTGTTGCCCGGGTCGCCGCGCCGGGGGCGCGGAGCAGACCCGGTGCGCGGCGCGGGGCAGGGACCCGCCTTACCCCATCATCTCCCACAGGCGGTCGCACATGCGCCCGATGCGGGTTTCGACGGCAATGCAGGCATCGGTGACCAGGTCTTCGCGCCAGCGGCGGCCGACGATCTGCACGTTGATCGGTTGCAGACCGGTCGGCAGGTCGGCCAGCCGCGCCGGCACGTTGCCGGCGGGCAGGCCGAGGAAGTTCATCGAATAGGACCACAGCGCCGCGCCCAGCACCTCGCGCACGCCGGCGGCGCCTTCGGTGTCGCGGTCGGGGCGGAAGAAGGGCTGCGGCAGGAACGGGGTCAGCACCAGCGGATAGTCTTCCAGGAACAGCGACCACTGCCGCGCGTAATGCGACCGTTTCGCCATCATGGCCAGCAGCTCGTCGCCCTCGAAGGGCGGGAATTGGCGGAAATATTCGTCAAAGATCGCCTGGATGGTGTCCGAGCCATGGGCGCGGATATCGGGCCCCATCAGCGCCTTTACCTCGCCCAGCAGCGCGCGATAGCCGTCCAGCGCGCAATCTTCCATCGGCGGCTCGACCTCTTCGACGACATAGCCGGCATCGGCCAGCGCCTCGCGCGCCGCATCCAGCGCCTTGGACACTTCGGGGTGCAGGTCGAACCCGAAGGTGGTTTTGGTAAACGCCACTTTGACCGGCGCTGCCGGCGCCTCGCCGCGCCAGGGCAGCGGGATGTGGAACGGGTCGCGCGGGTCGGGGGCGATGGTGGCCGGCATGGCCAGGTGCAGATCCTCGGCGGCGCGCACGATCAGCCCCTGCACCGACATCGACTGCGCCAGCATCCCGCGTTCCACCGTCTGGCTGGGGTTATAGGCGGGGACGCGGCCCAGCCCCGGCTTGACCGTCACCGCGCCATTGGCGGCGGCCGGAAAGCGCAGCGATCCGCCGATATCATTGCCATGGGCCAGCGCGCCGATCCCGGCCATCACCGCCGCGCCGGCGCCGCCGGATGACCCGCCGGGCGAGATGTGGCTGCCCCAGGGGTTGTGGCTGCGGCCGTAAAGCGGGTTGTCGGTATCGGCGCGGAACGAGAATTCCGGCGTGTTGGTGCGGCCAATCACAATCGCGCCCGCTTTCAGCAGGTTCGAGACCACCGGGGCGTCACCGGGGGCGATCACGTCTTTCAGCGCGGCGACCCCGTTGGTGGTGGCGTGGCCGGCCTGGTCCACGTTTATCTTGATGGTCACCGGCACGCCATGCAGCGGGCCGGTGGACTGGCCGGCGGTGCGGGCCTTGTCCAGCGCGCGGGCGCGCTCCAGCGCCTCGGCGCCCAGATCCTCGACCACGGCGTTCAGCGCCGGGTTCACCGCGTTCATCCGGCCGATGGCGGCCTGGGTCACCGCCTCGGCGGTCAGGTCTCCGGTGCGCGTGCGCGCAGCCGTTTCCGTGGCGCTGAGGCGCCAGAGTGTGTCTTGTGTCATGTCAGTACTCCCGCGGCGACCTTGGCGTGACGGATCGGGAATGCCAAGCGCTGATTGCCGCGATGGACGCTGCGCGGGGCCCGAGAATCTGCTAGGGTCGCGCTATTGGGCGCCGTGGAGGTTTGGACATGCGCGCGAATGACAAGACCTTCGCCGGGGCAATTCCGGAAATCTACGACAAGTACATGGTGCCGATGCTGTTCGCACCCTATGCCGCGGACCTCGCCCGGCGGGTGGTGGCGGCCCCGGTGCGCGACGTTCTGGAAACCGCGGCGGGCAGCGGCGCGGTTACCCGCGTGCTGGCACCGCTGCTGCCGGCCGAGGCCCGGTTCGTGGTCACCGACCTGAACCCGCCGATGCTGGAGCAGGCGAAACGGCAGCAGGGCGGCGAGGCGCGGATCGAATGGCAGGTGGCCGATGCGCTGGACCTGCCATTTCCGGATGTCAGCTTTGACGCGGTGTGCTGCCAGTTCGGGGTCATGTTCTTCCCCGACCGGGTCAAGGGCTATGCCGAGGCGCGCCGGGTGCTGCGGCCGGGCGGCCGGTTCCTGTTCAACGTCTGGGACCGGATCGAGGAAAACGTGTTTGCCGATATCGTGTTTCGCGCCGCGGGCCGGCTGCTGCCCGAGGCTCCGCCGCAATTCATGGCGCGCACCCCGCACGGGCATGGAAACCCCGACACGCTGCGCGCCGAACTGATGGCGGCCGGGTTCGAGACCTGCGAGATCGAAAAGCTGACCCTGACCAGCCGTGCGCAGGAGGCGTCGCACCCGGCCATCGCGCTGACGCGGGGCACGCCGATGTTCGGAGAGCTTATCCCGCATGGCGAGGACCTGGTGCAGCGGGTGATCGAGACCGCCACCCAGGACATCCGCGACCGGTTCGGCAGCGGCGCGGTCTCCGCGCCGATGCAGGCCTATGTGGTCACGGCGGCCTAGACGCAAACGCCCCGGCAGTCAGCCGGGGCGCCGCATCAACCCTTGGCGTAGCCGATGGATTGCAGCGCCGCGCGGATCTCGTCCAGGATCGCCGGGTCGTCGATGGTGGCGGGCAGCTTGAAGTCCTGATTGTCGGCAATCTTCACCATGGTCGCGCGCAGGATTTTGCCCGAGCGGGTCTTGGGCAGGCGGTCGACCACCACCGCGCGCTTGAAGGCGGCCACCGGGCCGATCTTTTCGCGCACCAGCGTCACGCATTCGCCGCAGATCTCTTCGTGCGGACGGTTCACGCCCTTGGACAGGATCAGCAAGCCCAGCGGCGCCTGGCCTTTCAGATCGTCGGCCACACCGATCACTGCGCATTCGGCCACGTCGGGATGCGCCGCCAGCACCTCCTCCATCGCGCCGGTCGACAGGCGGTGCCCGGCAACGTTGATCACGTCATCGGTGCGCGCCATGATGTAGAGATAGCCGTCTTCGTCCACCATCCCGGCATCGCCGGTTTCGTAATAGCCGGGAAAAGTGGTGAGGTAGGATTTCAGGAACCGGTCCTCGGCATTCCACAGGTTGGGCAGGGTGCCCGGCGGCAGCGGCAGCTTGATGGCGATGGCGCCCAGTTCGCCTGGTTTCATCGGGTGCCCGGCCTCGTCGAGGATCTGCACCTCATATCCCGGCATCGCCACCGAGGGCGAGCCGATCTTGACCGGCAGCTTTTCCACCCCCATCGGGTTGGCGGCGATGGCAAAGCCGGTCTCGGTCTGCCACCAGTGGTCGATCACCGGCACGTTCAGGATGCGCTGGGCCCATTCGATGGTGTCCGGATCCGCCCGCTCGCCGGCAAGGAACAGCGCCTTGAGCGAGGAGAGGTCGTAATTGCCGACCAGTTCGCCCTTGGGATCCTCCTTTTTCACCGCGCGGATGGCGGTGGGGGCGGTGAAAAAGCTTTTGACCTTGTGGTCCGCGATCACCCGCCAGAAGGTGCCGGGATCGGGCGTGCCGACCGGCTTGCCCTCGAACACGATGGTGGTGTTGCCGTGGATCAGCGGGCCATAGCAGATATAGCTGTGGCCCACGACCCAACCGACATCCGAGGCGGCCCAGAACACCTCGCCCGGCTCGACGTCATAGACGTTTTTCATCGTCCAGTTCAGCGCCACCAGGTGCCCGCCGGTGGCCCGCACCACGCCCTTGGGCGCGCCGGTGGTGCCGGAGGTATAGAGGATATAGGCCGGGTGGCTGCCTTCGACCGGAACACAATCGGCCGGGGCCGCCCCGTATTGAAAGCCGTGCCAGTCGACATCGCGGCCGTCTTCCAGCGGCACCACCTGTTGCTCGCGCTGGAAGATCACGCAGAACTCGGGCTTGTGCTCGGCCTGGTCGATGGCGCCGTCCAGCAGCGGCTTGTACTGCACCACCCGTCCCGGTTCGATCCCGCAGGAGGCGGCGATGATGGCCTTGGGTTTGCAATCGTCGATCCGCACCGCCAGCTCGTTGGCGGCAAACCCGCCGAACACCACCGAATGGATCGCGCCCAGCCGGGCGCAGGCCAGCATGGCCACGATCGCCTCGGGCACCATCGGCATATAGATGATCACGCGGTCGCCCTTTTCGACGCCTTTGTCGCGCAGCGCGCCGGCCAGTGTGGCAACGCGGTTGCGCAACTCGGCATAGGTGATCTTGTGCAGTGTCCCGGTGACCGGGCTGTCATGGATCAGCGCCACCTGCGCGCCGCGCCCCGCCTCGACATGGCGGTCCACCGCATTCCAGCAGGCGTTGACCAGCCCGTCATCGAACCAGGAATACAGCGGCGCCTTGTCCGGGTTCAGTGCGCGGATCGGCTTGCGCACCCAATCGATGCTGTCGGCCGCCGCCATCCAAAAGGCTTCGGGGTCGGCTTTCCAGCTTTGGTAGACGTCGCTATAGCCCATTGATGCTCCTCCTTCTCCCTGCACCGGTGGTAAGGCCCGGGCCGCCGCCGGGCAAGCGGGTTGGCCCGTTCAGCGACAGAGTGGCGCAAATTCTTTGCATAGATGCGCGCTTTATTTGGGGCGATTTTGCAAAACCCATATCGGCTGCAAATTTCGGCCTTTGTTGAGCTCGGATTTGCAAATTCAAGGCGTTGCCGGCGGTTCAGGGCAGGCCATGGCCCTAGCAGAATCGGGGCGGTCGCGCGCCCGGTTCAGGCGCCGAGACACCTGTGATCACATCTTTCGTTACAACCGCAATCTCGCTTGCCAAATCACCGGATTTGGCCGCTAGGTTTTGTCTCAGGGGCGGTATCTCACCGCCTCGTATTTCAGAAGGTCTACGCCCATGGGCGACAAAAAGGCGAAGCCGTCGAAACCCGGCACAACCAAGAAGTAATCTTTTTCCCAACGTTGCTCCGCCGCGTGCCCTCGCGCGGCGGAGTTTTCTTTTGCGTCGGTCGGCGGCCTCGAGATTAGCCGTATTGCGCCACCGGGGTGCCGGCGATGGCGGCCACGTTCAGCAGCCCGCGCGGGGTGATCGACTGGTTGACGATATGGGCGCGGTTGCCCATGCCCATCAGGATCGGCCCCACCTCCAGCCCGCCGGCGCGCATTTTCAGGATGTTGCGCACCGCCGAGGCGGCGTCGGCATGGGCGAAGATCAGCACATTGGCCGCGCCTGCCATCCGAGAATTGGGGAAGATCCGGGTGCGCAGCTCGGGGTCGAGTGCGGCGTCGACATTCATCTCGCCCTCGTAGCAGAAATTGCGCGTTTCGGCATCCAGCAGGTCGATCGCGGCGCGCATCCGTTTGCCCGAACCCTCGGCCTGGTTGCCAAAGGAGGATTGCGAGCAGAAGGCGATTTTCGGCTCCAGACCGAAGCGGCGCACATGCCGGGCGGCGCCGATGGCGTTTTCTGCCAGTTGTTCGGGGGTTGGCAGCTGGTTCACATGAGTATCGGCAATGAACAGCGGGCCGTCTTCCAGGATCATCAGCGACAGCGCGCCCTGCGGGCGCAGCCCGTCCTTGGCCAGCACCTGGCTGACATAGTTCAAATGCCAGCGATATTCGCCGAAGGTGCCGCAGATCAGGCTGTCGGCGTCGCCACGATGCACCATGATGGCGCCAATGGCGGTGGTGTTGGTGCGCATGATCGCCTTGGCCAGATCCGGGGTGACGCCGCACCGCTGCATCAGCTCGTGATAGGAGGTCCAGTAATCGTAATAGCGCGGATCGTTCTCAGGGTTGACGATCTCGATGTCCTGACCGGGCCGGATGTTCAGGCCGAAGCGGTCGCAGCGCTGTTCGATCACCTCGGGGCGGCCGATCAGGATCGGGGTTTCCGTGGTTTCCTTGAGGATCGCCTGCGCCGCGCGCAGCACCCGCTCGTCCTCGCCCTCGGTAAAGACGATCCGGCGCGAGGCAACGGCGGCGGCTTCGAAGACCGGCCGCATGAGCAGCGCCGATTTGAACACCGTCTGGTTCAACTTGGCCTTGTATTCCTCGAGGTCGGCAATCGGGCGGGTGGCAACGCCGCTATCCATCGCCGCGCGCGCCACCGAGGAGGAGACAATGCCGACCAGGCGCGGGTCGAAGGGCTTGGGGATCAGATAGTCGGGGCCGAATGTCAGCTGTTCGCCGCGATAGGCGGCGGCGGCCTCGGCGCTGGTGGTGGCGCGGGCCAATTCGGCGATGCCGTCGATACAGGCCAGCTTCATCTCGTCATTGATCTCGGTCGCGCCGACATCCAGCGCACCGCGGAAGATGAAAGGGAAACACAGGACGTTGTTGACCTGGTTGGGAAAATCGCTGCGCCCGGTGGCGATGATGGCGTCCGGCGCCACCGCGCGCGCCGCGTCCGGTACGATCTCGGGCGTGGGGTTGGCCAGGGCGAAGATGATTGGCCGGCTGGCCATTTTCTGCACCATTTCCGGGGTCAGGACATTGGGCCCGGACAGACCCAGGAACAGGTCGGCGCCGTCGATCACGTCATCCAGAGTGCGCAGATCGGTGGCCTGGGCAAAGGCGGCCTTTTGCGGGTTCATGTCCTCGGCGCGGCCCTCGTAGACCAGACCGTGAATGTCGCATAGCCAGACGTTTTCGCGTTTCACCCCCATCTTCAGCAGCATGTTGAGGCAGGCGATGCCGGCCGCGCCGCCGCCGGTCGAGACGATCTTGATATCCTCGAAGGCCTTGCCGGCGACGTGCAGCGCATTCTTGGCCGCGGCGCCGACCACGATGGCGGTGCCGTGCTGGTCATCGTGGAACACCGGGATATTCATCCGCTCGCGGCACAGCTTTTCGACGATGAAACAGTCCGGCGCCTTGATGTCTTCCAGGTTGATGGCGCCGAAAGTGGGGCTGAGCGCGCAGACGATATCGGCCAGCTTTTCAGGGTCCTTCTCGTCCAGCTCGATATCGAAACAGTCGATGCCGGCGAATTTCTTGAACAGGACCGCCTTGCCCTCCATCACTGGCTTGGACGCCAGCGCGCCGATATTGCCCAGGCCCAGCACCGCGGTGCCGTTCGAGACCACGGCCACCAGGTTGCCACGCGCGGTATAGCGCGCCGCAGTGGTGGGATCGTCGCGGATCTCCAGGCAGGCCTCGGCCACGCCGGGGGAATAGGCCAGGCTTAGGTCGCGGCCATTGGCCATCGGCTTGGTGGCGCGGATCTCCAGCTTTCCGGGTTTCGGAAGCGCGTGGTAGTTTAGCGCGGACTGGCGCAGGCCCTGGTTGTCAGACACGTTTTGCCCCTCCTCAGGATTTTAGTTTAGCATTAAACTACTTTTTCGGGGCATGGAATGGGTCATTTTCGCTGTCTCCCCGTCAGCGCGCGGCGCTTGCATCTTTTGCACGCTTTGGTCACTGTTTTACTACGTTTTCACAAGGATTGCGCAATGACCGAAACCATCGCCGAGATGCGCCTGCCCACCACCGAATTGCGCGATGATCTGCCGTTTTTCACCAAAACCTTGGGAATGCGGCTGGACATGATCTATCCGGCCGACAACCCGCAGGTGGCGGTGTTCTCCGGGCACGGATTGCGGGTGCGGGTGGAAAACGGCGCGTCCGAGCCGCCGGGCACCATCCGCATCCTCACCGACGATCCCGACGGCTTTGCCAACGGGGCGCGGCGGCTGACGGCGCCGAATGGCACCACGGTTGAAATCGACGAGCGCAACCCGCCGATGCTGTTGCCGCAGACGCAACATGCCTTCGTGGTCAAGCGGCTGGCCGACCAGGCGCCGTGGATCATCGGCCGCGCCGGTATGCAGTATCGTGATCTGATTCCCAGCCGGCTGGGCGGATCGATCATTGCCAGCCATATCCGCATTCCCGATGGCGGGCCGGTGCCTGACATGGTGCATTTCCACAAGGTCGGATTTCAGCTGATCTTCTGCTATCGCGGTTGGGTCGACGTGGTTTACGAGGACCAGGGGCCGAAAATGCGCCTGACCGCCGGTGACTGTTTCATCCAGCCGCCCGAGATCCGGCACCGGGTGCTGGAGGCCAGCGACAATGTCGAGGTGATCGAGATCGGCGTGCCGGCCGAACATGTCACCGAAATCGATCACGAGATGGAACTGCCCACCCCAACCCTGCGCCCCGATCGGGAATGGCAGGGCCAGCGCTTCGTGTTCAACAAGGCCAAAACCGCCGAATGGCACCCCTTCCGGTTGCCCGGCTATCGCAGCCGCGACACCACCATCGCCGCCAATACCAAAGGGGTGGCGGGCGTGCAGGTGGTGCGCCGCGGCGAGGGCGCGCCGCGCTGGGCGGCGCATGACACCGATATTCTGTTCACCTTTGTGATGGAGGGTGAGGTGACCCTGGAAGGCGAGGGTAAAGAACCCTATCGCCTGACCGCGGGGGACGCTTTCGTAATCCCGCCGGGCATGAAGACGCGCCTGGCCGAGCCGAGCGCGGATGTCGAATTGCTGGAAGTGTCCCTGCCGGGGGTGTTCAAGACCACCTTGGCCGACTGAACGTTAGCGGTTTTCCGCCTCGCGCAGCATGATGATGCGCCGGCGCGCCTCGCGCTCGGTCAGATCGCCGTGCAGCGGCACCCCCAGCCGGTCGGACAGGCGCTGCAACTGCGCCTCGGTATGTTCGCTGACCGATTGCTGGTCGCCGCGCGGCGGGATCGGGGTATCGGTATGTGCATGTGCCATGATTGCCTCCTGTCTCGCGGGCATTCACTGGCTCAACCGCCGGGGGCGGGAAATGTTCCTCTTGCATCCCGGCCCGTGGCGCTGAAACAGTATAGGTTCCAGAATGAGGGGCTGTGCCGGATGACCGATTTGAAAACCGCCGCCAGCGCGGTGCGCGAAAACGCCTATGCGCCCTATTCCAACTTCAAGGTCGGCGCCGCGCTGCGTGCGGCTTCGGGGCGGATCTTTTCCGGCTGCAATGTCGAAAACGTCGCCTATCCGGAAGGCACCTGCGCCGAGGCGGGGGCGATTGCCGCCATGGTCGCGGCCGGCGAAACCGAATTGACCGAGGTCTATGTGATCGCCGAGTCGCCCGCGCCGGTGCCGCCCTGTGGCGGCTGCCGCCAGAAACTTGCCGAATTCGGCAAGGGCGAGGTCAAGGTTACGCTGGCCACCACATCGGGCGCGGAACAGGTGACCACCATCGCCGCGCTGCTGCCGGGCGCCTTTGGCAGCGCGCATATGGCCGGGGTCTAGGCCGGGTATGGACGCACGGTCGATCATCGCCAGGCTGCGGCGGCGCGAGGTGCCCACGGGCGACGAACTGCGCTGGTTCGCCCAGGGGCTGGCCGATCAGGGCGTCAGCGATGCCCAGGCGGGCGCCTTTGCCATGGCGGTCTGCATGGGCAGCCTGGGCACCGAGGGGCGCGCCGCGCTGACCCTGGCGATGCGCGACAGTGGCCGGGTGCTGGAGTGGAAGCTGGACGGCCCGGTGCTGGACAAGCATTCCACCGGTGGCGTGGGCGATTGCGTGTCGCTGCTGCTGGCCCCGGCGCTGGCCGAATGCGGTGCCTATGTGCCGATGATCTCGGGCCGGGGGCTGGGCCATACCGGCGGCACGCTGGACAAGCTGGAGGCAATCCCCGGTGTCACCACAGCGGTGCCGCAGGACCGGCTGCACGAGCTGGTGGCCAAGGCGGGCTGCGCCATTGTCGGCGCCAGCGCCGATATCGCCCCGGCCGACCGTCGGCTGTATGCGATCCGCGACGTGACCGCGACGGTGGAAAGCCTGGACCTGATCACCGCCTCGATCCTGTCCAAGAAACTGGCGGCGTCGCCCGATGCGCTGGTGCTGGACGTCAAGGTGGGCTCGGGCGCGTTCATGAAGTCGATGGACGCGGCGGCGGCGCTGGCGCAGGCCCTGACCGAAACCGCGGTGGCGGCGGGATGCAAGGCAACCGCGGTGATCAGCGACATGAGCCAGCCGCTGGCCCCGGCGCTGGGCAATGCGCTGGAAGTGGCCGAGGTGATGAAGGCGCTGACCGGCGAGGCGAACGGTCCGCTGGTGACGCTGAGCGCCGCGCTGGGCGGCGTGGTGCTGGCCAGCGCCGGGCTG
>NZ_PGTB01000118.1 GCF_002786325.1 Pseudooceanicola lipolyticus | reverse complement strand
ATCCGGGCAATCTGCTGTTCCTGGGCCGTCGCGGCGCTCAGACCGTGATCGGCCTGCCGGGCAGCGCCCGATCCCCGGCGCTCAGCGGGATCGACTGGGTGCTGGAACGCGCCGCCTGCGGCGTCGCCCCGACCGCCGACGAGATCGCCGGCATGGGGGTGGGCGGGTTGCTGAAGGAAATCCCGACCCGGCCGCAGCCGCGTTCCGGCGCGGCGCCGTCCTGACCCCGCCTTTGTGAACTTGGTCATATCCAGACGCTCCCGAATCGGCGTTACTTAACGCCACGGAATGCCTTTGCCGGTTCGGCCACAGGAAACGGGACATAGAGATATGAGCGCACAGTTATCTGTCGGATGGTGGAAAACAGCCTGGCCGACAAAAGACCTGCCCAAGAATTTCGCGGCGATGAGCCAGGCCATCAAGGATGTCAAGAAAACCAAGTCCGGACTGTCGGTGATCGACCACCGCGCGGCGCTGGACCGGCTGATCGCGCTGATCGATCCGCTGACCAAAGAGGCCAACAGCCAGTATCGCCGCCACCCGCTGGACAAGCGCAAGGCGCATAAGAATCTCAGCGATCTCTGCGCATTGGCGATGGCCGAAAAAAGCCGCGCCAAGCTGACCCAATCGCCGACCACCGTGTTCAAGAAACCCTTCGGCCTGCACCTGAAGGACAAGATCAACCACGAAGGCCCGATCGACCAGATCGGCCGCATGGATATCGAACTCAAGTTGATGTCGGGCTTTGTCGACGAACTGCGCGACAAGAATGCCGAGGCGCTGCTGAACCGGATGTCGAACCGGGTGTTCGACGATTACGTCAAACGGTCGGTGGCGCTGGTCGACGGTTTTGTCAAACATCGCGACGGCGCGCTGACCAAGAAAGACCGCAAGACGCTGGCCCAGCTGCTGGACCAGATCGCCAAGGAGCTGTCCGAGGAACTGACCAAGGTGCCGGCGCAGGTGCTGCGCAAGATCGGCATCGACGAGAAAATGGCGCGCGCCTACAAGATCGACAAGGGCGTGTCGATCACCACCGGGGTGGTCGGCACCGGCATCGCCGCGGCCGGAATCGCGGTGCCCGGCACCACGCCGCTGGCCATTGCCGGCACCGTGCGCTCGGCGGTGGCGCTGGTGAAAGACATCACCTCGCTGTTCATGAGCCTGGAAAGGAAGATCCAGATCTTCGACGCCTATCTGGTGGCGCTGAAGAAAATGTTCGAACGCGCGGAGAAGGACGGCAAGAAGATGAAGGGCGGCAAGGCGGTGGGGGAATTCACCCTTGAATCGCTGAATACGGTCCTCGGGATCGACGTGGTGCCCACGGTGAAAAAGGCCAATGCCGATCTGAAAGAGATCGAAGGCCATCTGGCAATGATGTCGGTCAAGATCCAGGGGCTGCAAAAAGCCGTTGCCAAGGTGATCGACAAGAATGACAAGCTGATCGCCAACCTGCGCAAGGAAAAGAATTTCCAGAACTGGCGCGCCCTGTTCAAGGAATTGCCGGGCGCCGAAAAAAAGCTGCAATCGGTGGTTGAGGATGCGTTCAAGCTGGCCGAGCGGGTGGCCACGGCCGAGGACGATGTGATCCGCATCCGCAGCGAAATGAAGCGCCTGCAGCAGCCGGGCACCAAGGTGAAACGCTTCGGTGTCGCGGTCGACCTGATGGTCAGCGCCACAACCAGCGTCGGTGGCGTCTATGACGCGGTCGCGGTGGGCAAGGCGCTTGAATCGGTATTGGTGGCGATCGCAGCAACCTATTACGAGACCGGCATGAAGCTGAAGGATTACGCCTGACTCATCCCGGCTGGTTCCGCCAACGAAAACGACCCGCCCCAAGCGGGTCCCGAATTGGGCGTCCAGCGTATAAAGTTTTTTGTTTCTACGACTTTTTGCTCAGAATTAGTGCGAGGTTTCGGCTTCTCAACCTCGACGCGTCGTGTTTAAACTCCCCCCAAGCAAGCTAGATCCAAGGGAGGACGTCATGACGCAAGTCTCGATGGTCGTGAACGGCAAGCAAGTCAGCGGAGAGGTCGAAGGCCGCACGCTGTTGGTACAGTTTCTGCGTGAATCGCTCAGCCTGACGGGCACGCATGTCGGCTGCGATACCAGCCAGTGCGGCGCCTGTCTGGTGCATGTGAACGGCGAAGCGGTGAAAGCCTGCACCATGCTGGCGCTGGAGGCCGAGGGTGCCGAGGTGGGCACCATCGAAGGCCAGGCCAATGCCGACGGATCGCTGAACGTGATCCAGCAGGCGTTCCAGGACCATCACGGCCTGCAATGCGGTTTCTGCACGCCCGGCATGGTGATGTCCGCCGCGGCGCTGCTGAAGGAAAACCCCAAGCCGTCCGAACATGAGATCCGCGAATATCTCGAAGGCAATATCTGCCGCTGCACCGGCTATCACAACATCGTCAAGGCGATCTTGGCTGCATCCGGTCAGGACGTCACCGCCATCGCCGCGGAGTGATCCGGCCCGGGTGGAGGAGCACCCGGACAGGATGACGATTGAGGGTGCGGGCCCTGCCTGCACCGATCCCAGGGAGGAGATCGAATTATGCCGAAGGATCATGGTATCGGCGCCAGCACCAAGCGGCGCGAAGATCTGCGGTTCCTGACCGGAACCGGCAATTATACCGACGACATCAACATTCGCGGCCAGGCCTATGTACATTTCCTGCGCGCGGATGTGGCACATGGCCGGATCAAGAATTTGGACACCGGCGCGGCGGAAAAGATGCCCGGCGTGGTGCGCATTTTCACCGGCAAGGATTTCGAAGGCGTCGGCGGGCTGCCCTGCGGCTGGCAGGTGACCGACCGGTTCGGCGAACCGATGCAGGAACCGCCGCACCCGGTGCTGGCCCAGGGCAAGGTGCGCCATGTCGGCGATCCGATTGCCGCGGTGGTCGCCGACAGCCCGGAACAGGCCCGCGACGCCGCCGAGGCGATCGAAACGGATATCGAGGAACTGCCGGCGGTCATGAACATGAAGGCGGCGCTGGCCGACGGCGCGCCCAAGGTGCATGACGACCTGAAAAGCAACCTCTGCTATGATTGGGGCTTTGTCGAAGACAACCGCGAGGCGGTCGACAAGGCGATCAAGGAGGCGGCGCACGTCACCACCCTGGAACTGGTGAACCAGCGCCTGGTCGCCAACCCGATGGAACCGCGCGTCGCGGTGGGCGATTATCGCCGCGCCACCGATGAATCGACGCTCTACACCACCTCGCAGAACCCGCATGTGATCCGCCTGCTGATGGGCGCCTTCGTGCTCGGCATCCCCGAGCACAAGCTTCGCGTGGTCGCGCCGGATGTCGGCGGCGGATTTGGCACCAAGATCTTTCACTATGCCGAAGAGGCGTTCTGTACCTTTGCCGCCAAGGCGATCAACCGGCCGGTGAAGTGGACGGCGTCGCGGTCCGAAGCCTTCATCTCGGACGCGCATGGCCGCGACCACGTGACCAAGATCGAACTGGCGCTGGACGCAGAGAATAACTTTACCGCGATCCGGACCGAGACCTATGCCAATATGGGCGCCTACCTGTCCACCTTCGCGCCATCGGTGCCGACATGGCTGCACGGCACGCTGATGGCAGGGAATTACAAGACCCCGCTGATCTATGTGAACGTCAAGGCGGTGTTCACCAATACCGTGCCGGTCGATGCCTATCGCGGCGCCGGGCGGCCCGAGGCGACCTTTCAGTTGGAGCGGGTGATCGACAAGGCGGCCTGCGAGCTGAACATCGACCCGATCGCGCTGCGCCGGCAGAATTTCATCACCGAGTTTCCCTATGCCACCCCGGTGGCGGTGGAATATGACACCGGCGACTATCACGCCACCATGGACAAGCTGGAGGCGATGGCCGACCTTGCCGGTTTTGGCGAACGCCGCAAGGCCAGCGAGGCCAAGGGCAAGCTGCGCGGGATGGGGGTGAACTGCTATATCGAGGCCTGCGGCATCGCCCCGTCCAACCTGGTCGGCCAGCTGGGCGCGCGCGCCGGGCTGTACGAAAGCGCCACGGTGCGGGTGAATGCCACCGGCGGTCTGGTGGTGATGACCGGCAGCCACAGCCACGGGCAGGGGCACGAAACCGCGTTCCCGCAGGTGATTGCCGAAATGATCGGCATCGACGAATCGATGGTCGAGATCGTGCATGGCGACACCGCCAATGCGCCGATGGGCATGGGCACCTATGGCTCGCGCTCGCTGGCGGTGGGCGGCTCGGCGATGGTGCGCGCCACCGAGAAGATCATCAACAAGGCCAAGAAGATTGCCGCGCATCTGATGGAGGCCAGCGAAAGCGATATCGAGCTGAAGGATGGCGCCTTCAGCGTCGCGGGCACCGACAAGTCGGTAGCTTGGGGCGATGTTTGCCTGGCGGCCTATGTGCCGCATAACTACCCGCTGGAGGATCTCGAACCGGGGCTGGAGGAAACCGCGTTCTACGATCCGGCCAATTTCACCTATCCGGCCGGCGCCTATGCCTGCGAGGTCGAGGTCGATCCGGAAACCGGCAAGGTGACCATCGAGCGGATGATTGCGGCCGATGATTTCGGCAATATCGTCAACCCGATGATCGTCGACGGCCAGGTGCATGGCGGGCTGGCGCAAGGTATCGGCCAGGCGCTGCTGGAAGGTTGCATCTATGACGAAAGCGGCCAGATTCTCAGCGCCTCCTACATGGATTACGCGATGCCGCGCGCCGATGACCTGCCATCCTTCGAGGTGGACCATTCCTGCCAGACGCCCTGCACCCACAACCCGCTGGGGGTGAAAGGCTGTGGCGAGGCCGGGGCGATCGGATCGCCGCCCGCGGTGGTCAATGCAGTGGTGGACGCGCTGCGCTCGGCTGGTAAAGATATAACTCATATCGACATGCCCCTGTCGCCCGCGCGCGTCTGGGCGGCGATGCAGGGCTGACCGCGCGGTGCAAGGAAACGGAGACGCAAGATGTATAATTTCGAGTTCGTAAAGCCCGCGACGCTGGCCGATGCGATCAGCGCGCTTGGCGGCGACGAGGCGCAGGCGCTTGGCGGCGGCCAGACCCTGATCCCGACGATGAAACAGCGGCTGGCCTCGCCGACCACGCTGGTCAGCCTGACCGGCATCGACGAGATCAAGGGCGTGTCGTCGGAGGGCGGCGTTGTCACCATCGGTGCTGCCACGACCCACGCCACCGTCTCGCGCGAGGCGGGGGCCTATCCGGCCCTGGCGGCGCTGGCGACACTGATCGGCGATCCGGCGGTGCGCAATCGCGGCACCATCGGCGGATCGCTGGCCAATAACGACCCCTCGGCCGATTATCCGGCCGCGGCGCTGGGGTCGGGGGCGACCATCGTCACCAACAACCGTGACATCGCCGCCGACGACTATTTCCAGGGCATGTTCGCCACCGCGCTGGACGAGGGCGAGATCATCACCGCGGTGAAATTCCCGATCCCGGAAAAGGCCAATTACCAGAAGTTCGAACAGCCGGCCTCGCGCTTTGCGCTGGTCGGCGTCTTCGTCGCCAAATACGCCGATGGTGTTCGCGTCGCGGTGACCGGCGCGTCGGAAGACGGCGTGTTCCGCTGGAGCGAGGCCGAAGCGGCGCTGGCCTCCAACTTCGCGGCCAGCGCGATCGAGGGGCTGAGCCTGCCCGCCGAGGGCATGATCGCCGACCTGCACGGCTCGTCCGAATATCGCGCACATTTGGTCGGGGTGCTGACCAAACGCGCGGTGGCCGCGGCAGGCTAACGCTTTAGGCCGGCTGTTGCTGGGCTGTCCGCGTTTTGGGGCAGCCCTTGAACTTCAACGCCCGACCAGCGGCGAAGCCACTGCGCAGCTTGGCCTGCGAGCGGATCTACCTGCTGACTGGCCTCGGCCTAACATGTTGCCCAAAATCAAACGGCTACCGGGAAAATCCCGATAGCCGTTTTTTCGGTGTCCCCATGCGGGACGCGCCCTTACGGGCAAGACTCTTTGCCTCAGCCCTTAGTGGGCAGCGGGCCGATCATCATGATCATCTGGCGGCCTTCCATCTTGGGGAAGTTTTCCACCCGGCCGATCTCTTTGGTGTCCTCGGCCACCCGTTCCAACAGCTCGCGGCCCAGGTTCTGGTGCGCCATCTCGCGGCCGCGAAAGCGCAGGGTGACCTTCACCTTGTCGCCGTTCTCCAGGAACTTGAAGACGTTGCGCATCTTCACGTCATAGTCATGCGTGTCGGTGTTGGGCCGGAATTTGACTTCCTTGACCTCGATCACCTTCTGCTTTTTGCGCGCCTCACTCTCGCGTTTCTGCTGTTCATATTTGAACTTGCCGAAATCCATGATCTTGCAGACCGGCGGCGTGGCATTGGGCGAGATTTCGACAAGGTCTAATCCGGCCCGTTCGGCCAGTTCAAGCGCCCTGTCGGGCGAGACGACTCCGATATTTTCACCTTCCGCTCCGATCAGGCGGATTTCGGAGGCACGGATCTTGTCGTTGACGCGCGGGCCGGTGTCGCGGGTGGGCGGCGCGTTGTGAGGTCTGCGGGCTATGGAATCGTTCCTTGTATGGTGATTTATGGAGCGCAAACGTAATCTTGGGTCGGCGGCGGTTCAAGTCGCAATTCTGCTCCAAATGCCTTTGCCAGCAGCGATTATGCGCGGCGACAACAGGTTGGCGGCGGTTGTTGCCGCACTTGGGCGCCAGACGTGGCGTCGGCGCTCCGCGCAAGGGAAACCGCGGCGGTTGCATGGCTTCGGCGTCAGCCATCCGACCTCTCAGCCAGGGGCGGGGCGCCGACATGATCCGCATCGATTGTGAGGCCCGCGATCCACTTTTGGTGCATTTGCTAAGGAAATTTAGCATGCTTGAGTTGAAATGGTGGAATTTTTTTCCGTATTTGGCTAGTCTGGTGCGGTGCGGATGGTCACACGCACCAGTGGAGGAACCGACAATCTTGGCTGCGTCTACGTCCAATCCCGAATTGACATGCATGCGCTGATCGATACCTGGCGCCGGCGTATCCAGGTCACTCTGGCACTGGGCGTGGCGCTGCTGTCGGTGGCAGTGCTGGTGATTGGCTGGGGCGCCGGGCTGGAGGTTCTGGTGCGGGTCAAGGCGACCTATGCCGCCATGGTGCCCACCACCGCCGCCTGTTTCTGCCTGATCGCGATCGCGGTGATCCAGGCCCACATGACGGCCGCCAACCGCGTGTGGCGGGTGCGGATCCCATTGCTGCTTGTGGTGATCCTGGTCGGCCTGAACATGGTGATCGTGACCGAGAATGGCAGCGGGCTGGACGCGCTGCTGTTCGGGAAACTGTCTCCGGGCGACGGGATGGCACGCGGAACCGGCGTCGGGTTGCTGGCGGTGGCCTATTGCGTCGAATGCCTGCCGCATAAGCGCGCGGCCAAATCCGACATGTCCGGTGTGGTTGCGCTGATGGGGCTGGTGATGGCCTTTGCCATCATCCTCGGCCATTCCTTCGATGCGGTGTCGGGCAGCATGGTGCCCTGGTTCGAACAGACCTCGGTGCTGACCGCCAGCCTGTTCCTGGCGCTGTTTACGGGGCTGGCGATCCCCGACGCCTCGGTATTTGCGCTCGATCCGAAGCCCGAGCGCAACCAAAACCGGTTTTGACCGCGCGGCCGCCCTTGGCAGCCGCCCGGGCGCTCAGCCGACAAAGGCCTTTTCGACGACATATTCCTTGGGATCGGAATTGGCGCCTTCGCGCAGGCCAAAGCTTTCCAGGACTTCCTTCAGATCCATGTTGAATCCCAGCGAGCCGCAGACCATGGCGCGGTCGGTTTCCGGGTTCATCGTTTCGATCCCCAGGTCGCGGAACACGCTGCCGTCTTTCAGCAACTCGGTGATCCGGCCCATCTTGGGGCTCTCTTCCCGCGTTGTGGTTGGGTAATAGCGGATCTTGGCCAGGTTCTCGGCGCCGATCAGCTCGATCATCAGCTCGTCCTGCTTCAGCTCTTCGATCAGCTTGCGGCCATATTCCAGTTCGGCCACCTCGCGGCAGGTATGGGTGATCACCACCTCGTCGTATTTCTCATAGGTCTCCGGCTCGCGCAGCAGCGAGGCGAACGGCGCAAATCCCGTGCCGGTGGCGAAGAACCAGATGCGCTTGCCCGGCAGCAGCGCGTCATGCACCAGCGTGCCCACCGGCTTGGGCCGCAGGATGATCTGGTCACCGGGCTGGATATGTTGCAGCCGCGAGGTCAGCGGACCGTCCTGCACCTTGATCGAGTAGAATTCCAGTTCTTCGTCCCAGGCCGGCGAGGCGATCGAATAGGCGCGCAGCAGCGGCTTCTGCTTGCCGGTCTTCGGGTCCGGGTCGCCCATCAGGCCGATCATCACGAATTCCCCCGACCGGAAACGCAAAGATTGCGGCCGCGACACCCGGAACGAAAACAGCCGGTCGGTCCAATGCTGGACCGAGGTGACGGTCTGGGCATCGGGCAGGGCCGGGGTCTTGACGGGAGTGGCTTGGATCGCGGATTTGGTCACTGGGGTCATTTCTGTCATACGGTTTTCGCCGTCCAGGATGCGGCGCCTCTGAGTAATCTTCTATTCAGCTCGGAATGAAAAGGGGACTTAGCCGCGCAGGCGCGCCTGATAGCTGTGCGCCTGCCAGTTTGCCCGCGCCAGCCACTGATCCTCGGGCTGGCGCGCGGCCAGATCCTCGCTGATCTCGACCTCGTCGAATCCCGCGCGGCGGGCCATGGCATATTGATCGGCCAACACGTGGCCCCGGGCACGCAGGCGGCCCTGGTACCCCATCAACCGCAGCCGCCGGGCGATGGTGAAACCGCGCCCGTTTGCAAAGCTGGGAAAATCGACGCGGATCATGCTGGCCGCGCCGATCAGTTCGGCCAGGTCCAGCGGATCGGCATCCGCCGGCACGTCCAGCACCACGGTTCCGGCCTGCGCCTCGGCCAGCGGGGTGTACTCGGCGTCCCAGTCATCGGCGGCAAAGCCGCTGTCTTTTACGATAATGCTCATTTCGCTGCTCCTGTCCGCACCACCTTGCCATTGACAAAATGGATGCCGCATTCGTCCTTGTCCTGATCGCGCCAGCGCCCCGCGCGCGGGTCTTCGCCGGGTTTCACCGGCGAGGTGCAGGGGGCGCAGCCGATCGACGGATACCCCTTGGCCACCAGCGGATGCCGGGGCAGGCGGTTCTCTTCCATATAGTTCTTCACATCCTCCGGCGCCCAATGCGCCAGCGGGTTGATCTTGATCCGGCCGGTGGCGGCCTCGACCTCGAAAAAGTCCAGCGCCGCGCGGGTGCCCGACTGGAACCGCTTGCGTCCGGTGATCCAGCCGTCATAGCCCGCCAGCGCGTTGTTCAGCGGCACGGTCTTGCGCAGGTCGCAGCAGGCATCGGTGTCGAACTGGTGCAGGGTGCGGTCCGGATCCAGCCGCTTCAACTCGCTCTCGGCGGCGTGGATGATCTGCACATTGCGCAGCCCCAGCCGTTCGCTGACCTCGGTCTGGTAGACCAGGGTTTCGGCAAACAGCATCTGCGTGTCGATAAACAGCACCGGCACCGACCGGTCCATGATCGCCGCCATGTGCAGCAGAACCACGGATTCGGCGCCAAAGCTCGACACCAGGGCGATCTTGCCCGCATCCTTCAGGGCGCCATGCATCACCTCGGTGGCGCTGTGATGCTTGTAACGCGCGTTCAGCTCGGCAACGCGCGCCGCCAGCGCGGGATCGACCGCGACGGCAGGGGCGTCGTCGAAGACGGGCCGGGGTTTCCGGTCAAGCGGCATTGGCATGAGCTTCCGGATATAGCGCGGCCTTGAACGGGGCGGCCCCCAGGCGGCTGTAGGCGGCAAGGAAGGTTTCGTCCCGGCTGTTGCGCAGGTCGAGATAGGCCAGCACCAGGCGTTCCACCGCCGGCACGATCTCGTCCGCCGAAAAGCCCGGCCCGGCACGTTCACCAATCGCCGCGGTTTCGGTGCCGTCGCCGCCCAGGGTGACCTGGTAGTTCTCCACCCCGGCACGGTCGAGCCCGAGAATGCCGATATGGCCGACATGGTGATGCCCGCAGGCATTGATGCAGCCCGAGATCTTGATCTTCAGCGGCCCCACATCATGCTCCAGCTTCAGCTCGTCGAAGCGGGTCGCGATCTCTTGCGCGATCGGGATCGACCGGGCGGTTGCCAGGGCGCAGTAATCCATGCCGGGGCAGGCGATAATGTCCGAGATCAGCCCGATATTCGCCGTCGCCAGCCCGTGCTGCTTCAGCGTGGCATGCAGCGCCGGCAGGTCGGATTTATGCACATGCGGCAGGATCACGTTCTGCTCGTGGCTGATGCGCAGCTCGTCATGGCCGTATGTTTCGGCCAGGTCGGCCATCACCCGCATCTGCGCGGCGGTGGCATCGCCCGGCGTCTCACCATGCGCCTTCAGGCTGATCGAGACGATGGCATAGCCGTCGGCCTTGTGCGCATCCAGGTTGGTGTCGGCCCAGGACCGGAACAGCGGATCGCTGTCATAGGCGGCCTGGAAGGCATCGACCGGCGCCACCCGGAAATCCGGCGCCGCAAAGGCGGCCTCCAACTCGGCCAGCAATTCCTGGTCGATGCCGGAAAACGCCGCGCGGCGTTCGGCAAAGGCGGCCTCGACCCGGTCGCGAATATCGTCGATCCCGTGCTCGTGCACCATGATCTTGATCCGCGCCTTGTACTTGTTGTCGCGCCGGCCCAGCAGGTTGTAGACGCTGAGGATCGCCTCGAGGTAAGGCAGCAGGTCGGCCTTGGGCAGGAAGTCGCGGATCACCTTGCCGATCATCGGGGTACGGCCCAGGCCACCGCCGACGATCACCTCGAACCCGTCCTCGCCGCCCTGGCGCACCATGCGCAGGCCGATATCATGGGCGCGGGTCACCGCGCGGTCATGCGCGGCCCCGGTGATGGCGATCTTGAACTTGCGGCCCAGGAACTGGAATTCCGGGTGATCGGTCGACCACTGCCGGATCAGTTCGGCCACCGGGCGCGGATCGGCGATTTCCTCGGCGGTGGCACCGGCGAAGTGATCCGAGGTCACGTTGCGGATGGTGTTGCCCGAGGTCTGGATCGCGTGCAGTCCGACCTCGCCCAGCGCGTCCAGCATGTCGGGCACGTCACGCAGCTTGGGCCAGTTGTACTGGATGTTCTGCCGGGTGGTGAAATGGCCATAGCCCTTGTCCCACTTCTCGGCCAACAGCGCCAACTGGCGCATCTGCGCCGAATTCAGCGTGCCATAGGGGATCGCCACCCGCAGCATATAGGCGTGCAGCTGCAGATACAGCCCGTTCATCAGGCGCAGCGGCTTGAACTCGTCCTCGGTGAGAGACCCGTCGATCCGACGCTCGACCTGGGCGCGGAACTGGGCGTTGCGCTCGGCCAGGAAGGCGGTGTCGAAGTCGTTATAGCGGTACATTCTGGCGTTCCTTTTCGTCTCCCGATGGGCGGGATGCGTTCTGGGTCGTGGCGGCCCCGATCAAGCCGGGGCAGGCCCCGGTGTCAGGTCCGGGGCTGCGGCGTCTCGGCCTGTTTGCCGTGGTGATAGTTGGACGGTCCGGTGCGGCGGAAATCCTCGCGGAAATGCACCGGTTCGGGGCCGCGCGGCCCGACCTTGACGTCGGCCAGATAGGCGCCGACGACGGTGGCGGCCTGCTGCTCGGCAAAGCTCAGCCGGGTCTTGGCAACGGCCTCGTCGCGCAGGACTTCGGCCTCGGACAGTTCGCGCGTCCACTCATTGCCGGCGGTCTGGTAGATCACGTCGCCTTCCAGCAGGTGATTGGCGGTGACGACCTTGGGGGTAAAGGGGCGGGGCATCAGGCAAACTCTTTCTGCAGGTTGGGAACGGCCGCCGCCGCCGCACGCGGGGCGAGGCCAAGGAAGGTCAGCGCCGGGCCGTGCATCTCGGCATCGGCCAGGTCGGCGGGCAGGGCGTCCAGCGTGGTGGCCAGCACCCGCTGTTCGGGGCGCGAGGCGTTTTCGATCACCGTGACCGGCGTGGCACGG
Organism: Pseudooceanicola lipolyticus; assembly: GCF_002786325.1. GTDB lineage: Bacteria > Pseudomonadota > Alphaproteobacteria > Rhodobacterales > Rhodobacteraceae > Pseudooceanicola_C > Pseudooceanicola_C lipolyticus. Next base: position 1,037 of record NZ_PGTB01000118.1, on the reverse strand, counting down.
TCGGCGCCATGCATCAGCAGGCGCCCCTGCACGAAACGGGCGGATTTCTTGCCCATGTAGATCGCGGCCACCTCGCCGGGGCGGGCCAGCTGGGCCCAGTCGTGATCGGCAAAGCCCTGCATGTCATGCCCGGTCAGGAACCGCACCGCGCTGTTGCGGCCGCGCCGGGTCAGGCTCTGGCCGATGGCGGCAACCGAGGCCGAAGCGGCGGTGATGCCGGGCACGATATGCCAAGTCACGCCGGCGGCGTCGCAGGCGTCGATTTCCTCGTCCAGGCGGCCGAACACGGTGCAATCGCCGGATTTCAGCCGCACCACCTGCGCGCCCTGGCGGGCATGCGCGACGATCAGCGCGTCGATCTCACCCTGCGGCGTCGACGGGCCAAAGCCTTCCTTGCCGACATCGACCAAGATCGCCTCGCGCCGGGCCAGTTCCAGAATCTCGAGGCTGATCAGCCGGTCGTGGATCACCACATCGGCCTTGTCCAGCGCCCGCCGCGCCTTGAGCGTCAAAAGCTCCGGATCGCCGGGGCCGGCACCGACAAAGGCGACATGTCCGGGCCGCGCCGGACGCGCCAGATGATCGTCCAGCAGCGCGTCAAGCCGGTCGCGCACGCTGTCTTCGCCGCCGTTATCCATCGCCCGCGGACCGGCGTTGAAATAGTAATCGGCCCAGAAATCGCGCCGGGGCCGGCCCAGCGGCAGCGCCTCGGCCATCTTGCGAAAGCCCTTGCCGATCCGCGCCAGCGCGCCCAGCGTCACCGGCAACCGCGCCTCCAGATCCGCCTTGATCGCCCGCGCCAGCACCGGAGCCGCACCCTCGGTGCCGATCGCCACGGTCACCGGGTCGCGATCGACGATCGCCGGGGTGATGAAGTCGCTGTCTTCCAGGTTGTCGACCACGTTGACCAGCGCGCCGGCAGTCCGCGCCAGCGTCGCGGTGCGGGCGTCCTCGGCCGCATCCTCGTCGGCGGCATAGAACAGCGCGGTGCCGTCCAGATCCCCGGCCTGCAGCGCCCGGCGCCGCAGCTCCAGCTT
>NZ_PGTB01000117.1 GCF_002786325.1 Pseudooceanicola lipolyticus | reverse complement strand
AAACGGCCTGCGCTTCGCCATCCGCGAAGGTGGCCGCACCGTCGGCGCCGGCGTGGTGTCGAAGATCATCGAATAAGGGCGCGCTCTGCGCGTCCGGTGGGCGGCCGTCGAATTTCGTAATTCGGCGAACGCCCGCAGCCGGAACTAGCGGAAGTTACTTCGGTAGCTTCCGACCCGACAAAAAGGTTCGACGAGGGGCGGCGATGGTCGTTGTTCCTCCTCTCAACCTGAATTGCCCGTGAAAGGGAAAAGATATGGCCGTTCAAAGCCAAAACATCCGTATCCGCCTGAAGGCGTTCGATTACCGGGTGCTGGATGCCAGCACCCAGGAGATCGTGAACACCGCCAAGCGGACCGGCGCTCAGGTGCGCGGACCGATCCCGCTGCCGAACAAGATCGAGAAATTCACCGTTCTGCGCGGTCCCCACGTGGACAAGAAGTCGCGCGACCAGTTCGAGATCCGCACCCACAAGCGGCTGCTCGACATCGTCGACCCGACTCCGCAGACCGTTGACGCGCTGATGAAGCTCGACCTCGCCGCCGGCGTGGATGTCGAGATCAAGCTGCAGTCGTAAGCGGGGAGGGCAGGGATATGTTGCGCTCTGGAGTGATCGCGAAAAAAGTCGGTATGACCCGGCTGTTCATGGAAGACGGCCGTCAGGTGCCGGTGACCGTTCTGCAGCTGGACAAGCTGCAGGTGGTGGCACAGCGCACCGCCGAGAAGGATGGCTATAACGCCGTTCAGCTGGGCGCGGGCACGTCGAAGGTCAAGCGGGTGTCGAAGGCGATGCGCGGCCATTTTGCCGCCGCCCAGGTCGAGCCCAAGCGGAAAGTGGCAGAGTTCCGGGTCGACCCCGAGAACCTGATCAAGATCGGCGAGGAAATCACCGCCGACCACTATTTCGAAGGCCAGTTCGTCGATGTGGCGGGCACCTCGATCGGTAAGGGTTTTGCCGGTGCGATGAAGCGGCACAATTTCGGCGGTCTGCGCGCCTCGCACGGCGTGTCGATCAGCCACCGCTCGCACGGGTCGACCGGCCAGTGCCAGGACCCCGGCAAGGTGTTCAAGGGCAAGAAGATGGCCGGCCATATGGGCGCCGTCCGGGTCACCACGCAGAACCTGCAAGTGGTGCGCACCGACAGCGAACGCGGCCTGATCATGGTCAAGGGCGCGGTGCCGGGCTCGAAAGGGGGCTGGGTCACCGTGAAGGACGCGGTGAAAAAGCCGTTCCCCGAAAACGCGATCCTGCCGGCCGCGCTGAAATCGGCCGCCGATGAAGCCAAACGTGCCGCCGAGGAAGCCGCAGCCGAAGCCGCAGCCGCCGAGGAAGAAGCCCGCAAGGCCGCCGAGGCCGAACAGGCCGCCGCCGAGGAAGCCGCGCTGAAAGAGGCCGAGGCTGAAATCGAGGCCGAGAAGAAGGAAGGCGAGGAATGAAACTCGATGTGATCAAACTGGACGGCGGATCTGCCGGCAGCGTCGATCTGGACGAGGCCCTGTTCGGGCTGGAGCCACGCGCCGACATTCTTCACCGCGTCGTCCGTTGGCAGCGCAACAAGGCGCAGGCCGGCACGCACAAGGTCAAGACCCGGTCCGAGACCAGCTATTCGACCAAGAAGATCTATCGCCAGAAGGGCACCGGCGGCGCACGCCACGGGGACCGCAACGCGCCGATCTTCCGCAAGGGTGGCATCTACAAGGGCCCGACCCCGCGCGACCACGGGCATGACCTGCCCAAGAAGTTCCGCAAGCTGGGCCTGCGCCACGCGCTGTCGGCCAAGGCCAAGGCGGGCGAACTGGTGGTGATCGAGGCGGCCGAAGCCGAAGGCAAGACCGGGGCCCTGGCCAAGCAGGTCAAGAACCTGGGCTGGAAACGCGCCCTGATCATCGACGGCGCCCAGGTGAACGAAAGCTTCGCCAAGGCCGCCCGCAATATCGAGGGCCTCGATGTGCTGCCGAGCATGGGCGCAAACGTATACGACATCCTCAAGCGTGACACCCTGGTGCTCACCAAGGCGGGGGTCGAAGCACTGGAGGCTCGTCTGAAATGAGCGCGAAACCGGAACATTACGATGTGATCCGCAAGCCGGTCATCACCGAGAAGGCAACCATGGCGTCCGAGTCGAACGCGGTGGTCTTCGAAGTGGCGATCGACAGCAACAAGCCGCAGATCAAAGAGGCCGTCGAGGCGCTGTTTGGTGTGAAGGTGAAGGCGGTCAACACCACCGTGACCAAGGGCAAGGCGAAACGCTTCCGCGGCCAGCTGGGCAAGCGGAACGACGTCAAGAAGGCCTATGTGACGCTCGAAGAGGGCAACACGATCGACGTGACCACCGGGCTGTAAGGCCTGCTGGGTTAAAAACGCACGCTAGCGAATTCGCCCCGGTCTGGTGACAGGCCGGGGCGCATTCATTCGGGATCGAAGAGTCGTTGCCAGTTCTGCCGCGCGTGAAGCACGCGCAGAACGCGCAGCGCGCCATCTTCCACGCGATAGAAGATCAGGTGTTCGCCAGTCCGGTAGACGCGTGTCGGCTTGGTAAATTCGCTGCGCACGCGCGCGATCTCGGGCATCTCGCAGAGCAGGCCAAAGCTGGCGTTCAGGCCCGAGAGATAGCGATCAGCCTGCGCAACCCCCCAAGTCTGCGCGCTATAGCGCCAGATCGCCTCCAGTTCGGCCAGGGCAGTTGCGGTGATGACGAGGGGAAGCGGGTTATTCCGCTCCATGCGTCCTGTGCATTTTCGAAAGAAACGCATCGAAGTCGAACGGCCGTGGCGGTCCGCTCGCCTCTGCTTCGTCCAACAAGACCTGGATTTCGCCGATGGCCTGTTGCCGCTCCTGGTCCTGCCGGATCAGGTGGCGGACATAGTCGCTGGTATTACTGAAGGAGGCGTCCTTCAGCCGGGTTTCGACCCAGTCTTTCATCTGATCGGGGAGGGAGACGTTCATCGTGGCCATGACCGGAAGGTAGGTAGATTGGCAAAGTTTGTCAAACGTGACAGGAGGTCTCGCGCAGTCCGAGCAAAGCGGTTGCTTTGGGCTCGTGGTGTTTGGCTATGCTCTTGACCCCGCTCCCTCCATCCCCTAAACGACCCCATCCGCAAAGCCCCGGATTCGTCCGGGGCTCTGCATTTGTTCTGGTGAACAAATCCAAGCCGGGGACCTTCGGGGCCCTATAACGCGGGTGGAGAGCTCTCCATCCTACACATAGCAGGCCATTGGCCTGCGTTTGCTAAACGGAAGACAGAAAGCATGGCACTCAAGTCGTACAAGCCGACGACGCCGGGCCAGCGCGGGCTGGTGCTGATCGACCGTTCGGAGCTGTATAAAGGACGCCCCGTCAAAGCCCTCACCGAGGGTTTGACGAAATCGGGCGGCCGGAACAACGCCGGACGTATCACTTCGCGCCGCCGGGGTGGCGGGGCAAAGCGCCTTTACCGCGTGGTCGATTTCAAGCGGACCAAGTTCGACATGGCCGCGACCGTGGAACGGATCGAATATGACCCGAACCGCACGGCGTTTATCGCATTGATCAAATACCAGGATGGCGAGCAGGCCTATATCCTCGCGCCGCAGCGCCTGGCCGTGGGTGACCAGGTGGTCGCCGGCACCAAGGTGGACATCAAACCGGGCAACGCGATGCCGTTCTCGGGCATGCCGATCGGCACCATCGTCCACAATATCGAGCTGAAGCCCGGCAAGGGTGGCCAGATCGCACGCGCCGCGGGCACCTATGCCCAGTTCGTCGGCCGCGACGGTGGCTATGCCCAGATCCGGCTGTCCTCGGGCGAATTGCGCATGGTCCGGCAGGAATGCATGGCGACCGTCGGCGCGGTGTCGAACCCCGACAACAGCAACCAGAATTTCGGCAAGGCCGGCCGGATGCGCCACAAGGGCGTGCGCCCGTCTGTCCGCGGTGTCGTGATGAACCCGATCGACCACCCGCACGGCGGTGGTGAAGGCCGGACCTCGGGCGGCCGTCACCCGGTGACCCCGTGGGGCAAGCCGACCAAGGGTGCGCGCACCCGCAACAAGAACAAGGCGTCGCAAAAGCTGATCATCCGCTCGCGTCACGCCAAGAAGAAAGGCCGTTAAAATATGGCTCGTTCTGTATGGAAAGGCCCGTTCGTTGACGCCTATGTGCTCAAGAAGGCCGAGGCGGCGCGTGACAGCGGCCGTCATGAAGTGATCAAGATCTGGTCGCGCCGTTCGACGATCCTGCCCCAGTTCGTGGGGCTGACCTTTGGCGTCTACAACGGCAAGAAACACGTCCCTGTCAACGTCACGGAAGACATGATCGGTCAGAAGTTCGGTGAATACTCGCCGACCCGGACCTATTATGGCCATGCCGCTGACAAGAAAGCGAAGCGGAAGTAAGTCATGGGCAAGGAAAAGAACCCCCGCCGCGTGGCCGACAACGAAGCAATGGCAAAACTGCGCATGCTTCGGACCAGCCCGCAAAAGCTGAACCTGGTGGCTGCGATGATCCGCGGCAAGAAGGTGGAAAAGGCGCTGAGCGACCTGACCTTCTCGAAAAAGCGGATCGCTGAGGACGTGAAGAAATGCCTTCAGTCCGCCATCGCCAATGCCGAGAACAACCACAACCTGGACGTCGATGAACTGGTCGTCGCCGAGGCCTATGTGGGCAAGAACCTGATGATGAAGCGCGGCCGTCCGCGCGCCCGCGGCCGCTATGGCCGGATCATCAAGCCGTTTTCGGAGCTGACCATCAAAGTGCGTCAAGTTGAGGAGCAAGTCTGATGGGAAATAAAGTCAACCCGATCGGCATGCGCCTTCAGGTCAACCGCACCTGGGACAGCCGTTGGTACGCCGATACCAAGGATTACGGTGATCTTCTGCTGGAAGATCTCAAGATCCGCGAATTCATCAAGGACGAGTGCAAGCAGGCCGGCGTGGCCCGCGTGATCATCGAGCGCCCGCACAAGAAGTGCCGGGTGACGATCCACACCGCGCGTCCGGGCGTGATCATCGGCAAGAAAGGCGCCGATATCGAAACGCTGCGCAAGAAAATCGCGAACATGACCGACAGCGAGCTGCACCTCAACATCGTTGAAGTGCGCAAGCCGGAGCTGGACGCCGCGCTGGTGGGCGAGAGCATCGCACAGCAGCTGGAACGTCGGGTCAGCTTCCGCCGCGCGATGAAGCGGGCGGTGCAGAACGCGATGCGCATGGGAGCGCTCGGCATCCGGGTCAACGTCGCGGGTCGCCTCGGCGGTGCCGAGATCGCCCGGACCGAATGGTACCGCGAAGGCCGTGTGCCGCTGCACACGCTGCGCGCCGATATCGATTACGCGCATGTCGAGGCGTCGACCGCCTATGGCATCATCGGGATCAAGGTCTGGATCTTCAAAGGCGAGATCATGGAGCACGATCCGCAGGCGCGTGATCGCAAGGCACAGGAACTTCAGGACGGTCCGGCCCCCCGTGGCGCCGGTGGCCGGCGCTGAGGAGGGAAGATAGATGCTGCAACCAAAGCGCACCAAATTCCGCAAACAGCATAAGGGCCGCATCCATGGCCTGGCCAAGGGCGGTTCGGACCTGAATTTCGGTCACTTCGGCCTGAAGGCGCTGGAGCCCGAACGTGTGACCGCGCGTCAGATCGAGGCGGCCCGCCGCGCAATGACCCGCCACATGAAGCGTCAGGGCCGGGTCTGGATCCGGATCTTCCCGGACACGCCGGTGACCTCCAAGCCCACCGAAGTGCGGATGGGTAAGGGTAAGGGTTCGGTCGATTACTGGGCCTGCAAGATCAAGCCGGGCCGGGTGATGTTCGAGATCGACGGCGTTGGCGAGGATATCGCCCGCGAAGCGCTGCGCCTGGCCGCGATGAAGCTGCCGGTGAAGACCCGCATCGTGGTCCGCGAAGACTGGTAAACCGGTCGAGGCGCGCCTGAGAGAAAGAAACCCCCGCCGATCCGATCGGCGGGGGTTTTTCGTTGTTCGGCCCAGATGTCCCGGCTGGGACAGGCGTTCAGGTTGTTGATCATATTATAGATGGCTCCAATGTAAGGGCCGGGCCCCCTCGCCATGGTTCGACGTCTGGGGTAAGCGGAGGCCATGCCCAAGATCGACTCGCTATTTGTTACCCGCCTCTACCGTGCCGCCCTGTCCGAGCAAGGCAGGGGCGTGGACGCGCAGGAATTGCTGGCCTCGTGCTACTCCATCGCCGGGGATGACGAGGCGGGGCAGGCCTGGTGCGAAGAAAACGGCTATCCCGGTTATACCTCCTATGCCTCGCTGACCGATCTACCCTGGCGGTTTCCGATCTTTGCCGAGCTGGTGCGCAGCCTTGATGCCCATGTCGCCGCCTTTGCCGAGGATCTGGGCTTCGACCTGGGCGACAAGGGGCTGGTGCTGGAGGATCTGTGGATCAACATCCTGCCCGAGGGCGGCAGCCATTCCAGCCATATCCACCCGCATAGCGTGATCAGCGGCACCACCTACGTCGCCATGCCCGAGGATACCAGTGCGCTGAAATTGGAGGATCCGCGGCTGGCGATGATGATGGCGGCGCCGCCGCGCCGCAAGGATGTGGGCGAGGCGCTGAAAAGCTTTGTCTATCTCAAGCCGGCGGTGGGCGAGGTGCTGCTGTGGGAAAGCTGGCTGCGCCACGAGGTGCCGGTGAACCTGTCGGAAGAGGACCGGATCAGCGTGAGTTTCAACTACGCCTGGGGCTGAGTGGTGCGACTGTCGGGATGAATTTGGCCTGGCCCGCAAGCAAGGTCCGTAATGCCATCGGGCAGCGCCGGATTGCCGCCGGGGCGGGCACCTTTGCATCGTTGCTTCCCCGCACGACTGGCTGGACGACCGAGGCGATGGCGCGCCGTCCCGCACATTCTTCCCGAAACCCGGCTGACAGGGCTTGCCATATGGTCCCTGCCGCTGTATTCGGGCCGCTCATCCACGTACTCCATCGGAATCAGGGTGACCCTTGCGGGGCTCTCCGGTGATGTTGAAAGGAAAAAAGGCGATGGACGCCAAGGAATTGCGTGACAAGACGCCTGACCAGCTGCGTGAAGAGCTGGTCAAGCTGAAAAAGGAAAGCTTCAACCTGCGCTTCCAGCAGGCCACCGGCCAGCTGGAAAACCCGGCCAAGATCCGGGCGGCACGCCGCGATGCGGCCCGCGTGAAGACGATCCTGAACGAAAAGGCCGCCGCTGCGGCCGGCGAAAACTGAGGAGCCTTGAGAGATGCCCAAACGTATTCTGCAAGGCACCGTCACCAGCGACGCCAACGCCCAGACCGTCACGGTCCAGGTCGAGCGCCGGTTTACGCACCCGGTTCTGAAAAAGACCATCCGGAAATCCAAGAAATACCGGGCGCATGACGAGAACAACACGTTCAAGGTGGGCGACAGTGTTCGCATCATCGAATGCGCACCGAAATCGAAGACCAAACGCTGGGAGGTGCTGGAGGCGTAAGCCTGCGACACCTTTCGGTTTCATCGAAACCCTGGGGACGGGTCCCCACAGGTCGGGAGTAACCATATGATCCAGATGCAGACCAATCTGGATGTTGCTGACAACAGCGGCGCTCGCCGCGTTCAGTGCATCAAGGTCCTGGGCGGTTCCAAACGCAAATATGCGTCCGTGGGCGACATCATCGTCGTCTCGGTCAAGGAAGCGATCCCGCGCGGCCGCGTGAAGAAGGGCGACGTGCGCAAGGCCGTCGTCGTGCGCACCGCCAAGGAAGTTCGCCGCGAAGACGGCACCGCGATCCGCTTCGATCGCAATGCCGCCGTCATCCTGAACAACTCGGGCGAACCGGTTGGCACCCGTATCTTCGGGCCGGTTGTGCGCGAGCTGCGCGCCAAGAACTTCATGAAAATCATTTCGCTGGCTCCGGAGGTGCTCTGAGATGGCTGCGAAACTCCGCAAGGGCGACAAGGTCGTCGTGCTGGCCGGCAAGGACAAGGGCAAAGAGGGCACCGTGACCTCGATTGACCCCAAGGCCGGCAAAGCCGTGGTCGAGGGTGTCAACATCGCCATCCGCGCCACCCGTCAAAGCCAGACCAGCCAGGGCGGCCGCCTTCCCAAGGCGATGCCGATCCAGCTGAGCAATCTGGCGCTGCTTGATGCCAACGGCAAACCCACCCGCGTCGGCTTTCGCATGGAAGGCGACAAGAAGGTCCGTTTTGCCAAGACCACGGGGGACGTGATCGATGCTTGATGCTGCCAATTATACCCCGCGCCTGAAGACCGCCTTCCGCGACACCATCAAGGCGGCGCTGAAGGAAGAGTTCTCTTATCAGAACGACATGCAGATCCCGCGCCTGGACAAGATCGTCCTGAATATCGGCGCCGGAGCCGAGGCCGTTCGCGACAGCAAAAAGGCGAAGTCGGCCCAGGAAGACCTGACCACGATCGCCGGCCAGAAGGCCGTGGTGACCAAGGCGAAGAAATCCATCGCCGGGTTCCGCGTGCGTGAAGACATGCCGTTGGGTGCCAAGGTGACCCTGCGCGGCGACCGGATGTATGAATTCCTTGACCGCCTGATTACCATCGCGCTGCCGCGCGTCCGCGACTTCCGCGGTGTCAGCGGCAAATCCTTCGATGGCCGCGGCAACTATGCCATGGGCATCAAGGAACATATCGTCTTCCCCGAGATCAACTTCGACAAGGTCGACGAGGTCTGGGGCATCGACGTCATCATCTGCACCACCGCGAAAACCGACGCGGAAGCCAAGGCGCTGTTGAAGCATTTCAACATGCCGTTCAACTCGTAAGCGCCGGAGAGAGAGACATGGCTAAAAAAGCAATGATCGAACGCGAGAAGAAGCGCCAGCGCCTGGTGGAGCAATATGCCGCCAAGCGGGCCGAGCTGAAGGCCATCGTGAACGATGAGTCCAAGCCGATGGAAGAGCGGTTCCGCGCCTCGCTGAAACTGGCGAAACTGCCGCGCAACAGCTCGCCCACCCGGCTGCACAACCGCTGCCAGCTCACCGGGCGTCCGCACGCCTATTACCGCAAGCTGAAGATCAGCCGGATTGCACTGCGCAACCTGGGTTCCGCCGGGCAGATCCCCGGCATGGTCAAGTCGAGCTGGTGAGGGAGAGATATCGATGAACGATCCTATCGCAGATATGCTCACCCGGATCCGCAATGCCGGACTGCGTGGCAAGTCGACCGTCAGCACCCCCGCGTCCAAGCTGCGTGCCTGGGTTCTGGATGTGCTGGCCGACGAAGGCTACATCCGTGGCTATGAATCGGGCACTGACGAGCGCGGGCATCCGACGCTGGAAATCGCCCTGAAATACTATGAAGGCACCCCTGTCATTCGCGAGCTCAAGCGGGTTTCTAAGCCCGGCCGCCGCGTCTACATGGGCGTCAAGGACATCCCGCAGGTTCGTCAGGGCCTGGGCGTGTCGATCGTCTCGACGCCCAAGGGCGTGATGTCGGATGCAGCAGCGCGCGCGGCCAATGTCGGCGGCGAAGTGCTCTGCACCGTATTCTAAGGAGGTCCGGTATGTCTCGTATTGGGAAAAAGCCGGTCGAACTGCCCAGCGGCGTTACTGCCTCTGTGTCGGGCCAGACCGTCGAAGTGAAGGGGCCGAAAGGCAGCCGCAGCTTTACCGCGACCGACGATGTCAGCATCACGGTCGAGGACAACCTGGTCCGCATCGACCCGCGCGGCAAGTCCAAGCGTGCCCGCCAGCAGTGGGGCATGTCCCGCACCCAGGTCGCGAACTTGGTGAAGGGTGTGACCGAGGGCTTCAAGAAAGAGCTTGAAATCCAGGGCGTCGGTTATCGCGCCCAGATGCAGGGCACCACGCTGAAACTGAACCTGGGCCTGTCCCATGACGTGGATTTCGTGGCGCCCGAGGGCGTGACGGTGACCGCGCCGAAGCAGACCGAGATCGTGGTGGAAGGCATCGACCAGCAGCTCGTCGGCCAGGTGGCGGCCAATATCCGCGCCTGGCGCGCACCCGAACCCTATAAGGGCAAGGGCATCCGCTATAAGGACGAGTATATCTTCCGCAAGGAAGGCAAGAAGAAGTAAGGACCAGCAGATGGCAAACAGCAAAAGACAACTGTTCCTGAAGCGCCGCCTGCGCGTCCGGAACAAGCTTCGCAAGGTGAATGCCGGGCGGCTGCGCCTGAGCGTGCACCGTTCGAACAAGAACATCAGCGTTCAGCTGATCGACGATGTGAAAGGCGTGACGCTCGCCTCGGCCTCCTCGCTGGAGAAGGATCTGGGCGTGGTCGGCAAGAACAACGTCGAGGCGGCGGCCAAGGTGGGTGCGGCGATTGCCGAGCGCGCCAAGAGTGCCGGCGTCGAAGAAGCCTATTTCGACCGTGGCGGTTTCCTGTTCCACGGCAAGGTGAAGGCCCTGGCCGACGCCGCGCGCGAAGGCGGGCTGAAGATCTGAAGGCGGCGGTGCGCCTTGGCGCACCGGCCCTTTGCAAGTCAAGTGCGGGCGGCGTGCCGCCCCGATGATCCGGGAGCCTGGTCTCACCGTGATCGAAACAGCGGCGCAGGGCGCCAACACTGAGAGGAGCCTTTATGGCAGAACGTGAAAACCGTCGGGGCAACCGCCGCGATCGCGACGAAACCCCGGAATTCGCCGACCGCCTGGTGGCGATCAACCGGGTGTCGAAAACCGTGAAGGGTGGTAAGCGCTTTGGCTTCGCCGCACTCGTGGTTGTGGGCGACCAGAAAGGCCGCGTGGGCTTTGGCAAGGGCAAGGCGAAAGAAGTGCCCGAGGCGATCCGCAAGGCGACCGAGCAGGCCAAGCGGCAGATGATCCGCGTGCCGCTGCGCGAGGGCCGTACCCTGCACCACGACATGGAAGGCCGTCACGGCGCCGGCAAGGTGGTGATGCGCAGCGCTCCGGAAGGCACCGGGATCATCGCCGGTGGTCCGATGCGTGCCGTGTTCGAGATGCTGGGCATCAAGGACGTGGTGTCCAAGTCGCTGGGTTCGCAGAACCCCTATAACATGATCCGCGCCACCATCGACGGGCTGAAGAAAGAAGCCAGCCCGCGTTCGGTTGCACAGCGCCGCGGCAAAAAAGTGGCTGACATTCTGCCCAAGCGGGACGACGCCCCCGCCGAGGCGGCAGCCGCCGAAGCGTAAGGAGAGCGTGACATGGCAAAGACGATCGTCGTAAAGCAGATCGGTTCCCCGATCCGCCGCCCCGCCAAGCAGCGCCAGACGCTGATCGGCCTGGGCCTGAACAAGATGAACAAGACCCGCGAACTGGAAGATACGCCTTCGGTGCGCGGCATGGTCAACGCGATCCCGCATCTGGTCGAGATTGTGGAAGAGCGCGGCTAAGCGCCAGCGTTTCTGTGATTTTGCAGCCGCCCCGGACCCTGTCCGGGGCGGTTTTGCTTTGATGGCCCTGCGGTTACGGCCACAGCATCCAGACATAGGCGCCATAGCCGGCGATCAGCACCAGGCCCTCGCGCCGGGCGATGCGCAAGCCGGTGGCGGCGAACAGCATCAGCAGCAGCGACACCGCCACCATCACCGGCGCGTCGAAGCGCACGATTTCCTGCGGCACGTGCGACGGCGCGATCAGCGCTGTGGTGCCGCCGATGCCGAGAATGTTGTAGATATTCGATCCCACCACGTTGCCGAAGGCCACGTCGCCCTGGCGCTTCAGCGCCGCGATCACCGAAGTGACCAGTTCCGGCATCGAGGTGCCGACAGCAACGATGGTCAGCCCGATCACCGTTTCGGAAATGCCGAAGCCGCGCGCCAGGCCGATGGCACCGCCAACCAGGAGCGACCCGCCGGTCACCACCAGCACCAGGCCGGCCAGGGCGATCAGCAACGGCACCACCAGGGACTGGCGTTTCCTGGGCATCTTCAGGCCGGGGTCGGCCTCGGACAGGGCCTGGCTTTTGTCATGTACAGCGCCGGCCTCGGCGCTGGCGCGTTCCTGCTGGATCACGAACCAGATATAGCCGATCAGCCCGGCAACCAGCGCCGCGCCCAGCAGCCGGGTCATCGGCAGCACGGCGGCAAGGCCGGCAAAGACGATGGCCACCACCACCATCACCACCGCGTCACGGCGCAGCGCCGCGCGCGACACCAGGATCGGGCAGAGCAGCGCCGAAACGCCGGCAATCAGCAGGATATTGGCGATGTTGGAGCCGACGACGTTGCCATAGGCGATGCCGGGCGAACCGCTGAGGCCCGCTTGTACCGAGGTGACCAATTCGGGCATCGAGGTGCCGAAACCCACCAGCGTCAGGCCGATCACCAGCGGTGAAATCCCGATCTGCACCGCCGCCTGCACCGCGCCGCGCACCAGCAATTCGCCCCCCGCGACCAGGAGCAGAAGCCCGGCGATCAGCGGCACCCAATGTTCCAGCATTCCAGTGACCTCCCTGCGCCATCTGCGGCGCCTTCGGCGGCAAGTGGGGCGCGCGCGGGCGGTTTGCAAGGGCAGGGGCCGCGGCGCCGGCGCGGTGTGATCTTTCCGCCGATCGCGGCGCCCGGTTACAGCAGCGGCACCGCCCGCAGCACCAGGTCGTTCAGCCCCTTGCCGCCCTCGGCGACATAGGTCTTGAGCTGCTGGCGCATCCTGGGTTCCCAGAAGTCGCGCAGGTGCTCGGCGACGTGTTCGGCCTGATCCGGTCCCGGCTGCGACTGGAAGAAGGTGGCGATCTGATTGGCCATATAGACCATCTTGTCAGGCGACATCCGAAGCCTCCGGGGCGATGCGGAACGGGTGGGCGTAGAGATCGAATCGGCCGTCGCGCACGAAGGCGGCCACGGTGATCCCGGCCTGATCGGCCAGCCGCAGCGCATGGGCGGTGGGCGCCGAGGCGGCGATCAGCACCGGGCAGCCGGCGATGGCGCATTTCTGCACCAGTTCCATCGACAGGCGGCTGGTCATCACGAAGGCGCCGGCGCGCGGGTCGATCCCCTGCCGCGCCATGGCGCCGATCAGCTTGTCCAGCGCGTTGTGCCGCCCGACATCCTCGCGCGCCAGCACGATGCCTTGGCCGGGCCGCAGGAAGCCGGCGGCATGGGTGGCATGGGTCAGGTCATGCAGCGGCTGGCAGTCGCGCAGCGCGTC